>NZ_JADABY010000064.1 GCF_015672735.1 Citrobacter sp. Res13-Sevr-PEB04-36 | reverse complement strand
AGAGCGCCTCACGCTGGTCAGTGAAGCGCAGGACGCATTACGCGACATTACCCAAGGACTGGATAACCTCGAATCCGGGCTGAATAAACTGCGCGGTCGTCGGGCACGCTCAGTGGTAATCATCACCGCCTCTCAGGTACTGGTGATGAACTGGCTGATGAGTCGTCTCAACCGTTTCTCGCAGGCGCATGAAAATATCGAACTACGTCTGAACGTGACGGAAAAATTGATGGATGTCGCCCACGGCGAAGCGGATTTGGGCGTGCGCTGCGGAAAAGGCGACTGGCCAGGAGTCAACAAAACCTGGCTGATGGATGAAGAAGCCGTTCTGGTCTGCAGCCCGCGCCTCGCGCCAATAGAAAAAATATCCTGTGGTGAATGGTTGGTCACACAGAAGCTGATCCATGATGATACCCCCCACCACGGTGCCAATTTTCCTTCCTGGGACGATGTCCTGAATGCTACCCATGCTCCCGCTACACGCGAAAGCAGGCTGCACATCAACTCCACCGCCACCGTGATTCTGGCAGCACTCAGTGGTCAGGGTGTGGCCATTGTGCGCCGCGCGCTGGTGCAACAACTTCTTACTGACGGGCAACTGGTCCAACTTCATCCCAACGTCCGCTGGCCTCTGACATGGTCATACTACATCGTCACACCACAGCACGCGGCTATGCGCCCTGAGGTGAAAATCTTTAATGACTGGCTGATGGCGGATGTGCAGGCAGAGATCCATACCATCTCTGATATGATACCTGCACACAAATAAGACAATACAACCATGCCGAGGAAATAATGAGTTCCACCAGAAGAGGGATGATGAACGTCCTGATAGCCGCCGTATTATGGGGAAGTTCGGGCGTTTGCGCGCAGTACATCATGGAGCAAAGTCAGATGTCATCGCAGTTTTTGACCATGACGCGCCTGATTTTCGCCGGACTCATTCTGCTGATGCTCTCGTTTGTGCACGGCGACAAAGTCTTTTCCATCATCAAAAATCGCAAAGACGCCATCAGCCTGCTGATCTTTTCCGTGGTCGGCGCGCTCACTGTACAGCTGACTTTTCTGCTGACCATTGAAAAATCCAACGCCGCCACCGCAACGGTGCTGCAATTTTTGTCACCGACCATTATCGTGGCGTGGTTCTCCGTGGTACGTAAAGCACGACCGGGTATTTTAGTGTTCACCGCCATTCTGACCTCGCTTATTGGCACGT
Organism: Citrobacter sp. Res13-Sevr-PEB04-36; assembly: GCF_015672735.1. GTDB lineage: Bacteria > Pseudomonadota > Gammaproteobacteria > Enterobacterales > Enterobacteriaceae > Citrobacter. The sequence goes on along the minus strand of NZ_JADABY010000064.1, from coordinate 47,054 downwards.
TCTTGCTGGTGACTCACGGCAACCCAACCTCGCTGTCTATTTCCCCTGCCGCGCTGTTCTGGGGGATTGCCTCCGCCTTTGCCGCCGCGTTCTATACCACCTATCCCTCTACGCTTATCGCCCGTTACGGTACGCTGCCGATTGTTGGCTGGAGCATGCTGATAGGTGGCCTGATCCTGCTCCCGTTCTATGCCGGAGAGGGAACGGACTTCGTGGTCAATGGCAGTTTGATTCTGGCATTTTTCTATCTGGTGGTGATCGGCACATCGCTGACGTTTAGCTTGTACCTGAAAGGCGCGCAGATGATTGGCGGACCGAAAGCGAGTATTTTGAGCTGTGCAGAACCGTTAAGCAGCGCCCTGTTGTCGCTGTTGTTGTTAGGGATTACGTTTACCCTGCCAGACTGGCTGGGCACGTTGCTGATCCTCTCTTCAGTGGTGCTGATATCAATGGACTCCCGCCGCCGCGCCCGAGCGGTATAACACCGAGCGGCGCGGCTACAGAGGGTTATTACCAGCCCGGTACCGCGCCACCATTAAAGATTTTCTCCGCCGCCTTAGCGACTTCCGGAGACTGATAGGATTGCAGGAATTCTTTTACGTTCCCGGCATCTTTATTGTCTTCTCGCGCCACCAGAATATTCACATACGGCGAGTTTTTATCTTCGATAAATACGCTGTCATGTACCGGAGAAAGCCCAGTTTGTTGAATATAGGTGGTACTGATGATCGCCACGTCCACTTTCTGATCGTCCAACACGCGCGGCAGCTGTGCGCCTTCCAGCTCCATGATTGTCAGATGACGCGGATTATCGGTGATATCCAGCGCTGTCGGCAGCAGACCGGTACCGTCTTTCAGCGTAATTAATTTTTCTTTTTGCAGCAGCAACAGCGCGCGTCCGAGGTTAGTGGGATCGTTAGGTATCGCAATCGTCGCGCCGTCTTTTAGCTCTGCCGCGCTTTTGATTTTTTTCGAATAACCGGCCATCGGGAAGACAAAGGTATTGCCCACCGCCACCAGTTTGTAATTATGCGCTTTATTATCCTGTTCAAGGAACGGACGATGCTGGAAGACGTTGGCATCCAGCTCACCATGATTAGTTGCATCGTTGGGCAGCAACGAACCACTAAAACCCACCAGCTCAACATCGAGTCCGTACTTCTCTTTGGCCACTTTCTTCGCGACCTCTGCCACATCCTGCTCTGCGCCGTTAATCACGCCGACTTTAATGTGTTTTCCATCACTGCTTTGCTGGTCACAACCTGCCAGCAGTAATCCTGCCAGCAATACCGCAGCCCCGGCCCCAAAATATGGTTTCTTCAGCTTCACGTTTTTATCCTTTTGAATTAACCGCCCATTGAGTAATGAAATGACTATAGCGGGAAGGCCGCTGCGGTTTAAAAAACGAAAAAGCATCAGCAAGAAGAAAAAGGCATAACGGAAATAAAGGAGATTAGTCGGAGTGTTCCATCAGCTCATCAATGGAAAGCCCGGTAATCAGTAGCACCAGGTCGCGATCGATACCCTTTTCAAGCATGGCATGTGCAATCCGCAACGCTTCATCCAGTTTTCCTTCTTTTCTCCCCGACTCACGTAAGCATTCAGCAATGGTCATTAATCTCTCCTTGTGTAGGGGAACGCGCCCGGCCAGCTTACGAATAAACGCCTCAAATTGGGTCGCACTGCCAGACTATAGCAAGTAATTAAACAGCGTTTCTATTTGGCTGTCATTAGCGTGTTCCTTAACAAGTAGGACCGCCAGCTTATCCACCAATAGCATCAGATCACGCTCGCGGATGTGCTTCTGAACAAGCTCCAGCAAAGCCATCCGCCGGTGCTGCATAATTTCATCATCAGACACCATGGTGATGTCCACCAACGGAAACGGTGCATCATAAAGCTGTCGCGCTATCTCTGGCTCTGCAAATTCATCCAGCCAACTCAGCGAAAAGGGATATGGACTTTCCACACCATGGTAAAAAAGTATCGGCACCACCAGGGGTAACGCTTTATTCCCGGCGTCGAGATGACGCTGCATCGCGGCAATGGCATAGCGCATCAGCCGAAATGCCATATGGGCATCCGGCGAGCTTTGATGTTCAATCAGCGCATAGATATAGCCCCTTCCCTTCGTTGTTTGCAGTGACCACAGTACATCGGAATAACTGGCCCGCAGGTCTTCCTCCACAAAACTACCGGATTCAAGCTTCAGTGTGTTCAGGTTGCAAAGGTCGCGTAGCGATTCCGGAAGCCAGATATCCAGGAAATCCCGCGCCGTTTCCGGATGGCCTAAAAACCTTTTAAACACCGCATCATGCGGCGTAGAGGTCATGTTTTTTTTCATGGCGATCCATCACCTGCAGTACAAGATGACGGGACCTTACTCGCCTATCGCATTATCCACATCAGGCAACTTTTAAGCCTGCGAGGCGCTTTGTAGGATAAAAACTCTCAACTGCAATGCATACATTTTCAGGGAATAATGTTCGCAAAAATGCCCGGTGGCGATAACGCTTACCGGGCCTGTATGTCGGGGGTTATATGCAGGAGGCACTATCACACCAGGCCTTTTACGATCTCCATTAATCTGCGGATATCTTCTGGCCGGGTATTGCCGGTTTGCGGATCGATAATTGAGCTGTAAACGTGTGGCATCACGCGTGATACGCCTGCTTCCAGGCAGGTTTGCAATATGATGCCGAAATTATCAAGATCGATTCCGCCGGTCGGTTCAATTAGCGTCATTCCGTTGCGCGCGGCGGTCGTCGCCAGCACATACAGCTCAGGTAGCGACTTCTCGCCCCCCATAGGGAAAAACTTCGCCGCATGCGCCCCTGAATCCTGCATCATACGCACCGCCGCATCACAGGGAACCCGAGCAGGTGTCCCTTTGCTGCTGCTAACCCCGGTGGAAATAAGCACCTCACCCGGCGTACCTGTCGGGCTAACCAGCGCGTTGATGTGCGTCTGTTCGCCCCCCGTTGCCGCCAGCGCGCCAGCCGCAAAACCGCTACCGGTAAAGGTCTGGTTGACGTGCGCCGGATGAACCGCAGATGCGATCATCGCTGCTTTGTAATACTGCGCCGGATCTCCGGCTCCCAGCCCCACGGAGATGGAAGGCACCTGCGCCATCCAGCGTTTGACCTCCTGAATGCCGTCTTCTACTGAGGCAAACTGCGCGGAGAGCACGCCGATTACCGCATGGCCCTCGGCGGCGTCGTAGATTTCCCTGGCATTGGCAATATCTTTTGCCAGCACGTTAATCGCCACACGTTGACGATAAAAATTAATCTGCTGCATGGTCTGCAATCTCCTTCAGTCGTGCAACGATCAGCGCCATTTCCCCTTCTGCGACCGTACGCGGATCAAGGCTAAAGACGCCCTGGTGGAGATTGTAACGGCGAGCGTAAATGGCGATATCACCACCGCGTAGCTGTGCTTCGACTTCACGGGCGTCAATACCTAGCGCCTGTACATTCACCCGGACACGAATACGCCAGATAGCACGTCCGGCTTCATCCTGCTCAATATCAGCCTCCAGTCCACGAATGGCAGAAATCGCTGCCGCTACGGGCTGTAGCTGATCTGCGGTGACTACAGTTTGCGCCTGATGGTAGTTTTCCAGCGCATAAATCAGCCCGACCATGTTCTCCTTGCCGATTTTCATCGCCCGGGCAATACCGTGGTGCTGCGCTTTACAAGCGGCAATCCACGGTGTCTTGCCGGTAATAAACCCGGAGGTTGGCGCGTTGAACGCTTTTGCCCCGCTGTAAATCACCATGTCGGCACCACTCGCCACCCAGGCGTGCAAATCCTCCTCGGCGGCGGCATCGACAATCAGCGGCAGGTTGTGAACCTGTGCGACCTGCACAAAATCCGCAATGCTTAACATACCTTTCTGCACGCAGTGGTGCGATTTTACGTACAGCAGCGCGGCGGTATTGTCGGTAATCGCGCTTTCCAACTGCCAGCGGGCCGCCAGATTACTTGAGCCGACTTCCACCACCCGTCCGCCGCCTAAGCGAATCGCACTGGTGATTGGCGCACCGTAATCCACGTTATGCCCGCGCAGCATAACTATTTCGTTTGCCATACCGGTGCTATCTGGCATCAGCGTGATCCGGAGCGGATCGCCACGGGTGATTGCGGCAGCCACGGCAATGGCAATCCCTGCCGAGGCGCATGAGGTGACATAACTATCCTCGGCACCGGTATAGCGGGAAACCAACTCGCCGGTACGGTCCACCAGCCGGTCAATTTCAACAAAGGCTGAAGCCGCTTGCGCCGTTGCCTGCATCACTTCTGGCGCAACACTGGAGACACCCAGGATCGTCATCTTGCCGCAGGCGTTAATCACCTGCTTTAGTCCCAGTTGTTGATAGATATTTTGTGTCATGATTTACAACACTCCCAACAGCGAACAAACCACGCTGAGCGCCACAATCGACAGCAAAATGGTGGTGTAACGCGGCCCTTTCTTCACCAGATAGAAGTAAATAGCGAATACCGCCGCCAGCGGCAACAGGCCAGGGGCAATAGAGTCGAGGATTTGCTGCACCACCACTTCCGAGCCTTTCAGGGCGCTAAGCTTTAACGGTGTCGTAATCTTGACGTAGCTTGCAGACAGCGCCCCCATCATGATCAGGCCCAACACGTTCGCGCCGTAGATAAGCTCTTTAATTCTCCCTCCTTGCAGCAGACCGATTATTGAGTCGCGCCCCAGCGTGTAGCCTTTGTGAACCATGCCGTAGCTTATCGCCAGCGTAATAGCAGGATAGAGAATTAAGGGGACAATGCCGCCCATCGCACTGCCATTGGCGGCGAATGGGATGAAAATAGCGATTAACAGCGGCATTACGGCGGCCCAAATGATGGAGTCCCCCATCCCGGCCAGCGGCCCCATCAAACCCGTTTTAATCCCGGTGATAGAGGCGTCGCTGATCGGTTCACCACGCGTTTTTTGCTCCTCCATCGCAATGGAGATCCCCTGAATCACCGCCCCAAACGTCTGTTCCGAGTTGAAGAAGTTCAGATGGCGTTTTAGCGCTTCAACCTGCTCTTCTTTTTGCGGGTAGAGCTTTTTGATGATCGGCGTCATTGAGGCGCAGTAAATCAGGCTTTGCAAACGCTCATAAGAGCTGGAGACTTCCGCACCCAGCCAATAAATAAACCAGGCTTTGGTGATGTCGGCCTTGGTCAGCGTGCCGCTTTCTCGTGCGCGCTCGACCAGTTCATTCTGCATTACGTCGCTGCTCATCATGCTGCTCCTTCATTTTTCGCCAGACCTTTAATCAGGAAGGCCACGCAGGTACCAAAGATTGCCATCGCCATGATGTCCACCTTCAGGTACAGCACGGCAAAGAATCCACCGATAAACCACGGCAGCAGGCTTTTTTTACCGATCACCATAATGGTGATGGCGAAGCCCAGCGCAGGCAGAATGCCGCCCATAATTTCAAAGGAGTGGGTCAGCCAGTGTGGCATCAGCTTGAGGAAGCTTTCCACCACGTCCTGACCAAAATAGTTGGCGGCAAAGACCACCGGAAAGCGTAGTACCAGGCCGAGCAACGCCGGATAAAGGAAAGCACAGCGCATAATGCCTGCCATGTTCGCCGTTTCCGCATGCTTATCCGCCATATGTACCCACGCCGCGTTCAACGTACGGCGCAACTGGTCAAGGAACACGCCTATCACGCCAAACGGGATCGCCAGCGCAATGGCCAGATTCGGGTCCATTCCCGCTTTCACGGCGATAGGAATCGAGATACAGGCGGCCAGCGCGGGGTCTGACGGGACGTTACCGCCCGGAGTGGAGGTGACGCCAAGGTAAACCAGCTGCATACCTGCGCCAATGATCATCGCAGTTTCCATGTTGCCTAAAAGCAAGCCCACAAAAACAGCAATGACAACGGGCTGAAGCAGCATGGCGGAGAAGGTGTAGCCTAAACGTAAACGGGCAAACCAGTAATACAACCCCATCAGGCTTGCGAAGACTAAAGTATCCATAGTGTTATCCCATTATCAAAGGGTTAGAATTTTTTCAGGATATCGTCCAGCGACTGCGGCTTATCTTCCGGGATGGTCTGGAAGAACACCTGAATCCCGCGGTTTTTCAGGTCACCCAAAATGCCGACGTCTTTTTCATCCAGCGTAATGTTCTGGAATACCGCTTTGCGGTTTGGCCCGCCGCCCAGTCCACCGACCTGAATGGTGGTCACATCAAAACCCAGTTGGACCGCTTCCTGAATCGCCGTCAGAGAAGGAAACAGCACCAATACTTTGCCGTCACCAAGCTGGTTTTCTTTCCATGCGGCAGCAAAACTCTGATTACCGTAGCAATCCACTTTGATGTTCGGCGGTGCGGCCATCAGGTAGATATTTTTCATAAACGGATCGGCGTCCAGTTCATCACTGACTACCGCAATTCGGTTTGCCTGGGATTGTCCAACCCATTTCGTTACCACCTGCCCATGAATCAGACGGCTATCAATTCGACATAAGACGATGTTTGCCATGATGTTTTCTTCCCTATTTTGATTGTTGTAATTGACGAACATGGGCGGCAACGTCCAGACAACTGCTCCGCCCGGCATCAACAAGTTCAGCCACGCAGGTGGTCAGAAGACCATGCTCACGCCTGTCCAGCGCCTCCAGTAGCAAAGAGGCATTCAGCCCGGAAACCACCGCCACCGGGTAATCGGCACTCAGCCGCGCCGCCACGTTAGAGGTAGTCCCACCAATGAAGTCCGTCAGGATAAGTGAACCTTCCGGCATGATTTTCACCACGGCTTCGACGCGCTGATAAAACTCACCGAGCGTATCGACGGGCATCAGCGCGATTTCCGTGACGCCTTTAATTTCGCCCGTCACCATGCGCAGGCTGTTGCAAAGCTGTTGCCCCCAGCCGCCATGGGTCAGCAGCAGAATTTGGGGCAAGGATTCAGTGGTAGTCAAAATGGCCTCCTGGCTCGATTACATAGACATAGGTAACCAGAGCAAGGGATGTGCCAGAATTTGTGTCACGCGGGGGAAGAGGGAAAGCGAACGGGACGTAAAGCCCCGCCAGGCAAGGGGTCAGCTATATAACAGTTCGTAGATATAAAAATATTCCGCGTCCGATAAACGAATGGCGTAGGCCTCTTCGATCGGCAGGAAAGCGGATTTAATGACACTAAATGCGTGGGTGTCCAGGTCCGGCTTGTTTTCAAGCGCCATCTGTAACGGTTTGCGGTTAATCACGATACGCTCGACCATACAACAGCAGTGGATCAGGAAGCGCAGTGTCACCTGACGGCTCGGTTTCAGCAAAAGTGCAGCCGTCAGGTGGTTAAGCACGCCTTCCATTTCCTTCAGAATACGCTGAGGATTGAGCACCGAAATATGGTTGATGATGCTCTCCATAGTCAGCGCACTAATAAAGCGCATGGCACTGCGTTCCATCTCCAGACGGCGCTCGCTGCTGGAGAGATCGGGCGTCAGCAGGCTCAGCACCAGCTCCGGCCCCTGCTCGGAGAACAGCTCCTCCAGCGAAATAAACGGAATATCCGGTAACCCCGGCTGGAAGGTGCCGACAATCCCCGCCAGTCTTTCGCTGGCATTTATCGCCTGTTGGACGCGCTCCAGACTGCGCACTTCGTTGTAATCGAGGATAACCATCCGTGTGTCCTGCGACATCAGTTCGCCAAAGCTCTCCTCCAGCACCTTTTTGATTTTTTCCGCTGTCCCCATGCCGGTAATACAGGAGATCACCAGTACTTTGCCGCCGTTCTCCTGCTGCGGTGTGCAGAGCTGACAGGGGATATCTTTACTCTGCATTAACGCCGCCAACTGCGCTAAGTCGCTGGTTTCATAGCTTAAGTCCAGGCCCACTTCCAGCAGGCTGGTCAGGGTGATATTCGGCATTAGTAGAACATCTATCTGGAATAACTTGCTGATGGTGCTACCAAAATGAATCAGTGAACCGATATCTACCATCAGGATTAATCGCCGGTATTGCCGGGTCTGGATCATCCGGGTCAGCGCTTCCAGTGTGTCATGCACCGATTGCTCAAACGGCATATCGATAGCGCTGAACAATTCACGCTCCAGCACACGGTTCACGTACTGCGCCTGACTCGTGGCGGTGGTGGCTCCGTGGGCAATCAAAACCACACCGCAGTCGGGGCTGGCGTCGATGCGCTGTCGGTAATGGCGACACTCTTTAAGGAACAAACATAGCCAGACAACTTCCGTCGCCGGGCACTGAATATACAGCAGTTCATTGATTTTTCGGCACAACAGCGTGGCGTTGTCGTATTCATCTTTGCAGCGATCAAGGATCAGGCTGGAGGAGTAAAGCTGCGGGATAAGTCCGCGCTGCACATAACCAATCAGCGCCAGAAGGTGCTTGCGCAATGGATTCACCAGGTTTTCCGGCAGCGTAAAGCCCAGCACTTGTTCAACACAGCCGATGAGTAACGTCACCCGTTCTTCAATCTGGTCACCATAGCGCGGGGGATGCGCCACGTTATCGCGACTGTAAAGACCGTAATCAAATATGGAACTGAGCTTATTTTTGAGTATCGCCAGCGTTTCGGCTGGCGGTACATTACTGTTACGCAGGTTGACGTATTCGCGAGTCAGGAAGCTGTAAAAGAGATCGCTATCTTCAATTTCCGCCCCGGTTGCCAGCGAGTTTTTTAATGCCGGGAGCGTGCGAGCATCCACGCTCAGACGCTCTTTTCCGACAAACAGTACATCAACCAACTGGCGCTGTTCCGCCGTGGCATTAAACGGCATTTCTGCGAGCCGTTTATCCAGTTGTAGCGTGTCACTTTGCTCCGTCATCCCTGATGCCCACGCCTGAGCGCACAGAAACTGAATATCGCTCTTGAGCTGGCCAATATTGCCTTCCAGCGGTTTGTTCAGCAGCCAGAGCAGTAGCGTTTTGTCGATGCTTACCGTGCGTTCGATTTTACGGCTCTCACGCTGTAAGAAACCGACAATCAATTCAACCTGTTCTTCGATTGAACGCTGGCGGATACCTGGCAGATCGATACAGACCTGAATACGCCGCTGGAAAGTGCGTAGCAGCGCCGAACTCACCGGTTCAGTCGTCGCACAAATCAGGCGTACCGAAATGGAGCGCGCCGTAGCACTCGAACCCAGAGGCCGGTATTCGCCTTTATCGAGAATGGAGAACAGCTTTTCCTGCCCTTCATACGGCAGTCGATGGACCTCATCGAGTAACAGATAACCACCGTCAGCCTGTTCGACTAAACCGGGTTTATTCTCGTTTGCTCCGGTAAATGCCCCCTGGCGATGACCAAACAGATGTGAGGAAAGCAGCTCCGGGTTATGGGCATATTCTGCACAGTTAAAATAGACCAGCGGTGGCAGCGACGTTCCCGTCGCGCGTTCGCAGGCAAAGCGATGCATCAGCTCAGCAAAAAAGGTTTTGCCTACGCCAGAGGGGCCGGTCAGCATGACATGCAGACCATGAGGATAGAGTACCGCCGCTCGACCTTTTTCCACCGCATCGCGCAGGCTGCGGTCGTAGCCGATAAGCCCGATAAAGGGATCGTCAGAGACCAGACTCTCCTGATGGGCAATGAGATCGGCAACCGACCGCACTTCGCGTTCGGACTCATCCAGCGTGCGATCCAGCAACATTTCAATTGCCTGACGATGCAGGAAGAACACCGGACGGCCCCGACTTTTAATCGCCAGGCCATCGTTCCATAGCTGATTGAGGTCTTTACTGACAGAATTGCGCGCCAGCCCAAGGTTGAAGCCTATAGCCTCCGCCGTGAATGCCGTTTCCTGCGCCAAATTGGCAAGATTAAGCCCACGCGTCAGCCGTTCCAGCTCCCCCAGTATTACCTCAATCCGCCTCATCTCTTTACCGCTTAAGAAATAAATGATTGTTCAGAACATACACTATTCTGCTGTGCAAGAAAGTGAGGCGACATCCAGACGTTACGGCCAACACTCCCGGTCATCAAAACATTTTCGATAAATAGTGGCGTGCGGCACCTTGTTCCGGAAAGTTTTCGAGGGTTAATTGCAGCTGGTAGCCATTCTTTTGATAAAACGGCAATGCCTGAAAACTCAGAGTATCAACCAATGCGTGCAGACATCCCCTCTCGCGAGCCGTCTGTTCTGCCGCCTGTATCAATTTTGTGCCATAACCCCCTTTACGCAGGGATTCATGCATCCATAAAAACTCGATACACAGCCATTCACCTTTGATTTTACCGATCAGCCCACCCTGTATTTCATGGTGTTCATTGCGCCAGTAGACCGCCAAATCGCCGAAATTGGTCGTTTTCAGGAACTGCAGATTGTAAGCCCGCAATCCGGTAAGCAGCGCATTTTGATCGTCTTCGGTAACCGTATCCGTAATCTGTATCTGCATTCTATCCTCCTGAAAAACTAAAACTTCTGGCTGATTTAATTTTAGACATTAACACAGGCAGATGAGTGAGCCTTATGGCGTCTACACTTACTCTTGAGATGATGCGCATCGACAACAAGGATTATTATCATGAAACGAGCCGTTTTTCCGATTATTGCCGTCCTTTTCACGCTGCCGGGTCTGGCGCAGGCCGACTCGGCTTACGGTTCTCTACAGGCAGTTCACGAAAAAAATACTGTATTGAAGGACTTGCGAAAAATTTGTACTCCGCAGGGGTCGCCGTCAGATGAAGTATGGGAAAAAACGATTATGGCCGATACACGTAATCAGCAGCATATCCGCGAGGCCATTTTGGCAATACAAAGGAGTAATCAGAATAACTACTGGGATGCACTTGGCAAGATTGAATGCCCTGATCTCTAGGCACGAAACGAATTGCTTCGCGCCTGATTATTTCGGCTAACGTTGAGGAATAATGAGGTCGCCGCGCAGCACGTATGAACCCAGCACGTTCTGGGTTTTCTCGTTCAGCCAGCTGACGATGCGTGCCGCCATCGCATCCATTGAATACTCAATGGCCGGGATAGTCGGAATGCCCGGCAAATGCAGCGACCCGGCCAGACTAAAGACCATTATGTCTCCCGGCACCGATTTATTAAACGCCAGCAGCTGCGGGATAACTCGCTGAGCCTGTTGCTCGTCGGCCACCAACAGCGCGTTAAAATTGAGCGTTGACGCGTTATTGAGCAGCTCCTGTAATGCCACGGAGGACGACGTGGCCTCCATAAACACCAGATTGCGGTTAAACGGCAGGAAGTTTTTTTCCAGCGCATGCTTGTAGCCCAGCAGCACCTGATCCGAGAACCCCATGCCGTCCGGATGAATCAACGCAATCTGGCGACGGTTCTGGCTTATCAGGTAGTTACAGGCTGTTTCGGTAGCGAACGCGTGATCAAACTGAATGCTGTTGACGTCATCGCCGGAATCCAGGCAATCCACCAGAATGACATTCTCCTGACTGATACTCAGCGGGAAACGCGCGCCAATAATCAATACGTCATCGCACAACCCGCAGCTTAACTCATCGAGGGCGTTCATCACTTCCGCTTTGCTATTGGCAAAACGCAGCAGCAGATGTTTTTGATGCTGGCTAAGGTGTTTTTCCAGCGCGTAGAGATAGCCGGTGGTCTGGTTAATGTTATCCTGCGCGCAAATCACCCCAATACAGCCGGTGGACTGACTCAGCAGCGACTGCGCAATCACGTTAGGGCGATAGTTCAGTTCATCCACCGCTTTCAACACGGCAAGACGACTGGCCTCCTTAACACCACGTGAACCGCTCAACACGCGTGACACCGTGGCCTTTGATACACCAGCCAGACGCGATACATCGTTGATAGTAGACATCATTCTCCCCTGACAGGACCTGCCCGGCCCTTTCCTTCCTGTATTTAACACTGGCTTAAATAATCGCCACTCGCAGTATATCTGTTTCCGTTTTTCATGGAAACCGATTTTCCATTTTGACTCAAAAAGAGATAAAACCACCGAATTTCGTGATCCAGACTCCAATAATAAGCCTTATAACAATAAGATCTTGATGGCCGTCACAGTTCTGTTTGCGACGAATGGAAACCGGTTTCCGTATGATATCAAATCAAACTCGCAATATGTTCTTACATTTAAAGGATGGTTCACCATGTTCAGGATTATGTTGTGTTGCTCTGCAGGGATGTCCACCAGCATGCTGGTTCGCAAAATGGTTGAAGAAGCGGAAACGCGCGGGTTGCCCGTGAAGATTGATGCATACGGTGTTGCCGAATTTGACACACAGTTTCCAAATTATCAGGTGGTGCTGCTCGGCCCCCAGGTAAAGTACATGCTTACTACGCTCTCAGAAAAGGCTGCCACCCAGGGTGTACCCGTAAAAGCCATAGATATGATGGATTACGGTATGCAACGCGGTGACAAAGTGCTGGATTATGCCCTGTCGCTGATTGAAGCGACACACTAGAAAGGTATCAATATGAGTTCGTTATATCAGTCAATGGTTGCCGTCATTGAACAATCCATCACCCCGCTCGCCGGAAAACTGGGGCAGCAAAAGTATGTGATTGCGATTCGTGACGGTTTTACGGCGGCGCTGCCGTTTATGATCATCGGCTCGTTCATGCTGGTGTTTATTTTCCCTCCGTTCTCTGCCGAAACCACCAACAGCTTTGCCCGTGGCTGGCTCGACTTTTCTGCCACCTACCGTGAACAGTTGATGCTGCCGTTTAACCTCAGCATGGGTGTTATGACGTTCTTCATCTCCGTTGGCATTGGCGCCAGCCTTAGGCGCCAGTTTAATCTCGACCCGATCATGTCCGGGTTGTTGGCCTTTATGGCGTTTTTGCTGGTTGCAGCGCCTTATGCCGACGGAAAAATCTCGACGCAGTACCTTTCCGGTCAGGGGATCTTTACCGCCCTGATTACCGCCATTTACTCCACCCGGGTGTATGCCTGGCTGAAGCAAAACAACGTGACGATCCGCCTGCCGAAAGAAGTGCCGACCGGTGTTGCGCGTTCATTTGAGATCCTGATACCGGTTCTGGTGGTGATTGCCACCCTGCATCCGCTCAACCTGTTCATCGAAGCGCAAACCGGGATGATTATTCCACAGGCGATTATGCACCTGCTGGAACCGCTGGTTTCCGCCTCTGACTCCCTGCCGGCGATTCTGCTTTCCGTCCTGCTGTGCCAGATTTTCTGGTTTGCGGGAATTCACGGCGCGCTGATTGTCACCGGCATCATGAACCCATTCTGGATGGCAAACCTGTCCGCTAACCAGGCGGCACTGGCGGCAGGCGCGGCGCTGCCGCACGTTTATCTGCAAGGTTTCTGGGATCACTACCTGCTGATTGGCGGCGTGGGCTCAACCTTACCGCTTGCGTTCCTGCTACTGCGCAGCCGCGTCGCCCACCTGCGCACCATCGGTAAAATGGGAATTGTGCCTAGTTTCTTTAACATCAATGAGCCTATTCTGTTTGGTGCGCCGATCATCATGAACCCGATGCTGTTCATCCCGTTCGTCTGCGTTCCGCTGGTCAATGCGGTGCTGGCTTATAGCGCCACCAAGCTTGGCTGGATAGCCCAGGTCGTGTCGTTAACTCCGTGGACCACGCCTGCGCCAATTGGGGCATCCTGGGCCGCGAACTGGGCATTAAGTCCGGTGGTGATGTGCTTTATCTGCATGGCAATGTCGGCGCTGATGTACCTGCCTTTCCTGCGTGCGTACGAACGTTCTTTGATGAAATCCGCAGAGCAAAAAGCCCAGGATGCCGTCTCCGTGGCGAACGCTGCCCGTAGCAACTCATAATGAATCAAGGAGTCAGAACAATGAGATACCGTTTTCCTGAAAATTTCTGGTGGGGCAGTGCCTGCTCAGCGCTACAAACCGAAGGGGATAGCCTGAACGGCGGTAAAAGCCAGACCACATGGGACGTGTGGTTCGAGCGTCAGCCGGGTCGTTTCCATCAGGGGGTTGGCCCGGCAGATACGTCCGGTTTTTACCAACACTGGAAACAGGACATCGCGCTGTTAAAGCAGTTGAAGCACAACAGCTTCCGTACGTCCTTGAGCTGGTCGCGCCTGATCCCGGATGGTACCGGCGAGGTCAATCCTGAAGCGGTCGATTTCTATAATAATGTTATCGACGAGCTGCTGGCGCAGGGCATTACGCCCTTTATCACCCTGTTCCACTTCGATATGCCGATGGTGATGCAGGAAAAAGGCGGCTGGGAAAATCGTGAAGTTGTGGAAGCCTTTGGCCGCTACGCCCAGACATGTTTTACATTGTTCGGCAATCGGGTGAAGCACTGGTTCACCTTCAACGAACCGATTGTCCCGGTAGAAGGCGGTTATTTGTATGACTTCCACTACCCGAACGTGGTGGATTTCAAACGTGCGGCAACCGTGGCCTACCACACCGTACTGGCGCATTCGACGGCGGTCCGAGCGTATCGCGCTGGCAACTATGACGGTGAAATCGGCGTGGTGCTGAATTTAACGCCGTCTTATCCGCGCTCGCAAAATCCGGCAGATGTGAAAGCCGCACACCATGCGGATCTGCTGTTTAATCGCAGCTTCCTCGATCCGGTATTAAAAGGCGAATATCCGGCAGACCTGGTGGAACTGTTAAAACAGTACAATCAGCTACCGGCCTGCCAGCCCGGCGACAGCCAGCTAATAGCCGAGGGTAAAATCGACCTGTTGGGTATTAACTACTACCAACCGCGCCGGGTGAAATGCCGCGATAGCGCCGTCAATCCTGACGCGCCGTTTATGCCAGAGTCATTGTTTGATTATTACGAAATGCCGGGACGTAAAATGAACCCGTACCGTGGCTGGGAAATCTATGAGCCGGGTATTTACGATATTATTACTAATCTACGTGATAATTATGGTAACCCGCGCTGTTTTATTTCTGAAAACGGCATGGGCGTAGAAAACGAGCAGCGTTTTATTCAGAACGATCAGATTAACGACAGTTACCGTATTGAGTTTGTCTCGCAACATCTTAAATGGCTGCATAAAGGTATTAGCGAAGGCTGCCATTGTCTTGGCTACCATATGTGGACCTTTATTGATAACTGGTCATGGCTCAACGGATATAAAAACCGCTACGGTTTTGTCCAGTTAGATTTAGCCACGCAAAAACGTACCGTGAAAAAGAGCGGCGAGTGGTTTGCGAAAACTGCCGCCAATAATGGATTCGATTAAAAAGAGAGCATCATGATTGCATTAGAAGAAGCAGTAATGGAAATCATCGTCAATGCCGGGCAGTCACGCAGCCTGTGTTTCGAAGCGCTGCACGCTGCGCGCGCCGGGAACATTGACGAAGCGAAAAGCCTGCTTCGTGAGGCTGACGGCTATGCCCGTCAGGCTCACCACATGCAAACCAAATTGATCGAACAGGACGCCGGGGAAGCCCGGCAACCGATGACATTAATTATGGTGCATGCGCAGGACCACTTAATGACGTCGCTATTAGCCCGCGAACTGTCAGAAGAAATTATTCATCTGTATCAACGTTAGTTTCTAAATAACACTTTCTGAACGGAGTATTTATTACGATTAAATAAATTATTTCTGTACCCATTAATACAATAAACAAATCAACTTGTTTTGGTGATAGCAAATTCAACCGAGACGGGATGGTTATTATCTTAAAATAAATGAATACACACGCTTATTCAGAATGCCAATGGCAACCTGAAGGGTTAAGTGTCAAATGAGATAACCATGAACATAAAAAAACTTCCATTAGCCATGGCGGTCGTGGCCGCGCTGTGCCCAATTTCTGTCCTCGCACAGGAATTTACGCAGGAACAAATCGACGCCATCGTCGCCAAAGCCGTCGATAAAGCGCTGGCGGAGCGCCAGGCGAAAATGGACGCTGCCGTGGCGAAGAAAACCGATGTGATTAACGAACCGCAAAGCGCAGCGCAGTCACCGGATATGGCAATACCGTTCGGCGTGAAGTTCAGCGGCTACGCCCGTTACGGCGCGCACTTCCAGAGTGGCGATCAGAAATACGTTGGCGTTGACGGGTCCTACAACGGTGCATCTGCGATTGGTCGTCTGGGCAACGAAGGCAACGGCGGCGAATTCCAGCTATCCAAAGCGTTCAAAAGCGACAACGGCGCAATCTGGGATATCAACGTAATGATTGACCACTGGGGCGATGAAGTTAACCTCAAAAAAGCCTACGCGGGCGTAACCAACGTGCTGGAGTCCAATCCGAACGCCTACATCTGGGCCGGCCGCGACTTCCATCAGCGTCCACAACAGGGCATCAACGACTACTTCTGGATGAACCACGACGGCCAGGGTGCCGGGGTGAAGAACTTCGACATTGGCGGCGTACAGTTTGATGTCGCCACCGTTGCCGCCGTCGAATCGTGCAGCCCGGAAGTCATGGAAGACGAAGCCAACCCTTCACGCATTACCTGTACCGGCGGCTCCGGCACCGGTGACAAAGGTAACTATGCGGTGACGTCAAAAATCCACAATATGAAGGTTGGCCCGCTGGACCTGGAGATCTACGCCAACTACGGTTTTGACTCCAAAGCCGTCGAGAGCGATGACCGACTCAAAGCCTGGCAGGGCGCTTTTGTGCTGAGCCACACCAACGACAGCGGCGTGAACAAGGTAATCGCCCGTTATTCGGATAACTCAGACAACAGCGTCTACAACAAAACCGACGACCTGACCACGGTTTACGCCAGCTTCGAGGGGAGCCATAAGTTTACCCGCCAGGCGCAGGTGGAATACCTGCTGGCGTTCCATGACTACGACAACAGCGCAGATAAAAGTGATAACCGTAAGAACTACGGCGCGATTGTACGCCCGATGTACTTCTGGAACGACGTTCACTCCACCTGGCTGGAAGCGGGCTATCAGCGGGTTGATTACGACAACGGCGGGGATAACAGCGGCTGGAAGCTGACGTTGTCGCAGAACATGTCAATCGCCATGGGACCCGAATTCCGCCCCATGCTGCGCTTCTACGTGACAGGCGGCAAGGTGGACAACGACCGCACTGCGCGCGTCAACGGTACGAAAGACGAAACCCTGGACGACTTCAACCTCGGCGCGATGTGGGAAGCGTGGTTCTGATAAGGGATCGTGCATCGTCGTAGTCACGTAGCCCGGTAAGCACCGCGCCACCGGGCACGATGCCGGAGGGCGCGTTAACGCCTTATCCGGCCTACGTAGACGGTCCCGCAATGAATATTGGGATCATTGCATACCCTTTATGCGTACTTTCGCTGCCACCACCAGCGCCGTCAGCAGCATCAGGCTGCCGGAGAGCATCAGGGGCGACAGCAGTCCGAGGTTATCAAGCGCATAGCCTCCCACCGCAGCCCCACAGGTATTGGCAAGCTGGATCACGGCGACCTGGACGGATCCGGCTTTTTCTGCCTGATCGGCCAGCGAGCGAGTGATCCACGTCGACCATCCCACCGGCACCAGCGCAAACGCCAGCCCCCAAACAATCGCAATACCAGCCGCGACCACTTTGTCGCTGCCCCACAGGATCAGTACCAGCGCGCTGAGCGCCAGCACCAGCGGTGCACCGGCTAACGCCAGTTTGACCGAGCGCTTCAAAATCATCGACGAGAACGACGTGCCCACAAAGCTGGCGATACCAAAACTCAGCAGCACCAGCGTCAGGCCATCCACATCAAAGCCCGCCAGATTCATATATACCGGACGGATGTAGGTAAAGAAGGCGAACTGCCCGGCAAAGGACATAAAGATGGCGATCATACCGGCCATCACGCCCGGACGCTGCAGCAGGCTAAACATATTTTGCTTCTGGTGCGACGGCTCACCGGGTAGAGAAGGCAGCGATCTCACCACCCAAATAGTGCACAGCACTCCCATTACCGCCGCAGCATTAAACACGTTACGCCAGCCGATAATACCGCCTAAAAAACTCCCCAACGGCGCGGCAATCACCAGTGCGATAGAGACCGCACCGAAGATAACCGACAACGCTTTTGGCACCGTGCGCGCGGGAACCAGACGCATGGTCAACGACGCCGACATCGCCCAGAAGCCACCGAGCGCCAGCCCAAGACAGGCGCGCCCCACCAGCAGCAGCGTAAAGGAGTTGGCGAATGAGACCAGCAAGCAGGAGAGCGTCAGCAGCACCGAAAACAGGATCACCACATAGCGACGGTCGGTCGCCTGAATGATTTGCGTGACAAACAGGCTCGCAAACATGGCGACAAAGGCCGTCACAGTGACCGATTGCCCGGCAACGCCTTCCGAAATACCCAGATCCTGCGCCATTGGCGTCAGCAAACTGACCGGCAAGAACTCAACGGTTATCAGGCAGGCAACACAGAACGCCACGGCAAATACCGCCGACCAGTTAGGTCGGGCATTCACCTCAGCGCGGGATTTTTGTTCAATAACGTCACTCAATTTTGTAACCTGCGTAGGGTTATTGTAGAAAAGTTACGCAGTGTAACATTAAAAATGTGACGGATTTAACGTTTTAACAACTTTCACCGCCGGACGACGATGACAAGTAGTCACCATCACAAATCAGATATCAGTGCAGCCAGTGAACGCCATCCTCAGGCAGGAAAAGGGCGTTGTAGCGCATCTGAAATGCGTTTATCTCCTGCAGGTCTGGCTCCATTTCACGCAAAAAACCGAGCGCCAGACGCACCTGAGCGTCAGTAATTGGCGCGGCCAGCCGGGCTTTTTGCAGCAAACGATGCCATTGCAGCAGATTCTGTTCGCTGCCATCGACAATGACAATTTGCCAGATCAACAGCACCTGTGCGGCATTTTGCAGATGCGATTCGTCAGGTCGGTGGAGGTACTGCAGAAACGCTTCGCCCTGCGCTTTCCCCATCTGATCGGCCATCGATTCTACCGGCATCACATCAATGCCCAGGCGTTCACTCAACCGGCGCACCGCACGCCGCGCCCCAGACGTCAGCACCCGAAAACCGACAACAAAAACGACCACCAACGTGGCCAGCATTATCCAAATCATGCGCACATCCCTTACCAGACAGGACGCCCATCATAGCGGCAAATTCATCTCTGTCGACGGCCGAACGTGTTAACGCTATTCAGGACGGCGCATAAGGCATAAAAAAGCCCGCCATGAAGGCGGGCAAAGCGTTACCACTACACACTTAAGCGATTTTTAACTGCTGAATTTTTTTCTCGCGGCGGATTTTACGTTCTTCGAAGACAGCCACGATAGCCATCAGGCAGATACAGGCAATCGCGGCGGTGTCCAGCGCGGCGAAGGTGCCTGCCCAGCCGGTCAGGCCGAAGACTGGCGTCCCATCGGCGATCATCCCCAGTCCCAGCTTGGCGAAGCTGTCGCCGATCAGATACGCGAAGGTGCCTTTAATCCCATCGGCGGCGCCGATCGCTTTTTTCGGCACAAAACCCACTGCCGCCACGCCGATCAACAGCTGCGGACCAAACACCAGGAAACCAAGCGCAAACAGCGAGGCCAGATAAATGTACTGGTTGCTGGCGTGCTGATAAACGCCGAGCGTGGCAATAATTAATGCCAGCGCGATACAGGCCACCAGCGCCCGACGGCCGTTCGCCAGATCCGACAGCCAGCCCCACAGCAGCGTGCCGACCAGCGCCCCCACTTCAAACAGGGTAAAGCCCTGAATCGCCACCTCTTTAGAGAGTTTCAGCTCCTGGAAGGCATACACGGTAGACCACTGGTCGATACCGATACGCACCACGTACAGGAAGATGTTGGAGAAGCACAGCAGCCAGATCACTTTGTTTTTCAGCACGTACTCAACAAAGATCTGCCATTTGGTCATTTCGTTTTCTTCGGTCTCTTTGTCCTCTTCGCTTACCTCTTCGCCAAACAGCTCTTCTGCTTTGCCAAGACCATAAGATTCCGGAGAGTCGCTACCATAGCGCAGGCCGATAAAGCCCACGATCAGCGCGATAATCGACGGGAAGATAAACATCCCAATAACGTGGCCGTCGAACAGCACGTTAGCACCGAACAGCGCTACGCCTGCCGCACCCGCGCCGCCGAGGTTATGGGAGATGTTCCACATACCGAGGTAGGAGCCACGTTTACGGCGCGGCGTCCATTTGGTGATGGTCGAATAGCTGCACGAACCGCCGGTACTCTGGAAGAAACCGCTCAGCGCGTAGAAGGCAATCATCAGGTACAAGCTGGTTGTGCCTGGCCCCATGCTGGCGCTAAAGCCGAGCATACAGATGGCCGAGAGGATCAGCATCAGCGGCAGGAACTGCTTGGTGTTTTTGCCGTCAGCGTAGTAGGAGACCAGCGTTTTACCCACGCCGTAGGTGATGGAGAAGCCCAGGCCAATCATCCCCAGCTGCGTCATACTCAGCCCGTAGGTGGTGATCATGTCGTTCTGAGCAATGTTAAAGTTTTTGCGGATCAGGTACATGGTCAGGTAGCCGATGAAAACCACCAGGTAAGACTGCATGAACGGCTTGAACCACATTTTGCGCCGCACATCGAGCGGCAGATCCAGGGTCGGCTTGCGCACCTGGTTTAGAAAGGCCAGCATAGGACACTCCCGAGCTAATTTTTATACCTGCGAATAGCAGGCATTGTAAAAATCAGTCGGGAGAGACGCCTGAGACAGCGTCCAGGCGAAACCGGGAAAATTTCTTAGTTTTGCGCCTCTCAAGGCAAAAAGGTGAGATACATCACGCTTCACTGACGTCGCGCGGCGCCTGAGCATTTAAAAACGGCAGCAACAGCAGCGCGGAAATACCCGCCGCAATGGCGATCACCACAAAGAATCCGGTCCAGTGCCAGACTTCCATCACCTTCGCCAGCGGCCAACCAGAGAGCGATGCGCCAAGATAGGCGAACAGCCCGACAAATCCGGTTGCCGCCCCCGCTGCCTCTTTGTGCGAACACTCCGCTGCCGCCATGCCGATCAGCATTTGTGGGCCAAAGACAAAGAACCCGGTAGTGAAGAAGCACGCCGCCTGCATCACATAACTGGCAAACGGCATCAGCCACAGCGAGCCGACGGAGAGCAAAATCCCGGCGGCAAAAATCAGGTTCATCGGCCCCCGATTGCCGTTAAACAGTTTGTCTGAACCCCAACCTGCCACCAGCGCGCCGATAAATCCACCCAGCTCGAACATCGTTACCGCCGTATTGGCAGTCACCAGATCGACGCCCAACGTCTCCGACATGTACAGATTGCCCCAGTCATTGATTGCCGCACGCACCACGTACACCAGCACGTAGCACAGTGACAGCAGCCAGATATACGGATTCAGCAGCACGTATTTGGTGAGGATCTCTTTGCGGGTCAGCCCCGCCCCTTCCTGCTGTTGAGCGATTTCTAGCTCATCGTGCCGCCAGTCGCCAACCGGCGGTAAGCCGATGGCCTGCGGGCGGTCACGCAGTCGCCAGCAGAGAAAAATCCCGACCACAATCGCCATTGTGCCGGCCATCATCATCCCGGCACGCCAGCCGTAATGCAGCGCGGCGGCGGCCATTACCATCGGAATTAACGCCCCACCGACGTTATGCGCGGTGTTCCACAGCGCCCACCAGCCGCCGCGTTCAGTACGCGAATACCAGGCCGTCAACAGACGGGCGCACACCGGCGATCCCCAGCCCTGGAAAAAGGCATTCAGCGCCCACAGTACGGCAAATGCCCACAGTGAGGTTGAGAAACCAAACAGGATATTCACCACCCCGGTGGCAATCAGTCCGATGCCCATAAAATAGCGGGCATTGGAGCGGTCGCTAACGATGCCGGAGACAAATTTCGACAGGCCATAGGTGATGTAAAACAGCGTTGCCAGCAGGCCAATATCGTTGCGGGTGAGCACACCGCTGGCGAGAATTTCCGGCACCGCGGCGTTGAAGCTTTTACGCGTGAAATAGAACAGCGCATAGCCAAGCCAGATGGTCAGCAGGATATGCCGCCGCCAGTAGCGGTAACGGGCGTCAACCTCATGTTTATCAGTGATAAGCGGCGCATTCGCCGGAGCTTTAAAAAACGTCAGCATCAATGCTCCTTACACGTAGCGCTGAGGCAACGATACACTGACCCGCGTACCGTGCATGCAGGAAATCGAGAGCGAACCGCCAAGGGCCGTAATGCGCTCACGCATGCCGGTCAGACCAAATCCTTGTTGATTCGAGCCCGGCGGCAGACCGCAGCCGTCATCTTCCATCACCAGCATTAACCGTTCATCCTGCTGCCAGGCCTGTAGCGTCACCGCGCTTGCGTTGGCATGTTTCACAATATTATTCAGCCCTTCCTGACAGACGCGAAACAGCGTCACCCGCTGGCTTTCGCTGAGTGCCGACTCGTCGATATGCCAGTCGAGATGACTGACGATGCCACGACTTTCCAGCTCCATTTCGCGCAGCAGCGAGCGAATGGCCTGCTCCAGCGTCAGATCGTCGAGCTGTCGTGGACGCAAGCGACCCAGCAGGCGCCGCACGGAATCATAGACGCCCAGCGAGAGCTGCTCGATATGCGCCCCGCTTTGCTTCACGCCCGCATTCTCCGGGGCCAGCCGCTGGACAATGCCCGCCTGGGTACGAATGGCGGTGATGGTCTGGCCAATATCGTCGTGAAGTTCACGCGCCACGTCGCGGCGCACGCTCTCTTCGGTTTCCAGCAGACGCTCCGCCAGCCGATGGTTACGCGCCAGCTCGTTTTGCAGCGACTGGTTGAGTTCACGCAGACGCTGAATACCGGCACCGAGCAGCAGCCCGGTCAGGCTTTGCGCCAGCAGTGAGAGCAGTAAATCAACGGGATGATCGTGCCAGGTCTGGCTGGCAATCAGCGCGATAGCGTTCATCAGCGTCGCAATCAATGCGCCCTGCCAGCCGTAGTGCCAGGCCAGCGCGATGATCGGCAGCGCCAGGCAAAACGGAGTGAAGCGCGACAGCTCGTCCGGCAAGCCCAACTGGAGCCACAGGCTGACGCTAAACAGCAGCAAGTACCACACCAGATGTCGCCCACGCCAGTTCACCGGCTGGGAGACCACCGCCGGGCCGAGCGGCAGCCAGGTGGTGCTGGTCAGATAGTGCCAGAACACCAGACAGATGGGGGCCAACGTCAGTCCACCGGTCAGCGTCAACAGCAGCGCGCTCCACGCCGCTTCCCCCTGACCCAGCCATGGCAGGGACTGTAACAGCGCCGCCGCCCCAAGCGCAGCCCCCTGCAGCAGCAGGGTGCGCCAGTCGCGCTGATGGCGATAGCGCCAGATCAATGTCACGGGCAGCAGCGTCAGCACGCTACCGATAATCAACAGGGGCAGATGCGCCAACGCCACTTCCTGCGACAGCCAGAAAATCAGCAGCCACTCCGCGCCCAGCAGCACCGGCCAGTAGCCGCGCGGGCATTGCAGCATGATCCCCAGACGCAGGCCAAACGGGAACAACAGCACCGCCAGCTCCGGGCGTTCCACCAGGTGCAGGCTAATGCTCCACAGGCAGAACCAGGCAGCGGAGAAGATAAAGAAACAGGCAACAACGGTGATTAAGCGAGAGAAAAAGGTGTTCATTGCCAGCCGTCAAACATCCGGCGCGCCAGCTCGACGTCGTTACTGACGTTCAGTTTTTCCATCAGATTAGCGCGATGCACGTGCACCGTTTTCGGCGACAGGCCCAGTTCGGCGGCAATCTCTTTCACCGCCATCCCCTGCGCCAGTTTTTCTGCCACCTGACGCTCGCGTTTGGTCAACGGATCCTGACGCCCCGCAGCCAGTTTGACGGCGATATCTGGCGTGAGATAGCAGCCGCCGGTCGCCACGGTGTGTACCGCCGCAATCAGCTCATCAGGGCTACAACGCTTGGAGAGGAAGCCACGCGCCCCGGCGTTTAGCGCCTGTTCCACCAGCGCCGGGCTGTCGTGGACGGAGAGCATTATGATGGCCATGCCTTTGGGGAGCTGGTTTATCAACTCCAGTCCGGAGATATCCGGCATGGAAATATCGCAAATACACACTTGCGCACCACGCCCCGGCAATCCAGCCAGCGCCTCACGCCCCGAACCAAATTCGGCGACCACCTGTAAATCAGGTTCAAGCCCCAGCAACTGCGCAAAGCCGGAACGGACGATAAGGTGATCGTCTATCAGTGCAACGGTGATCATGAGTTTTGTCCTGGCGTGTGGGATGCCTGATGACGCTGTGCTTATCAGGCCTACGGGCAGGAGCCGTGGTAGGCCGGATAAGGCGTTTACGCCGCCATCCGGCAAAGTCGCTTACCTTAACGATATACACTTCGTCGTTCAAGCATTGAACGGATTACTCAAAGAACACGGTGATCTTGTTAAACATCGACGGGTCGGACTGGTTGCGTGCCACCTTCACCACATCTTCCAGTTTATCAATCTGGCTGATCATCTGCTCCAGACGTTGGTCGTCGTTGACCAATAGCCAGATTCGACTCTGGTCGCTGCCCTGAATCGGTAGACAGAGAATGCCCTCCACGTTAAACGCGCGGCGGGCGAACAGGCCGCACACGTGGGTCATAACGCCGGGGTGGTTACGCACGGTGAGTTCAAGAATTACGTTGTCATGTGTCTGCTGTTGCATAGCTTATTCCCCCACCATCTCTGTATTTGCCGCACCCGGTGGCACCATCGGATACACTTTTTCTTCCGCATCGATACGCACGTGGATCAGCGCCGGTCCCGGACGATCAATAATCGCCTGCAATGCCGCCTGCGGGTCGGCTTCGTGGTTTAAATCGCAGGTTTCGAGACCGAAACCGGCGGCAATCTGCATAAAGTTAATCATCCCCGGATAGGTGGCAGCAAACACGCCCTGCTTGTAGAACAGGCTCTGTTGCTGATACACCAGCCCCAGCGCTTCGTTATTCATCAGGATGATTTTAATATCCAACTGATTCTCGCTGGCGGTGGCCATTTCCTGAATATTCATCATCAGGCTGCCGTCGCCGGAGAAACACAGCACTTTTTTGTCCGGATTCGCCAGCGCCGCGCCAATTGCCGCAGGCAGGCCAAAACCCATGGTACCAAGGCCGCCGGAGGTCAGCCACTGGCGCGGACGGTTCAGCGGGTAAGCCTGCGCCGCCCACATCTGATGCTGCCCCACGTCGGTGGTGATGATCGCGTTGTCGTCCACACAGGCAGCAACCGCGTTAATCAGCCCATAATGACTGAGCGGATTTTTTTCCTGCGGGATGGTGCACGGAAATTCTTGCTGCAGGTTGGACACCAGTTGATGCCACTCTTCACGCGGCTGCGCCTCAATTAGCGGGATCAATTGTTCCAGCACCTCATCCACATCGGCCTGAATCGCCACGTGTGGCTGTTTGATTTTACCCAGTTCCGCACGGTCGATATCCACATGGATGATTTTGGCATTCGGACAGAACTGCTCGGTTTTACCGATCGCCCGGTCATCAAAACGTGCCCCCAGAACAATCAATAAATCCGCTTCCTGCAGAATAAAGTTGGTACTGCGCGCGCCGTGCATCCCCAGCATACCTAACGACAACGGATGCATTTTTGGCAGCATGCCAAGCGCCATTAAGGTCATGGTAGTGGGCAGCATCGCTTTTTCTGCCAGCTCGCGCACCCGCTCAGGCGCATTGATAACCCCGCCGCCAAGGTACAGCACCGGGCGTTTGGCTGCGTTAATCATCGCGGCGGCATCACGGATGCTGTCCCGGCTGAACTCCGGCGCCGCCATTTTCTGCGCGGGCTCCGGCAACTCTTCAATTTCAAATTCAGCGGTTTGAATATCCTTAGGAATGTCTATCCACACCGGGCCCGGGCGTCCTGACTGCGCAATGCGAAAAGCGTCGCTCATGACCTGGGGTAATTCATTGATATGGCGGACCAGATAGTTGTGCTTGGTGATGGGGATAGAGATGCCGTAGGTGTCGACTTCCTGGAAGGCGTCGGTGCCGATCATCGAGGCCGGAACCTGGCCGGTGATGCACACCAGCGGGATGGAATCCAGTCGCGCATCAGCAATGGCGGTCACCAGATTGGTGGCGCCCGGCCCGCTACAGGCCATACACACAGCAGGTTTGCCGTCAGTTCGCGCCATGCCCTGGGCGATAAACCCCGCGCCCTGCTCATGGCGCGCCAGGATATGACGGATTTGCGTGCTTTGGCTTAAAGCGTCGTATACAGGGAGAATCGAGCCGCCCGGAATACCGGTGACCACCGAAATTCCCTGGCGCTCCAGGAAATGAACGATGAATTCTGCGCCCGTAAAACGCGTACGCTTGGATGTTATGCCCGAAATTGCCATGCTCCAGTCCTTTTATTCTGGGCCGACTTTCCGGGTGGGTCTCTTAAACGAAAAACCCCGCCCGGTTTGCGCCGGCGGGGTTTTGGAATCGTGTGTTCCGGACCCTACGGCGCATTGCCGACGACCACCACCACACGCACGACGACCACTGCGCGAGATGGCGCAGTTTTTAGTAGGGTCGCAGTCAGCATGGAAGGGTTCATTAGGGACCTTGTCTGTTCGTTGATTAACAGGATTTATACAAACACAGGTTTTTCAGCGTGACAATGGAAAAATTTTCATCTGCGCAAAAATGCGTCAGCGATCACGTTTCATTGTAGATTGTGCAAAAAGAAAAAACCCCGACAGAGCGAGGTTTTTATCAGCGTTGTGCGGTTGGTTGCCGCCGGGCACGCTGTGTTATGTCAACGCAAAAAGTATACGCGTTCCACGAAGAACACGCAATTTCGGCTCGAATTTTGACGTTTTTGAGTATGGCGCAGTCATAATTGAAAGTCCATAAAATACTGTTAATTTATACAGTGATTATCTATAATATCGCCGTACGCAATGTGTTATGCGGGGGCCGCAGAGTAAACCGGCGCAACTAAGTCCTGGCTGAAACGGGTGGTGCCGTCAGCGCCTTAACCCCGTGTGAGCACGCTGTGTTATGTCAACAAAGGTGCTGGCAACAGGCAGCGGCGAGGTACGCCAGCATCGTGCTCCTTGTACCAAAAGGAGAGCGTATGAGCCTCGTGGATATCACCATTCTTATCCTGAAACTCATTGTTGCTGCACTGCAACTGCTTGATGCTGTTCTGAAGTACATTAAATAATTCAGATTCAAGTCGCACCGAAGGGGAGTGGGTAACCACTCCCCTTTCACCGTTGCCCTGGTGCGTGCGCCGCGCCAATATGTTACGTTTTTATGACACACCCAGGGACGAAGACCGCCATGACGCTTTCTGTTTTCTGCATTTTACTGTTCGCCGCACTGCTCCATGCCAGCTGGAATGCCATCGTAAAAGCAGGAAACGATAAGCTGTACTCCGCCATCAGCGTCAGCGGATCGGCGGCGGTCATGGCGTTGATATGCCTGCCTTTTGCACCTCATCCCTCTGCAGCCAGCTTGCCGTACTTAGCGGTCTCAACCGCATTACAGGTGGTGTATACCGTGCTGGTCGCCAAAACCTATCAGGTTTCGGACATGAGCCAGACCTATCCCTTAATGCGCGGTACTGCCCCGCTTCTGGTCGCGATCATCAGCGTTCTGTTTCTCGGCGATAGCCTGTCAATGCTCGCCTGGGTAGGTATCGCCACCATCTGTATGGCGATCCTCGGCATGGCGTTTAACGGGCGCAGCAGCTCGCAGCGGGGAATTGTTTTGGCGTTAATTAACGCCTGTTTTATCGCTGGCTATACGCTGGTGGATGGCACCGGAGTACGACTCTCAGAAACCGCGCTGGGCTATACGCTGTGGACCTTCTTTCTCAACGGATCCTGTCTGCTCACCTGGGCGATGATCGCCCGACGCCGGGAGTCATCACGCTATTTGGCGCAGCAATGGAAGAAAGGCATTTTGGGCGGCATCGGCACTATGGGCTCTTACGGTCTGGCGCTGTGGGCGATGACGCAGGCCCCGCTGGCGGTAGTCGCCGCACTGCGAGAAACTTCCATCTTGTTTGGTGCCCTGCTCGCCTGGCTGCTGCTTAAAGAAAAGGTCGCAGGAATACGCCTTATCGCCGCTGCGGGGATTGCCGCCGGGGCAATATTATTACGTTTATCCTGATCGTAGGGTGCGCATTCCGGCAACATTTATTGCCGTTTTTTGTTTACATTTCCTGCCGCTCCTCCTTTTTCCTTTATAGTGATCAATGTGGTCTTCTTTTTTTAATGTGGTAGATTCCACGCGCATTTACGGGAATGTGCAGCACCTTATTCTTATTTTTTCTCTTTTTTAAAAGTAATCAGCGAAATGAAAAGGCATAGAAGCGTCAATTTGTTGTTGATGTTGGTACTCCTGGTGGCGGTAGGCCAGATGGCACAAACCATTTATATCCCCGCCATTGCCGATATGGCGCGTGAACTCAACGTTCGCGAAGGGGCGGTACAAAGCGTAATGGCGGCCTACCTGCTAACCTACGGTGTGTCGCAGTTGGTTTACGGACCTCTTTCCGACCGCGTAGGGCGCCGTCCAGTAATCCTCACCGGAATGTCTATTTTTATGCTGGCTACGCTGGTCGCCATTACTACCCATAGCCTGACGGTACTGATTATCGCCAGCGCCATGCAGGGGATGGGAACGGGCGTCGGCGGTGTGATGGCACGAACCTTACCGCGTGATCTGTATGAGGGCACCCAACTGCGTCATGCTAATAGTTTGTTAAATATGGGTATTCTTGTCAGCCCACTGTTAGCACCGCTGATTGGCGGCGTGCTGGACACGATATGGAACTGGCGCGCCTGCTATATTTTCCTGTTGATTCTGTGCGCGGGCGTGACGTTTAGCATGGCGCGCTGGATGCCAGAAACGCGCCCTGCAGGTGCGCCGCGTCCACGTCTGATCGCCAGCTACAAAACCCTGTTTGGCAACGGCGCATTCACCTGTTACGTACTGATGCTGATCGGTGGCCTTGCGGGTGTAGCCGTCTTCGAAGCCTGCTCAGGGGTACTGCTGGGCGCAGGATTAGGCTTAAGCAGCATGGCGGTCAGTATCCTGTTTATTCTGCCGATCCCGGCGGCGTTTTTCGGGGCGTGGTTCGCCGGTCGCCCGAACAAGCGCTTCTCAACGCTGATGTGGCAATCGGTCATTAGCTGTTTGTCAGCTGGTTTGATGATGTGGATCCCTGGCCTGTTTGACGTGATGAACGTCTGGACGTTACTGATTCCCGCCGCGCTGTTCTTCTTCGGTGCCGGAATGCTGTTCCCGCTCGCTACCAGCGGCGCGATGGAACCTTTCCCATTCCTGGCTGGTACCGCCGGGGCGTTGGTGGGGGGGTTACAAAATATTGGTTCCGGCGTGCTGGCGTGGCTTTCCGCGATGCTGCCTCAGACCGGTCAGGCCAGCCTGGGTCTGCTGATGACCCTTATGGGTGTATTGATTCTGATCTGCTGGTTGCCGCTGGCGTCACGCGTGTCTCATCAGGAGCAGGCGGTTTAAGCGTGTGATGGCCCGGTTTTTCGCCAGGCTTGTCACATTCAGGCGCAATCATCGTATTCAGTAGCGGCTCCAGCGCCGGACGCCAGGCCCCTTCCTCGCCATCATAAAACTGCGTATCTGTATTAATAGCGTAGGGAATTTTCGCTTTCTTCAGTTCACAGGCCATAAAGCGGGCAAACGCCATCTGTGCAGCAGAAGACCCATTTTTGATCGTCTCTCCCGGCGCCCATCCACCAACCCAACTGACATGGCCGGTCTTCTGCTGCCAGTGAACGGCGCTATTAATGCGGACGCGAATCGCCGCCTTTTCTGCCGCCGTACCCGACGTCCACGGATACTTACCGTTATTTTTTAACGGCCCCCACGGGAAGATATGCCACTCGGCCAGCACGTTGTTCTGACTTTGTGGCGGCAACTTCAGGTTCGACAACTCTTCCGGCGCGGCGCGCAGGCGTGGTGCGACAAAAATCATGCGCTGGGGATAGATGGCGTGAATCATGCGAATCGTTTTGTCATACACCCGATTGAGCGACACCTGATTATGATTAAGCTTATCCGCAGGTTCGTAGATCAGGTCAAAACCCAGTAACGGCGAGCCTTGACCAAAGTAATGCGCCACTGCCACCCACCAGTTAATCACCTCTTTTTCGTTGCTGGCACTGGGGTCTTTTTTATATTCATCCGCCTGATAAGCAATAATCGGGATCACGCCATAATGCTCGCAGGCTTCCACCAGCTTACGCAGATGGATAAGCCGGGCCTCCGTTGGCTCTCCGACAACACGAATACGTACGTGGGCGATCCCCTTCGCCTGAAAGTCCCGTACCACCAGCGGGTCGAACTCGCGGATACCCCGTTCTGTGCGCGCCCAGTCCACATCCATCCCTACGCCCAACTGCTGTGCATAGTGCGCCGCCGTCAGCGGAGGTTGTGCCGCATAGACGGTAGTGCAGGCGACCAACAACAGGGAAACAAGCGGCTTTAACACGGTGTGTCCTTAGGCAAATCATCAGGTGTAATTCACGTATTTAGCATAATTTCTGACGCCGGGTGTAGAGAGAAAGCGTAAAAATATTCGAGGCTCACCTCGATTATTTTACCTGCTCCTGCAGCCAGCCAATAAACGCCTCAATTTTCGGCCACTGCCTGCCGGGTAGCGTGGTGATGTAATAGTGCTGATGGCATTTCAGCGCCATATTGCCAAAGGGGGCAACCAGTTCTCCACTGTCGAGTCGTTTTTGCACCAGCCGTTTGCGCCCCATCGCCACGCCGATATGATTCATGGCCGCAATCACCGCTAAATCAGAACGATCGAAGCCAATGCCCGATGATGTCGGCAAATTCACCGTAAAATGCTGCGCCCAGCTGTGCCACTCATCGGTCCCGGAATCATTACTCCACGCCTGCCTGTCATGCAGCAACGTGCAGTGCGACAGATTCACCCGCGAGCCGGTAAGATCATGGCGGCGGGCATAATCCGGGCTGCACACCGGCAGAATCTCTTCATCCATCAAAAAATGATGCGTCAATTGCGCAGACGGCGCGTCGTCAAAATAGATGGCCAGGTCGACCCCGGCACGCTGCATATTGACGTTATCATTCCCGGTCAGCATGGTCAGGGAAATCGACGGGTAGCGGCGGGTAAAGTCACCGAGAGCCGGAACTAGCCAACACTGGGCGATGGAGGGCCGCGAGTAGACGGTGAGCGTCCCGGACAGCTCCTGATTTTTGATGTCGAGAATTTCCTGGTTGAGCGTATCCAGCGAGGATTTCAGCGCCCAGAACACCCGTTTGCCTTCGTGGGTGAGTTCAACTTTGCGATGTGAGCGGACAAACAGCTGGATGCCCAACTCCTCTTCCAGCTGATTAATTCGGTGACTGACGGCGCTGGGACTTAACGACAGTTCATCTGCCGCCAGCGCAAACGACTGATGCCTGGCCGCCACTTCAAAAGTATAAAGCTTTGACAGCTGCCAGCCATTGAGCAGTCGATTTCTGACCTCGCGTCCGGGATCCATACTCACCTCTTTCATGCTGAATCTTTCCCCAAAGTGTAAAAAAATACGCTGTAAAAATCAGCACAAAGATGAACCAGAGTGAATCATCTCGCATTATCAGGCCGTTATTAGACGTAAATCACCATTTTGATTCAATCTGTCTCATGCGAAAGAAGATTTATATCGTTTGTCAGCATGTGCCTTAATTTTGTCCAATAGACCCAGGGTATAACGTCAGGTTAATCACAGGGCAAGGTGAGATATGCACTCTCAAATCTGGGTTGTGAGCACGTTGTTGATAAGCATCGTGTTGATCGTTTTGACCATCGTGAAGTTCAAATTCCACCCGTTTCTGGCACTGCTGTTAGCCAGCTTCTTCGTGGGTACGATGATGGGCATGGGGCCGCTGGATATGGTCAATGCCATTGAGAGTGGCATCGGCGGTACGCTGGGCTTCCTTGCCGCGGTTATCGGTCTGGGAACCATTCTCGGAAAAATGATGGAAGTATCCGGCGCGGCAGAACGCATCGGCCTGACGCTTCAGCGCTGTCGCTGGCTTTCCGCCGACGTCATTATGGTGCTGGTCGGCCTGATTTGCGGGATCACGCTGTTTGTTGAAGTGGGCGTGGTGCTGTTGATTCCGTTGGCATTTTCCATCGCCAAAAAAACCAATACCTCGCTGCTGAAACTGGCGATCCCACTGTGTACGGCGCTGATGGCGGTGCACTGCGTCGTTCCGCCACATCCGGCAGCCCTGTTCGTGGCCAATAAGCTGGGAGCGGACATTGGTACCGTGATTGTCTACGGTTTACTGGTGGGTTTAATGGCATCACTGATCGGCGGGCCACTGTACCTGAAATTCCTAGGCAATCGTCTGCCGTTTAAACCGGTACCGGCAGAGTTTTCCGACCTGAAGGTTCGCGATGAAAACACGCTGCCGTCGCTGGGGGCCACGCTGTTTACCGTGCTGCTGCCAATTGGCCTGATGCTGATGAAAACCGTCGCTGAACTGAATATGGCGAAAGGCAGCGCGGTATATACGCTGCTGGAGTTTATCGGCAACCCGATCACCGCCATGTTTATCGCCGTGTTTGTGGCCTATTACATTCTCGGTCTGCGCCAGCATATCGGCATGGGCGCACTGTTGACCCATACTGAAAATGGCTTTGTCTCCATTGCCAACATCCTGCTGATTATCGGTGCGGGCGGCGCGTTCAACGCCATTCTGAAGAGCAGCGGACTGGCGGATACGCTGGCACTTATCCTCTCCAACATGCATATGCACCCGATTCTGCTGGCCTGGCTGGTGGCACTGATCCTGCACGCGGCAGTGGGTTCTGCCACGGTGGCGATGATGGGCGCAACGGCGATTGTGGCCCCATGCTGCCGCTCTATCCCAACGTCAGCCCGGAGATCATTGCCATTGCCATCGGTTCCGGCGCGATTGGCTGCACGATCGTCACAGATTCCCTCTTCTGGCTGGTGAAGCAGTACTGCGGCGCTACCCTGAATGAGACGTTTAAATACTATACGACCGCGACATTTATCGCGTCGGTGATTGCACTGGCATGCACATTCCTGCTTTCCTTTATCATCTAAGCGCAAAGAGACGTCCTATGGAAAAAATGCAAAAACTCATCGCCCAGTATCCGTTAGTGGAGGAACTGGTCGCACTGAAAGAAACGACCTGGTTTAACCCGGGCACCACCTCTCTTGCGGAAGGTTTACCCTATGTTGGCCTGACGGAAGACGACGTTCAGGATGCTCACGCCCGTCTGGCGCGCTTTGCGCCGTACCTGGCGAAAGCCTTCCCGGAAACCGCAGCCACCGGCGGCATTATCGAATCTGAGCTGGCAGCCATTCCCGCCATGCAGAAGCGGCTGGAAAAAGAATTTGGCCAGAACATCAATGGCGAAATTCTGTTGAAGAAGGACAGCCACCTGCCGATCTCCGGCTCGATTAAAGCCCGTGGCGGTATTTATGAAGTGCTGACCCACGCCGAAAAACTGGCGCTGGAAGCCGGTTTGCTGACTACGGAAGATGATTACAGCATTCTGCTTTCGCCTGAGTTTAAACAGTTCTTCAGCCAGTACAGCATCGCAGTAGGCTCGACCGGTAACCTGGGGATGTCGATCGGCATCATGAGCGCCCGTATTGGCTTTAAGGTGACGGTGCATATGTCCGCTGACGCCCGCGCCTGGAAAAAAGCCAAACTGCGCAGCCACGGCGTGACGGTAGTGGAGTACGAAGAAGATTACGGCGTGGCGGTTGAACAGGGTCGCAAGGCGGCGGAGTCTGACCCGAACTGCTTCTTTATCGACGACGAAAACTCCCGCACGCTGTTCCTGGGTTACGCTGTAGCCGGGCAGCGTCTGAAGGCACAGTTCGCACAGCAGGGTCGCGTGGTGGATACCAACCATCCACTGTTTGTCTATCTACCGTGCGGTGTCGGCGGCGGCCCTGGCGGCGTGGCGTTTGGTCTGAAACTAGCGTTCGGCGACAACGTGCATTGCTTCTTTGCCGAGCCGACTCATTCACCGTGCATGTTGCTGGGGGTTTATACCGGGCTACACGATGAGATATCTGTACAAGAAATTGGCATCGACAACCTGACGGCGGCAGATGGCCTGGCGGTGGGCCGTGCATCGGGTTTTGTGGGGCGCGCAATGGAGCGTCTGCTCGACGGTCTGTACACCCTTGATGACCAGACCATGTACGACATGCTGGGCTGGCTGGCGCAGGAGGAAGGGATTCGCCTTGAGCCTTCGGCTCTGGCGGGTATGGCCGGTCCGCAACGCGTTTGCGCGTCAGCTGACTATCAACAAATGCACGGTTTCAGTGCTGAGCAGCTTAATAACGCCACGCACCTGGTGTGGGCCACCGGCGGCGGCATGGTGCCGGAAGCCGAAATGGCACAGTACCTGGCGAAAGGGCGCTAAACGCCGTTGACCTTAACGCAGCATCGCCATCAGTTCCATCGGTGAGCGGTGCTGTTTCAGCAGGTCGCGCATAACGCGCATATGCGGAGCTGTGTGGTCAAAGAAAGCGTGGTAGCCTGCACACAGTCCGCCCTTGCCGCTATCATCACAATATGCAGGGCACTCACCACGATAGAATTGCAACAGGGAACATGACTGGCAGCGCGCGTTCATCTGTGAAAGCGTCTGTCGATTGGTTTGTCCCGTCCGGCCACACCACCGATTCAACGTTTCATCAAAAAGCGGAATAGATATTCGTGATATATCCTCACGAACCCAGATATCAAATACCGTATTTAAAAACCGTCCCCAGTCTTCCGCTGTAACGGAACCCGCAGTCGGACACCCTTTTTCATCGCGTTCAACCAGGGGAATAAACTGCGCCGAACGAACGCCTGCTTGTTGTAAATTACGATATAAATCACTAGGATGCTGACATTTCTGGTGATCTACCACCACCTTAATCATTCCCTCACTAACATCCATGTCCTCACATCCTGTCATGCAAAAGTCCCGATATATACGATAAGTTGGCGAACGTGTGTTACAGCAAACAGTATTGCGAGAGATAACACCGCGAGGGAGATCATAAATTTGTCACACACCGCGCGAGATTCAGAAAAATCACTATGCGTGACGTCCATCAGGTTTCGGCTCCGGGTATAGCGCCAAAGGATTATCGCCACAATTGCCAGTACCCCAATTGACACCCAAAACATAAAGCCGGCCTGATGCCAGTTATGTTTCAGCGCCAGTGCTATTAACGCGCCGTAACCCAGCAGGGTGCGAAACCAGGCCAGCGAGGTACGTTCAGGTTGCAGCCCCGGATCGGCGATACGTCGCGATTTACGGCTATCCGGCATACAGCACCAGGCCCATCACAATGACCGCAACAATCATCAAAATTAGACTGATTATCAACAGGCTATGCGTGTATGGCAGGTCCTCTTTCAGGCGCATGGCCTTTTCATTCCGCAACCAGCGCAGGTAGCCATAAATCGCCAGACCGCCGGCAAACAGGCACAGCAGCAGCGCCAGCAGTTCGCGAATGACCGGCGTGGCGAAATCCGGTGCCAGTTGATCAAGACCCACACCGGCGGCCAGAAACCCCAGCGCGGTGCGGATCCACGCCAAAAACGTACGCTCATTTGCCAGCGAGAAGCGGTAATCCGGCGCTTCTCCGAGGCGGGAAATCTTCATTATGGCTCCTTCAATGTTGTTGTCTGGTCGTTATACCGGAACAGTTAAGGAGTATGAACCTGATTCTCAAACGAACGAGGACGTAATGTGATGAGACAAAAGAAAAGAGAGACGCACCTTATGGTGCCGGATGGAGAATTGCGTCTTATCCGGCCTACAGGCAGGCAGGCCGGATAAGTCAGTGTTAACCCATTCCCCAGAAGATCACCGCCAGCAGTTGGGGGGTGATAATGCGCAGGAACATCACCAGCGGGTAGACGGTGGCATAGGAAAGCGCCGCCGCACCGCTGGTAGCGTGCAGGTTATTGGCAAACGCCAGCGCGGGGGGATCGGTCATCGAACCGGCCAGCATTCCGCACAGTGTCAGGTAGTTCATTTTGGTGAGAAGTCGTGCCAGCAGACCAACGGTGATCAGCGGAACGGCGGTAATGAAAATACCGTAACCCACCCAGCTTAAGCCATCTCCCTGAGTTAGCGTGTCGACAAAGTCACCGCCCGATTTCAGACCAACCACCGCGAGAAAGAGCACAATCCCCAGTTCACGCAGCGCCAGGTTAGCGCTCGGTGGCATAAACCAGTACAGCTTGCCGATACTGCCGATACGCCCAAGTATCAGCGCCATAATTAGCGGGCCACCGGCCAGACCCAGCTTTAACGCCACCGGGAAGCCAGGGATAAACAGCGGAATGGAACCCAGCAATACCCCAAGCCCGATACCAATAAATACCGGCAGCATCTGTACCTGCTGCAGCTTTTGCTGCGCATTGCCGACAACATTAGCGACAGCATCAATGGACGAGGGGCGTCCAACCAGATTGAGGATATCGCCAAACTGCAGACTGGCATCGCTACTGGCAACCAACTCAACGCCCGCGCGGTTCAGACGCGAGATTACAACGTCATAGCGCTCTTTGAAATGCAGGTCACGGATCCGTTTGCCCAGCACTTGTTCGTTGGTTACTACCACGCGCTCAACGCGTAAATCCGTACCTCGCGTCGACAGCGAAGTATCGACTTCCTGACCAATCACCACCTGCGCGTTATGCAAATCAGCGGGTTGCCCCACCAGATGGAGCAAGTCACCCAACTGGATAATGGTTCCCGGCGACGGCACCATCAGTGTCTCTTCACGTTTCAGGCGCGAGCAGATGATTTTATCGCTGTTCAGAATGGGGACATCCTGAATCGCCATATTATTCAGGTTCGGGTTTTCAACGCGGATGTTCATGGTCTGAATCAGCGCCTGACCGTTGGTCCGCGTTGATTCGTGCTGCTGTGCTTCCGCCTCGACGTTAACGCGGAAGATAAGGCGCATCAGCCACATCGTGAGCAAAATACCGCAAATACCAAAAGGATAAGCCATGGCGTAGCTCATCCCCATCTGATCCACCACATCCATCGGTGTACCCAGATCGCGCAGGATTTGCTGCCCTGCACCCAGCGCCGGGGTATTCGTGACAGCACCAGAAAATATGCCCAGCACCACAGGCAAAGGAATGGCAAAAATCTTATGCAGGAGAGCGGTGACCAGACCCCCCATAATGACAATCAGCACGGCAAACAGATTCAGGCGCAAACCTGAAACACGCAGCGAAGCAAAGAAGCCTGGCCCCACCTGAATACCGATGGTGTACACGAAGAGTATCAGGCCGAATTCCTGAATAAAATGCAGCATATCACCGCTCAGGGTCATCCCAGCCTGATCGACAAAATGCCCGACGATAATACCGCCGAACAGCACGCCCCCGATGCCAAAACCCACACCCCGGACTTTAATGTTGCCGATCCATAACCCGACAACCGCCACCAATGCCAGAACACTGACCGTCAATGCTATATCACTCATTATTCTGTTCCCTGTGAATAACATCATTAAGTAAATGGATTCTGGCAGAGTACAGGCGCAATGTATGGGTGGTAAAGCACAAAAAAGCCCCGTCATTTCTGGCGGGGCAAAGGCAAGGAGCTAATTAGCTATTTAATGCGGGATGTTCGCTGATGGCGATCCGCTGTGGCGGAACCGTTTCTGGCTCGTTGCGAATTAAATCGATGTGCAACAAACCATTGGTGAAGCTCGCACCGGAGACTTCCATATTTTCAGCCAGGGTAAAGCTCAGGCTGAAGGATTGTGTCACCAGTCCCTGATGCAGCCACTTGGTCTCTTTTTCCGGCTGCTCAGGCGTACCTTTCACGGTCAGACGCGTGCCTTCCAGCTGAATATCCAGATCTTCCTGACGGAAACCGGCTAACGCAAGCGTAATGCGATAGTGGTTATCGTCGCTCTTTTCGATGTTATAGGGTGGGAAGCTCTGGCTTTCACCGGTGTTTTGCAGTGTATTGGCCAGTTTGTCGAAACCGATCCATTGACGCAGCAGCGGGGATAAATCGTAGTTACGCATATTCATTTCTCCTTCTAAGAAGCGAGTAAATACCTTTCAGCTCCCTGACGGCAAGCTGATTGCTTAGCAGGGCCGCCTGACGCGGCCCACTGAATTAGTTGATTTCGATGCGGCGCGGTTTGTTCGCTTCCGGAATCACGCGCTCAAGTTCGATGTACAGCAGACCGTTTACCAGGTTTGCGCCGCGAACATGAATGTTCTCCGCCAACTGGAACTTGCGTTCAAAGTTGCGCTCGGCAATACCCTGGTACAGATAAGTACGTTCTTTTTGCTCGTCCGCATGAGCGCCTTTTACCACCAGCAAATTGTCCTGGGCGGTAATTTCCAGCTCGCTTTCAGCAAAGCCCGCAACGGCAATCGCAATGCGGTAATGGTTTTCGTCCACCAGCTCGACGTTATACGGAGGGTAGCCGCCATTACTCTGGCTCTGATTGCTTTCCAGCAGGTTAAACAGACGATCAAAACCAATTGCAGAACGGTATAACGGGGATAAGTCAAAGTTACGCATAATCAATAGCTCCTGAAATCAGCGAGAATGTTAGACCTTCCATCATGGACAGGTCAGGTAGCCAGGACACCCATCAGGCGTGCCCTTCATTTGCCTACATCCTAAAAATGGGTCTTAATACAAACTTTTCAAGCGTATTCATCTGACTTTTTTTGCAGTTTGTTGTCTATTGCATACACTGGGGGAACAATTGTTATCGTTAGAGTGCGATAGCCGCCACAGTGCGACAGAATGGTGATGTTATTTTTCGCAATGGATCGCTATAACTCACCATGCAAACACCGATGTTTAACAGATGAATAAACGATGATAAAAAAAATGTTGTTTACACTGATGATGTGCAGCGGGATAGCTCTTGTGAGCGGTTGCTCCAGCATCATGTCACACACCGGAGGTAAAGAAGGAACGTATCCCGGCACGCGTGCCAGCGCCACGATGATAAGCGAGAGTGATACAAACTGGGGAACCAAGTCGCTGGCCATTCTTGATATGCCGTTTACTGCCGTGCTGGATACGCTACTGCTCCCGTGGGATTTCTTTCGTACCGATAGCTCGGTGAGATCGCGAGTAGAAAGAAGCGAGGAGAGCACGCAAGCTACTAACGACGTGATCCCCCCGGCAAAAATGCCTACCCCTTAAGTTAACGTCCGGTTTCTGTCACCCACAGCTGGCGGAAACCCTCGACGTCCTCCATCCACGCAACCCGCTGCCCATCAGGCGAAAAAACGATCGCATCTGCGGAAGGTGGAGCTTTGTGACTTTCCGTTAAAAAATCAATCTCTCCCGTCTGCACATTGCAGCAGGCAATTCTGTTTTCCAGCACGAATCCCAGCCATTGGCCTGACGGATGCCAGTTAAACGCTGACTGAATATCGGTCAAACAATGGGTCAGTTGACGCGGTGCACCACCCTGAGCAGAAATCAACCATAGCTGTACCACACCATGATCATCGCGCATCAAAAATGCAATCTCTGGCGCCAGGGGATGACTGCGCACCCAGTGACGCGGCTGATTAACCAGTCCAGGGAAAGCGCGGTCGTGGGTAAATGTCAGGCGACGCTGGATCACGCCAACCGGCGGTGCCGGCATGGTTGATTCGCTGCCTTCAAGCGGTGCATCGCCCGGTTGCTTCCAGCCACTTTCATCCTGCGGCAAATCAACAATAAACAGCTCGGGAACTTTCTCGCCATTTACTGACAACGTATCACCGATAAACGCCAGCGCGTGGTTCCCCACCCAGCCCTCTTCATAGGCACGGTTAATCTCATCGCTGCCCGGCTGCGGCGCAGGCGTGGTCTGGCTCACCAGCACGCACCAGTGGCTCCCGCTGTACTCACGTGGATGCTGAATGGAGACAGGCACCGGGCCATATGGCGTCGCCACGCCAACATTACGTAAATCCAGCGCCGGGGAATACTCATGCAGCACATGGTCGTTATAGGTGAAGCTAACAAACTCACCGTTCGGGCTAAAAACATGCACATGACTACCACCGCGTAGTGCGCCAGGGGTATACGGGGCAGTAATATCCATCGCGTCCAGATTCGTCACGCCATCCTGACCAGCAATCACTCCACGACGATGGTGAAAATCGTAATACCATGTTTCATCTGGGTTTTCAGGGCCATGGATGAACACATATTTTTCAGACTTCGGATGAACGGTCACCACGCCGACGTGTGCCTTCTGCGTCGCGCGATAAATCACCTCCACCTCGCCAGTGTGGATATTGACGCGTTCAATGGTCTCACCGGTAAACGACGCGCCGGAGGGACGCACATCAAAAACCAGCCACTGGCTGTCCGGGGTCCAGGTATTGATATTGGTCAGTTGGTGATGACGCGGCGTAAAGGTGACTTGCTTCATAGGATGCCCTGATACGAGACAATTTCAGTAATCATACTTCACAGGGACTTCACTTTCAGGCTTTAGCGTATACCCATCTCACTTATTACGGGCAGAAAGATGGAACATTTTGACGTGGCAATTATCGGTTTAGGCCCGGCAGGTGCGGCGCTGGCACGGCAGTTGAGCGGAAAAATGCGCGTGATTGCGCTGGATAAAAAGCGCCAGTGCGGGACTGAAGGGTTCACCAAACCCTGCGGAGGTCTACTGGCTCCTGACGCCCAACGTTCTTTTATCCGCGACGGGATCACGCTCCCGGTTGATGTTATTGCCAATCCACAGATATTCAGCGTTAAAACGGTCGATGTGGCCGCCTCTCTGAGCCGAAACTACCAGCGTAGCTATATTAATATCGATCGCCATGCTTTTGATTTATGGATGAAATCACTGATCCCTGACGATGTGCAGGTTTACCATGACAGCCTGTGTCGTAAAGTCTGGCGCGAGGGCGATAAATGGCATGTGATATTCCGTGCAGATGGCTGGGAACAACAGATTACGGCCCGCTATCTGATCGGTGCCGACGGGGCGAATTCGCTGGTGCGCCGTCATCTCTACCCACAGCATCAGATCCGCAAATATGTTGCTATTCAACAGTGGTTTACGGAAAAACATCCTGTCCCGTTCTACTCGTGTATTTTTGATAACGATGCTACGGACTGTTATTCCTGGAGTATCAGCAAAGACGGCTTTTTTATCTTCGGCGGCGCTTACCCAATGAAGGACGGTCAGGCTCGTTTTGACGCGCTGAAAGCTAAGATGGAAGTGTTCCATTTCCAGTTTAGCAATCCGGTGAAAAGCGAAAAATGCACAGTCCTGTTCCCATCACGCTGGAAGGATTTCGTCTGCGGTGAGGAGAACGCCTTTCTGATTGGCGAAGCCGCCGGATTTATTAGCGCCAGTTCACTGGAAGGTATTAGCTATGCGCTGGACAGCGCGGAAATCCTTAAATCCGTACTGTTGCAGGACGCGGTCGACAAAAATAAAGCCTATCGCAAGGCAACCCGCAGGCTGCGTATCAAGCTGTATGGAAAAATCCTCAAGAGCCGGGCGCTAACGTCCGCATTTTCCCATAAATGGATAATGCGCAGCGGCGTGGCGCATTATCCATCGAGCCAGGAAGAGCAGCCCGCCGTAACGGCTGACGGGCTGGTTAAAGAACATTAACCGACGCGCTTCACATCCCCCACCAACAGGATGTAAGACAACGCGCCAAGCAGGGCAACGGCAGAGATATAAACCAGCGCTGGCGCAAAACCATAATCCTGCGCAAGGTAACCGACCACCAACGGAACGGTGATTCCCCCCAGCCCGCCAACAAAGTTAAACATACCGCCGGTGAGACCAATCAAGCGCATTGGCGCCAGTGAAGAGACCAGTGACCACGTGATGGACGCAAAACCGTTGCCGAAGAATGCAATGGCCATCAGGGTCATAATCCACACCGGATCGTTAGTGTAGTTCGCCCCCATGATGCAGGTAGAGATCAATAGGCCACAGATAATCGGCGTTTTACGCGCTACGCCCAGTGAGAAGCCTTTTTTCACCAGTTTGTCCGCCAACCAACCGGAAAGCAGCACACCAAAAAAAGCGGCAAGGAACGGGACAGTAGTCATAAAGCCCGCTTTCAGTGCGGTGATGCCTTTCTCCTGGGTTAAATAGTTTGGAAACCAGGTCAGGAAGAACCACAGTGTAGAGGTAACGGCAAACTGCCCCAGATAGACGCCCACCAGCTTACGATGAAACACTAGCTTCCAGTCGGCTTTGGTCAGCGGCTGACGCGACTCTTTTTTAACAGGCGCATCGCCATCCACCAGACCGCCGCCGTCACGAATGTAGTCCAGCTCAGCTTGAGTAATGCTCTTGGTCAGGCGCGGTGGCTGGTAAACCTTAAACCAGATAAGTGACCAGACAATGCCAATCCCCCCAGTAACAATGAATACCCAGTGCCAGCTCAGGAGCTCCTGAATCCAGATCAGCAGCGGCGTAAGGAACGCCAGGCCCACAAATTGTCCCGATGTGTAGAAACCGACAGCTGAGGCGCGTTCATGCTCGGGGAACCAACTGGTTACCATGCGGTTATTAGTTGGGAATGCGGGTGCTTCAAAAATTCCGGTAATGGCGCGCAGGCCAATTAACGACATCAGCCCAGTCGCAAATCCCTGGAATAAAGTTGCCACCGACCAGCCAAAGATGGCGATAAAGTAGGTCAGACGAGAGCCCACACGATCGAGGAACCAGCCACCGGGGATCTGGCAGAGGGTGTAGAGCCAGGCAAACGCAGAAAAGACATACCCCATTTCCGCTTTGGTAATACCAAATTCTTCCTGAATATGTGCCGACGCCACGGCAAGGTTGGCGCGGTCAACATAACAAATAACCACGGTAATAAAGATCATAATCAGCGTCAGATACCGACGACGCCCGGGTTTTGCAGTAGTAACTGAAATATCCATCGTAATCTGTCTCCAGATTTTGGGCATAGCGAAGCCGCTCACCATGCCCTGTAAATTACAGAGGGTGTATTTGATTTTTTTATAGGGATGGATGTCCTAAATAATTCGTGTCACAGGAAGGCGGCAAGATTGTAAATCCCCGGGAGCTGACTGAAGTCAGTGACTGGGGTGCACAATCGCAGCCAACGCACCTGCGGCGCGAAGTATGACGGACATTACCATTCGGCGACAGAACCATCCTCATGTCGCCACAATGGATTACGCCAGTCCGGCGCATTTTTGCTGAGTTCGATAACTCGGGCTTCATCAATTTCTACACCGAGCCCCGGTTTTGTTAATGGTTTAAAGAACCCACCTTCCATATTGAAATCTTCTTTGTTTTTCACAAAGTCGAGCAGCTCCGCGCCCTTATTGTAGTGAATGCCCATGCTTTGCTCCTGGAATACCGCGTTGCGAGAAACGAAGTCGATATGCAGGCAGGCAGCCAGTGCAATAGGCCCCAGCGGGCAGTGCGGTGCCAACGCCACATCGTAGGCTTCCGCCATTCCGGCTATTTTGTAGCATTCGGTAATACCGCCCGCATGGGACAGGTCCGGCTGAAGAATAGCCAGACCACCGGCTTCCAGCACGCGTTTAAACTCAAAGCGTGAGAACATACGTTCACCTGCGGCAATCGGTATGTGCGTTTGCGCCGCCAGCTTCGGATAGTATTCCGCCTGCTCAGCCAGCACCGGTTCTTCAATAAACAGCGGGCGATATTGTTCCAGTTCTTTGATTAATACTTTCGCCATCGGGGCGCTGACGCGACCATGAAAATCGAGACCAAATTCAATCTCATTCCCGAAGGCTTCGCGAATTTGCGCCACGGTATTCACTGCTGCATCCACCGCGCGAGAATTATCAATGACGCCCATTTCTTCGCAGCCGTTCAGTTTAAAGGTATCAAAACCAATGCTGCGCAGCTTCTTGATACCGTCGATCACTTCTGCCGGCCGATCGCCGCCAACCCAGCTGTAGGCTTTGATTTTATCGCGTACCAGACCACCCATAAGTTGCCATACCGGTGCGTTCAGCACTTTGCCTTTGATGTCCCACAGCGCCTGGTCGATACCGGCGATAGCACTCATCATGATCGGGCCACCACGATAAAAACCAGCCCGGTACATCACCTGCCACAGGTCGTTGATACGTGAGGGATCCTGACCAATCAAGTAGTCGCCAAACTCATGTACTGCCGCTTCCACGGTGCGTGCCCGCCCTTCAATAACTGGTTCGCCCCAACCAACAATCCCCTCATCAGTCTCAATCTTTAAAAACATCCAGCGCGGGGGTAAACGGTACGTGGTGATTTTGGTAATTTTCATTTCACTGCCTCTCGATACGCTTTTACAAATGCCGTAGCCTGCTGCGCGGTACGTTCAATAGACTGCCCGGCGCGATAGAGATCGCCGCCCAATCCAGCACCTGTACAACCTGCATGAATCCATTGCGCCAGATTTTCAGGCGTCACGCCGCCAACGGCAAACACCGGAACATCAGGCGGAAGCACCGCTTTCAGTGCTTTGATGTAGTCCGGGCCAAAAGCGGATGAAGGGAATATTTTTAACGCCTGCGCGCCAGAATCCAGCGCGGTAAAGGCTTCACTGGCCGTCGCACAGCCAGGACAAACGGTCATGCCATAGTTCACCGCACTGCGGATCACCTCAGGCTGAATATTGGGTGTGACGATAAGCTTGCAGCCCATTTGTGCAAGCTGGTCCACTTGCTCAGGTTTAAGCACGGTTCCAGCGCCAATTAGAGCCTTGTCGCCATACGCATCCACAATTGCCGGAATGCTTTTTTCCCACTGTGGGGAATTAAGCGGGATCTCTACAGCATCGAAACCCGCTTCAATGACTGCACCGACATGCGCCAGCGCTTCATCAGGCGTTATGCCACGTAATATTGCGATTAACGGAAGATTAGTTTGCCACTGCATGAACGATGCTCCTTATGCCTGCCTGAA
This sequence comes from Citrobacter sp. Res13-Sevr-PEB04-36, assembly GCF_015672735.1. GTDB lineage: Bacteria > Pseudomonadota > Gammaproteobacteria > Enterobacterales > Enterobacteriaceae > Citrobacter. The sequence continues at coordinate 2,263 of NZ_JADABY010000064.1, read as the reverse complement.
ATGCCGTGTCGCCGGATACGACTGAGACCTCACGTCCAATGGCGTGAAATGCCTGTTGATAACGTGAGGTCAGAGCTGAACCTGCGACGAGAGTAATAGCCTGTTGGGACGCGAATTGTTCGCTCATACTGGCGACTTCAGCGCCAATCAGCAGACCGGAGAGAAATTCGCTAACCTGCTCACGCGGGAGAGCCCCCAGCACATGCGAGGCACGCACCTCAAAAAGTTGCGGCAGAATGTCAGGGGCAGCAAGACCACGAGTCAGTCCAGCGGTGAAGGCCTCCGCAGAGGTCTCCTGCTCTGGCAATCCCACCCCTACCAGCGAGTTGCGCAGCAGCAAATAATGCAATTCACCGGTCATTACGGTACGGAAATCATGGATTTGTTGTACGTCGGCCTGTACCCATTTGCAGTGCGTTCCGGGCATGACATAAACAGAGGAAGGAGAAAGCGTGCGGGCACCCAGCAATTGGGTCTCTTCGCCGCGCATCACATTATGGTTATCCTCGCGAGAAACACAAAGTCCGGGAATAATCCAGATATTGTCACCAACAGAGGTTAACTGCTCACCAATGGCAGAGAAGTGGGCGGGAACAGGAAGATAGGGGGCAATTTTCCAGCCCACATTGCTACCGACCATTCCCGCCATCACCACGGCGGTGGCGCCATCACGCCAATTTTGTGTGACTTCAGCTAACACCGCTTCAGGAGATTTACCGTTCAGACGCGTTACACCAGCTTCTGATTGCCTGCTCTCCAGGCATTTGTCGTCCTGGTAAAGCCAGGCGCGTAAATTGGTTGATCCCCAGTCAATTGCGATGTAGCGAGCTGTCATGTGATTTCCTTGAGCCTTCGTGTTGAGCTGGCGATCATAGTTAAAGCCGCCTGCTCTGCCGCATTGCTATCCTGGTGCCGTATCGCATCAAATAGCGCCTTATGTTCCTGGAGCGTCTTCGGCATGTTGGCCTCATCCCCCATCCAGGTTCGTTCAAAAACCGCACGCTGTAGTGAACTAATTGCTATGCTAAGTTGTTGTAAAACAGGGTTATGTACCGACTGTAAAACGGCCTCGTGATAGCGGATGTCCGCTTCATTAAAAGCATCCCTGTCCTGGTTGTTGGCGATCATGTCATTGAGCGCCGACTCGATTTCAGCCAGATCGCTTGAGTTCGCCCGCTCCGCTGCCCAGCGTGCAATCGCCGGTTCCACCAGATTACGAACCTCACTCATCGCGCTAATCAGGCGCGGGTCATAATCGTTTTCCAGCACCCATTGCAGTACATCGGTATCAAGATAATTCCACTGGTTTCGCGGGGTAACAAACGCCCCGCGATAGCGTTTCATTTCAAGGAGCCGCTTCGCCATCAGCGAGCGGAACACTTCACGAATAATATTGCGCGAGGTTTCAAACTCCTCGCACAAATCCGCTTCCGCGGGTAGCGCTGAACCCGGTACGTACTTACCGCTGACAATCTGCTTGCCCAGCGTAATAACAATGCGATCGGTTTTATTGAGAGTCATGGAGAGTCCTTGTGCTCTGTATGTACTGCTCTACTTTACCGTTATCGCTGAAGCACGCCTCAACTTTGTAGTACTAACGTGACGTAATTCATCGTTCCTATAGACGTAATGTAGTACAACATTAATGTGTTGTACTACAATTTAGATCACAAAAACGACAATTCAAATATTCTGAGGAGAAATGAGGAGATTGAGATTATATGTGGGGGAAACCCCGTCTACGCAGCTGAAGATAGCCCTTGAATTCAGGTGTTCTGGCAACTTAATGATAGGTAAACGTCATCGTGACAGCAGTTTGTACAGTTCCGCCTGTCGCACCACCCAGTACACTAAACAGCCTTGCACGCAGAGGCCAATTATAAGTTTCATCCATCAGCGTCATGGTGTGTGATTGACCGTTACCATACTTTTCACCATTCAGACCGTTAAGCTGGATCGAGACCCGCTGCGCTGTTCCGCTATTTTTAAATAACGCCTCATTCCCCTGATTTTCCGGAGTACCAGATATCGTCAGCGTTGCCTGTCGAGTTCCCTTTGGGCAATTGATCAGATGGAGAGAGAAATTCACCCACGGTCCCGCTGAACCAGCATCCCGTAGCCAGGAACGATGAAAGGTATTACCGGGTGTTAAATCTACCTTAAGGTTTTTCGTCTCTAATGAGACCTCGCAAGGCAGAGCGATGAACCGCCCGCTGACGTTTACCATCACCGCATCCGGCGTAGCCAATGCTGCTCCACAAAC
>NZ_JADABY010000063.1 GCF_015672735.1 Citrobacter sp. Res13-Sevr-PEB04-36 | reverse complement strand
TCTGCTGCAGTTTGAAGATTTCGCCCAGCATACCGCGGTGCCGCTACTGGAACGTTATCGCGATGAGCTGTGTTGTTTTAATGATGATATCCAGGGCACGGCGTCGGTGGCTCTGGCAACCATTCTCGCTGCCTGCCGCGGCAGCGGCCGTGACTTCTGTCAGCAATCCATCGTGATTGTGGGGGCGGGGGCCGCGGGATGTGGGATCGCGCGGCATATTGTTGCTTGTCGTATGTCCGAAGGCATGGGGCAGACCGAAGCCCGACGGACCATTTTTATGGTCGATCGCGACGGTCTGGTAATGACCACCAATAATGCCTTAGCTGATTTCCAGCAACCGTTGGCGCAGTCGCCCGAGGAAATTTCTGACTGGCACTATGAGGGGCTGGCGCCGTCACTTCTGGAAGTGATCCGTAATGCCAAACCCGCGGTAATGCTGGGCGTTTCGGGCCAGGCTGGATTGTTCTCGCAGGAAGTGATTAGCACGATGTACCAATACTGCGATCGTCCTGTTGTGATGCCATTGTCGAATCCCACCTCGAAAATGGAAGCACGGCCAGAAGATATTGTTCGCTGGACCGAGGGACAGGCCATTATCGCAACCGGTAGCCCATGCGAGCCGGTAGAGATTTATGGACGTGTTATTCCTGTTTCACAGTGTAATAACGTGTATGTTTTCCCGGCCATCGGCCTGGGGGCTATTGCCAGCGGTGCAACGCGGATAACAGACGCTATGTTGATGGCGGCAAGCCGTGCGCTGGCTGAAGCTTCTCCGCTGGTGCGTGATGGTGAAGGCGCGCTGTTACCAGAGATTGGAACAATCTGCGATGTGACTCGCAATATTGCATTTGACGTCGGTAAGGCAGCACAGCAGTCGGGCGTGGCAGAGAAGATGAGCGACGACACGCTGCTGCAAAGCATCAAAGAAAACTTTTGGTTACCGCATTACCGTCCTTATAAACGCAGGGCAATTTAGTCGTTGTTACGAGTGAACGGTATTCGGGTCTTGGTTGCCTCCACTGTTAAGGTGTATTATGCATGCAACTTAATTGTGGAGGCATCATGTCCGGCAAACGTATTGCACGTGAAAAAATGACGATCCAGAAAATGATCTCGCTGTATGAGAGCCAGTGCCCGCAGGCTTCAGACGAGCTTGGGCATTACGATGCGTTGTTTGCCTATGCGCAAAAACGACTGGATAAGTGCGTATTTGGTGAGGAGAAACCGGCCTGCAAACAGTGTCCGGTGCACTGTTATCAACCTGCAAAACGCGAAGAGATGAAGCAGATTATGCGTTGGGCCGGGCCAAGAATGCTCTGGCGTCATCCGATCCTGACCGTCCGTCATCTGATTGATGACAAACGCCCGGTGCCGGAATTGCCAGAGAAATGTAAGCCTAAAAAGTAATTTCGCACTGTGCCGGATGGCGGCGTAAATAGCCTTATCCGGCCTACAAGAGCTAGCGTTCCTGTCGCCCAGGCCCGAAAGTGCCATCAGCCACAATCATTAAACCAGCGCATCCTTATCAATACCCAGTCGCTTCATGCGCGAGAGCAACGTTGTGCGTTTCAGTCCCAGCCGCTGTGCTGCGCCTTTTGGACCGGCGACCACACCGTTGGTCTCTTTCAGCACGCGCATAATCAACTGGAATTCATCTTCGCCATCCTGGGCAACTTCGGTCGCCACGGGAGGTGCGGACGGCGCCAAAGCGACAACATCCGGGAGGGACAGTTGCAGCACGTTGCCTCTGGTCAGCAGAACTGCACGTTCCACCACGTTTTCCAGTTCGCGCACGTTACCCGGCCACTCCATGCCGCTTAGCGTGCGCAGCGCTTCAGCCGGAATGCTGTCGATATTGCGCCCCATCCGGCGAGCAATTTTAAAGGTGAAGGCTTTCACCAGCAGCGGAATATCTTCCGGGCGCTCGCGCAGCGGCGGCAGATGGATCGGGAAGACGTTCAGGCGATAGTACAGATCGTTACGAAACTCGCGATCGGCCACCATCTTTTTCAGATCGCGATTGGTGGCGGCGATCAACCGCACGTCGGTCTGGATCAGTTTGTTGCTGCCCAGACGTTCAAATTCCTGCTCCTGCAGAACGCGCAGCAGCTTAGGCTGTAGCTCCAGCGGCATGTCGCCAACTTCGTCGAGGAACAGCGAGCTTTTATCGGCCAGTTCGAAACGCCCGATGCGCTGCGTACTGGCACCGGTAAACGCGCCACGCTCATGACCAAACAGGTCGCTTTCCAGCAGTCCGGCAGGCATCGCCGCACAGTTCATCTTCACCATCCGACGGGCGTTACGTCCGCTGAGATTGTGAATAGCCCTGGCAATCAGCTCTTTACCCGTTCCGGTCTCACCCAGAATCAGCACGGTGCTGTCGCTTTGCGCCACCATCTCGACCTGTTTGAGCACGCTGTACATGGCTTCGCTGCGGCCAATGATTTCGCCAAACTCACTGTCCACGTTATTGAGCTGCTCGGTCAATGCCAGGTTTTCATCGACCAGCCGTTCTTTCAGGCGGTGAATCTCCTGGTAGGCGAGGGCGTTATCGACAGCAATGGCCACGCGCTCAGCAATCTGGCGCAGCAGCTTGAGATTGGCGGTAGTAAATACCTTCTCTTCACACTGGGCCAGTTTGAGCACGCCAAGCATAGTATTACCGGACATCAGCGGCAGCAGGCACAGGGTTTGCAACTGGTTGCCCCAGGTTTCAAACAGCATGCGTTCGTAAGGCGCCAGCGCATCACGTTCGCTCAGGTTAATCAGCAGCATCTCTTTGCTTTTGAAAACCCGCTCAGAGAGCGTGCCCGCTTCGTCAACTTCGCTCTGCTCGTGCGCCGGATGATGCTCATCCAGGTAGTGGGTGGAATAGATGCTCAGCTTATTTTTGCGATCGCTACGCAGCACGATGCTGATGGCGTCGATGTCGAAGTAGTGGTGGATCTCTTTGGCGACTTCACTGACCAGCTCGTCAATGTCCAGGCGGGAGAGCACCGCATTGGTGATGGCGACCAGGATGCGAAAGTTGTCACGCTCACGACACAGCAGATCGTAGTCGACGTTGTTGCTGACCCGGTTTTGGATCTGTTCGGCCACGACGCCGACGATCTGGGTGAAAGTCTGCAGGCGGTTGTACTCTTTTTCACTCCACGGGCGGTCTTCGTTGCGGATAAATTCACAGCCGCCAAAGATGCGACCATCGGCCGCCAGCGGCAGCAGACAGTAGTGACCAAATTGGGTGTACAACCCGCCGGATGCCAGCTGCGGCCAGGTCTCGGTAAATTCATGGTAGTTGCAGTGCAGGGCATCGGGACGAGACAGAATGCGGCGCACTGGACCGTGCGCCAGCACCGTTTCGTCTTCATAATCGATGGGTTTACCATTTTCACGCGTCGCGAAGTAACGCGCACGCTGCGTCTGCGCCTGCCATAACACAATAGCCGCACTGTCGGCCAGCGCCGAACGCTTGACCAACTGTGAAAGTGCCTCACTGAGAGACTGAAGATCGGGCTGCTGTAATAATGTACGAGTAATATCGAACAAGCCTTGCTGTCCGAGGTCGCTCATCGGTGTATACGACATATTGCTTTTCCAGGAAGCACCAACGGTGCAAAAACGGTAAATGAATTATAGGTATAAGTTGTAAATTATTGTGGGATGGCCAGGGTACGCCATCCGCAGGCCTGATAAGCAAAGCGTCATCAGGCAATAATGCGGTGTTAATGCCGGATGGCGACGCATACGCGTCTTATCCGGCCTACAACATGCTGCCAGCTGGCTGCTAGCATATACGAGGTAAAGGTTCCGCGTGTGGTAAATCAAGAGTGCGCTTCACGCCGTACAGTCCGGCCAGACGAACGCCTTTACGTTCAACCACTTCACCAATCAGCGCCGCATCGCGGCCCAACGGATGCGCGCGTAGTGCGGCAAGCACGCTTTCTGCGGCCTGACGTTCTACGGCAATCACCAGTTTACCTTCATTGGCAAAGTTGAGCGCATCCAGACCGAGCAGTTCGCAGACGCCACGTACCGCCGGCTTCACGGGCAGGGCAGCTTCAGACAGCTCAATACCAAATCCGCATGAAGCGGCAAATTCATGCGTTACCGCATTCACGCCGCCGCGGGTAGCGTCACGCAGCGCTTTCACGCCGGGGATGTCGCGCAGCGTCTGAATCAGCGGCGTTAACACCGCGCAGTCGCTGACCAGTTCACCGTCCAGCCCCAACTGCTCGCGCAGGTTAAGGATGGTTGCGCCGTGGTCGCCGAGCGTCCCGCTGACCAGCAGCACATCACCCACGCTCAGGGTTTGTGCACCCCAGTGGATATTGGCGGGGATCGCGCCCATTCCGGCGGTGTTGATAAACAGTTTGTCCGCCGCGCCGCGCTGCACCACCTTGGTGTCGCCGGTGACGATAGCAATGCCCGCTTCGCGCGCGGTGGCCGCCATGCTGTTGACCACGGTTTTCAGCGTGTCCATCGGCAGGCCTTCTTCGAGGATAAACCCGCAGGAGAGGTAGCGAGGGAGAGCACCACTGACGGCGACGTCGTTAGCCGTACCGCAGACAGCCAGCTTGCCGATGTTGCCGCCAGGGAAGAACAGTGGATCAATCACGTAGCTGTCGGTCGAAAATGCCAGACGGTCGCCTTCAGCCATCAACTGCGCCAGATCCAGACGCGCCTGATCTTCTTGTTCCGCCAGCCACGGATTCGCAAATGCTTCCATAAACAGGCTGTTGATCAACTGTTGCATAGCCTGACCGCCGCTACCGTGGGCGAGTTGTACGCTGTTCATGCTTCACACTCCTGCTGACGATACTGATACCAGGCGGCACACGCGCCTTCGGAGGAGACCATCAGGGCGCCAAACGCGGTCTCCGGATTACAGGTTTTACCAAATAACGGGCACTGATGCGGTTTACATCTGCCGGTCAGCACCTCGCCACAGCGCGCGCGCGGGTCGTCATACACCTGCTGTGGCGCCGGTTTGAAATGCGCTTCGGCATCAAAACGCTGATAGTCAGGCGTCAGATGAACGCCGGAGGATTCAATCACACCCAGACCGCGCCATTCGCTGTCGCCATCAACGCTGAACACCTCTGCGATAGCCTGTTGGGCTAAGGCGTTACCGGCATCCGGCACCACGCGACGGTACTGGTTCTCAACCTGGCTGTGGTCGACAATTTTCTGCTCAATCAGCATCACCACGCCCTGCAGCAGATCGAGCGGTTCGAAACCGGCGACCACCAGCGGGCGATGGAAATCGGAGGCGATGAAATTATAGGCATCGGTGCCAATGACCATGCTGACGTGACCCGGGGCTAAAAAGGCGTCGATGCCGTTATCTGGCTGTTCCAGCAGGCTGCGCAGCGTCGGGATCAGCGTAATGTGCTGACAGAAAAAGTAGAAGTTTTGCACGTCACGCTGTCTTGCCTGCTGGAGCGTGATGGCGGTCGTCGGCATGGTAGTTTCAAAGCCCAGACCAAAGAACACGACTTTGCGGGTCGGGTTTTCCTGCGCAAGCTTCAGGGCATCCATCGGAGAATAGACGATGCGGATATCTGCGCCGCGTGCTTTGGCCTGCAGTAGCGAACCCTGTTTTCCTGGGACGCGCATCGCGTCGCCAAAGGTGCAGAAAATCACTTCCGGATGGCTGGCGATTTCTACGCAGCTGTCAATCCTGCCCATTGGCAGCACGCACACCGGGCAGCCGGGGCCGTGAATAAATTCCACGTTTTCAGGCAGCAGTTGGTCAAGACCGAATTTGAAAATAGCGTGGGTATGGCCACCGCAGACTTCCATGATGCGCAGCGGACGTTCTGCTGTGTAGGGGAGGTGAGCTGCACGTTCACTCAGGTGGTCTATCAACTGCATCACCTGTTCCGGTGCGCGATATTCGTCAACAAAACGCATCTATTTTTCCTCGCCGTACAGCAACGCGCCGACATCCGGCTCAACGTCAAACATGTTTTGCAGCGCTTCGAGCGTGTCGCGCGCTTCAGCTTCATTAATGATGCTCATGGCAAAACCAACGTGCACCAGGACCCATTGCCCCAGACGCGGTTGACCGTGCTCATCACAACTACCGACCAGCGTCAGGTCGACGTCGCGCTGAATACCGCAAACATCGACCTTGGCCTGGTTTCCCTCAATGGTGCGTATTTGACCCGGAACACCTATGCACATCGCTGTGTCTCCAGCCAGGAGAGCCATTGATCCATGCCTTCACCGCTGGTGGCAGAAATCAGGATGATCTCAATTTCCGGGTTCACTTCCCGGGCGCTGGCGATGCATTGTTCAACATCAAAATTGAGGTACGGCAGCAGGTCGACTTTGTTGAGCAGCATCAGCGATGCGGCGGCAAACATATGCGGGTATTTCAGCGGCTTGTCTTCCCCTTCGGTGACTGAAAGCACTGCCACTTTGTGACGTTCGCCGAGATCGAAGCTCGCCGGGCACACCAGGTTACCGACGTTTTCAATGAACAGAATACCGTTGTCTGCCAACGGCAGGCGCGGCGCGGCATCGGCTATCATTTGCGCATCCAGGTGACAACCTTTACCGGTGTTGACCTGGATGGCAGGCGTGCCGGTGGCGCGAATACGGGCGGCATCGTTAACCGTCTGCTGGTCGCCTTCGATCACCGCACACGGCACGCTGTCTTTCAGTTTCATCAGCGTTTCGGTGAGCAGCGTCGTTTTACCGGAGCCTGGGCTGGAGACCAGATTAAGCACCAGATGTTGACGGGCGGCGAAGCGGGCGCGGTTGCGCTCGGCCAGACGGTTGTTTTTGTCCAGCACGTCAATTTCCACTTCCAGCATTCGGCGCTGGCTCATGCCTGGCGCGTGGGTACCGGCTTCACCATGACCGTAGTGTAAATCGCCTTCTTCAGTTTGGCTCGGGGTGAAACTGGAGGTCTTCACACCGGTAATATTCAGCGCCGGACGAGCGGCCGGGGCAAATGGCGCGCTGCGAAACGCCGAGTGGGGGTTATGTTCATCACCCTCTATATAAAGGTTGCCTTCAGCGCAACCACATGTCGTACACATCGCTCACTCCTGATCTTTTTACTTGCGGTAAATCTGTTGTTGCCGGATGGCGACGCTAACGTCTTATCCGGCCTACTTTTTGTCACCAGCATTAATCTTCAGCATCGCCTATTTCAATTCGTCGAATCTGTAAGCCGTCATCGGCCACGATCCTTAGCATGTCGCTGTGACATTGCGGACAACGGCGCACGCGCTGGGTCAGTAAGGTGACGTACTGCTGGCAAGTTTCACACCAACATTCGGCTTCTTGTTCTTCGAGGTGGAGTTTACAACCTTCTGCAAGGGTGCCACGGCATACCAGATCAAAACAAAAGGCGAGAGCGCTGGTTTCTACGCAAGAAAATGCGCCAATTTTGAGCCAGACCGCAGTAACCCGGTTTGCACCGTGTTGCGTGGCCTGTTGTTCAATCAATTCCAGTGCCCGTTGGCAGAGGGTTATTTCGTGCATATCGCCTCCCATGTTGTTGTCGGAATAAAAGCAAAAAACATGCCAAATTGATTTTTTTCACCCATGACAATGACGACGATGACGAAATGACATGTCGTCACGACCAGTAAATTAACTATCTACATGAAATATAAGAAATTAAATATTGGCATGAAACGTGCTTAACGCTGAATGTCTCTGCTAACCGGGTAACCTGACATGACTATTTGGGAAATAAGCGAAAAAGCCGATTACATCGCTGAACGGCATCGTCGCCTACAGGACCAGTGGCGTATTTATTGCAACTCGCTGGTACAGGGGATCACCCTGTCGAAAGCGCGTTTACATCATGCGATGAGCTGCGCGCCGGACAAGGACCTGTGCTTTGTCCTGTTTGAACACTTCGTTATCTACGTCACGCTGGCGGACGGCTTTAACAGCCATACCATCGAGTACTACGTTGAAACGAAAGACGGCGAAGATAAGCAGTTGATTGCACAGGCACAACTGTCTCTCGACGGCAAGGTCGATGACCGTATCAGCAACCGCGATCGGGAACAGGTGCTGGAGCACTATCTCGAAAAAATCGCCAGCGTCTACGACAGCCTGTACACCGCGGTTGAAAACAATATGCCAGTGAATTTAAGCCAACTGGTAGAGGGACACAGCCCGGTTTAAACCTCGGGTGTGCCCACGTAAGTCATGATGCGGTGCGTATGCTGCGTCACGACAGTTTAGGGAATGGGTATGTCGAAAAGTGTCGAAAATGACATTTGATAGACATGTTTTCGTCAAAAATGACTATCACCTGAGGAATGCCTGGTGAATCGTTTTGTAATTGCTGACTCCACTCTTTGTATCGGCTGCCACACGTGTGAAGCCGCCTGCTCAGAGACACATCGCCAGCATGGCCTGCAGTCAATGCAGCGCCTGAAAGTGATGCTAAATGAAAAAGAATCTGCGCCGCAGCTTTGCCACCAGTGTGAAGATGCGCCTTGTGCCACTGTTTGCCCGGTTAATGCGATTAACCGTGTCGACGGCGCCGTACAGCTGAATGAAAGCCTGTGCGTGAGCTGCAAACTGTGCGGGATCGCCTGTCCATTTGGGGCCATTGAGTTTTCCGGCAGCCGTCCGCTGCATATCCCGGCGAACGCCAACACGTCAAAAGCGCCTCCTGCTCCGCCAGCGCCAGCTCGCGTCAGCACGCTGCTGGACTGGGTGCCGGGTATTCGCGCCATTGCGGTGAAATGCGACCTGTGTAGCTTTGATGAACAAGGTCCGGCCTGCGTGCGCATGTGCCCAACGCAAGCCCTGCATCTGGTGAGCAATATGGATATCGCCCGCGCCAGCAAACGTAAGCGTGAGTTGACGTTCAATACCGACTTCGGCGATCTCACCTTGTTTCAGCAGGCTCAGAGTGGGGATGCAAAATGAGCGCAATTTCACTGATTAACAGCGGCGTGGCCTGGTTTACGGCGGCGGCGGTTCTGGCATTTTTGTTTTCGTTTCATAAGCCATTAAGCGGCTGGATTGCCGGTGTTGGTGGTGCTGTGGGCAGCCTGTTTACGGCGGCGGCTGGTTTTAGCGTGCTCATTAATGGGCTGGCAGTCAGTGGGGTGATGCCGTTCATCGGTCACAGCCTGCAAATGACGCCGCTGAATGCAATCTGGCTTATCACGCTGGGTTTGTGCGGCCTGTTCGTCAGTCTGTACAACATCGACTGGCACCGTCACCCGCAGGTAAAGGCCAACGGTCTGTTGGTGAATCTGCTGATGGCGGCGGCGGTGTGTGCGGTAATTGCCAGCAACCTCGGCACGCTGGTAGTGATGGCAGAAATCATGGCGCTGTGTGCGGTGTTCCTGACCGGGTGCAGCAAAGAAGGCAAGCTGTGGTTTGCGCTGGGTCGTGTCGGTACGTTGCTGCTGGCGATCGCTTGCTATCTGGTGTGGCAGCGCTACGGTACGCTGGAACTGCGCCTGCTTGACCTGCGCACTCAGCAGCTGCCGCTCGGCGCTGACATCTGGCTGCTGGGCGTGGCGGGCTTTGGTCTGCTGGCCGGGATTATCCCACTGCACGGTTGGGTGCCACAGGCACACGCTAACGCCAGTGCACCGGCGGCGGCGCTGTTTTCTACAGTAGTAATGAAAGTCGGTCTGCTGGGTATTCTGTCCCTGTCGCTGCTGGGCGGTAATGCGCCGCTGTGGTGGGGCGTTACGCTGCTGGTGCTGGGGATGATCACCGCGTTTATCGGCGGCCTGTATGCCCTGATGGAACACAACATTCAGCGTCTGCTGGCGTACCACACGCTGGAAAACATCGGCATTATCCTGCTGGGTCTGGGCGCTGGCGTGACCGGTATTTCCCTTAACCAACCGGTGCTGATCGCACTTGGCCTGACCGGCGGTCTGTATCACCTGGTCAACCATAGCCTGTTCAAAAGCGTCCTGTTTTTGGGCGCAGGCAGCATCTGGTTCCGCACCGGTCACCGTGATATCGAGAAACTGGGCGGTATCGGTAAACGTATGCCGGTGATTTCTCTGGCGATGCTGGTTGGCCTGATGGCGATGGCCGCGCTGCCGCCGCTGAACGGCTTTGCCGGTGAGTGGGTTATCTATCAATCCTTTTTCAAACTGGGTAACAGCGGCGCGTTCATCGGTCGTCTGTTAGGACCGTTGTTGGCTGTCGGTTTGGCAATTACCGGCGCGCTGGCGGTGATGTGTATGGCGAAAGTCTACGGTGTGACGTTCCTCGGTGCACCGCGCACGAAGGAAGCGGAAAACGCCTGCTGCGCGCCAATCCTGATGAGCGTGAGCGTGGTTGCGCTGGCTATCTGCTGCGTGATTGGCGGCGTTGCTGCCCCGTGGTTGCTGCCGCTGATTTCTGCCGCTGTTCCGCTACCGCTGGAAACGGCGAATACCACCGTCTCTCAGCCGATGATCACGCTGCTGCTGATTGCGTGTCCGCTGCTGCCGTTCATCATCATGGCGATTTTCAAAGGCAACCGCCTGCCGTCACGTTCACGCGGTACGGCGTGGGTGTGTGGTTACGATCACGAGCAGTCAATGGTGATCACTGCGCACGGCTTTGCCATGCCGGTTAAAGAAGCCTTTGCCCCGGTACTCAAACTGCGTAAATGGCTGAACCCGGTATCCTGGGTTCCGGGCTGGCAGAACGCGGCGGCACCGGTGTTGTTCCGTCGCCTGGCGCTGATTGAGCTGGCGGTGCTGGTGGTGATTGTGGTTTCACGAGGAGCCTGAGAATGAGTGTTTTATATCCGTTAATTCAGGCGCTGGTGCTGTTTGCCGCGGCGCCGCTGTTGTCCGGTATTACCCGCGTGGCGCGTGCGCGTTTGCATAACCGCCGCGGTCCGGGCGTGTTGCAGGAATATCGCGACATTATCAAACTGCTGGGCCGTCAGAGCATTGCGCCAGCGGATTCCAGCTGGGTCTTCCGCTTGACGCCGTTTGTGATGGTGGGCGTTATGCTGACTATCGCTACCGCACTGCCGGTGGTGACTGTGGGCTCGCCGCTACCGCAACTGGGTGATTTGATCACGCTGATTTACCTGTTTGCCATTGCCCGCTTCTTCTTTTCTATCGCCGGTCTGGATACCGGTAGCCCGTTCACCGCTATCGGCGCCAGCCGTGAAGCGATGCTCGGCGTACTGGTGGAGCCGATTCTGCTGCTGGGCTTGTGGGTGGCGGCGCAGGTTGCCGGTTCGACCCACATCAGCAACATTGTCGATACCATTTATCACTGGCCTGCCGCGCGTAGCATCCCGTTGATTCTGGCGCTGTGCGCCTGTGCTTTCGCCACCTTTATTGAAATGGGCAAACTGCCGTTCGACCTCGCGGAAGCCGAGCAGGAGCTGCAGGAAGGTCCGCTGACCGAATACAGCGGCAGCGGTTTTGCGGTACTCAAGTGGGGCATCAGCCTCAAGCAACTGGTCGTTTTGCAAATGTTCGTCGGCGTGTTCCTGCCGTGGGGACAGATGGAAACCTTTACCGCAGGTGGACTACTGCTGGCGCTGGTGATTGCCGTCGTTAAGCTGGTCCTCGGCGTGTTGGTTATCGCCCTGTTCGAAAACAGCATGGCGCGTCTGCGTTTTTGCGCCACTTCACGCGTGACCTGGGCCGGTTTTGGGTTTGCGTTTTTAGCCTTCGTCTCCTTGCTGGTGGCGTGATTTAAGAGAGTTTGAACATGTCTGAAGAAAAAGTAGGTCAACACTATCTCGCCGCTCTGCACCAGGCCTTCCCGGGCGTGGTGTTGGATGAAGGCTGGCAGACCAAAGATCAGCTGACCATCACCGTGAAGGTCAACTACCTGCCGGAAGTGGTTGAATTTCTCTACTACAAACAGGGCGGCTGGTTGTCGGTGCTGTTTGGTAACGACGAACGCCAGCTGTGCGGCCATTACGCGGTCTACTACGTCATGTCGATGGAGCAGGGCACCAAGTGCTGGATAACCGTTCGCGTAGAAGTCGACGCCAATAAACTGGAGTTCCCGTCCGTGACGCCGCGCGTACCGGCCGCCGTTTGGGGCGAGCGTGAAGTGCGCGACATGTACGGTTTGATCCCGGTAGGGTTACCGGACGAACGCCGTCTGGTACTGCCGGACGACTGGCCGGACGAACTCTATCCGCTGCGTAAAGACAGCATGGATTACCGTCAGCGCCCGGCGCCGACTACCGATGCCGAAACCTACGAGTTCATCAACGAACTGGGTGACAAGAAAAATAACGTGGTGCCGATTGGCCCGCTGCACGTCACCTCCGATGAACCGGGTCACTTCCGCCTGTTTGTTGATGGCGAAAACATCATCGACGCCGACTACCGTCTGTTCTATGTCCACCGCGGCATGGAGAAACTGGCGGAAACCCGTATGGGTTATAACGAAGTGACGTTCCTGTCGGATCGCGTATGCGGTATTTGTGGTTTTGCCCACAGCACCGCGTACACCACCTCCGTGGAAAATGCGATGGGGATTGTGGTGCCGGAACGTGCGCAGATGATCCGCGCCATTTTACTGGAAGTGGAACGTCTGCACTCGCACCTGCTGAACCTTGGCCTGGCGTGCCACTTCACCGGCTTTGACTCCGGCTTTATGCAGTTCTTCCGCGTGCGTGAAACGTCGATGAAAATGGCGGAGATCCTCACCGGGGCGCGTAAAACCTACGGCATGAACCTGATCGGCGGCATCCGTCGTGACCTGCTGAAAGAGGACATGATCCAGACCCGTCAGCTGGCGCAGCAAATGCGTCGTGATGTACAGGATCTGGTCGACATGCTGCTCAGTACGCCGAACATGGAACAGCGCACCGTCGGCATTGGTCGTCTGGACCCGGAAATCGCTCGCGACTTCAGTAACGTCGGGCCAATGGTGCGCGCCAGCGGTCACGCGCGTGATACCCGCGCGGACCACCCGTTCGTCGGTTACGGTTTACTGCCGATGGAAGTGCACAGCGAGCAGGGCTGCGACGTCATTTCCCGTCTGAAAGTGCGTATCAACGAAGTTTATACCGCGCTCAACATGATCGATTTTGGTCTCGATAACCTGCCGGGCGGCCCGCTGGCGGTGGAAGGCTTTACCTATATTCCGCACCGCTTCGCACTGGGCTTTGCCGAAGCACCGCGTGGCGATGACATCCACTGGAGCATGACCGGCGACAACCAGAAGCTGTATCGCTGGCGCTGTCGTGCGGCCACCTACGCCAACTGGCCGACGCTGCGTTACATGCTGCGCGGTAACACCGTCTCCGATGCCCCGCTGATTATCGGTAGCCTCGATCCTTGCTACTCCTGTACTGACCGTATGACCGTGGTCGATGTACGTAAGAAGAAGAGCAAAGTCGTGCCGTACAAAGAACTTGAGCGCTACAGCATTGAGCGTAAAAACTCGCCGCTGAAATAAGGAATCGCCATGTTTACTTTTATCAAAAAAGTCATCAAAACCGGGGCACCAACGTCGTCTTACCCGCTGGAGCCGATTGCGGTTGATAAAAACTTCCGCGGTAAGCCGGAACATAATCCGCAGCAGTGTATTGGCTGTGCGGCCTGTATCAATGCGTGCCCGTCTAACGCGCTGACGGTAGAAACTGATCTGGTCACCAATGAGCTGGCGTGGCAGTTCAACCTCGGGCGCTGCATTTTCTGTGGCCGCTGTGAAGAAGTCTGCCCGACGGCGGCGATCAAGCTGTCGCAGGAGTATGAGCTGGCGGTATGGAAGAAAGAAGATTTCCTGCAGCAGTCTCGTTTTGCGCTGTGTAATTGCCGCGTCTGTAACCGTCCTTTTGCGGTGCAAAAAGAGATTGATTACGCCATTGCGTTACTGAAGCATAACGGTGATTCCCGTGCGGAAAATCACCGTGAAGGCTTTGAGACCTGCCCGGACTGTAAGCGCCAGAAATGCCTGGTGCCGTCTGACCGTATTGAACTGACTCGCCATATGAAAGAGGCCAGCTGATGAGCAATTTATTAGGCCCACGTGATGCCAACGGAATTCCGGTCCCGATGACCGTGGATGAATCCATTGCCAGCATGAAAGCGTCATTGCTGAAAAGCATCAAGCGTTCAGCGTACGTTTACCGCGTCGACTGCGGTGGCTGCAACGGTTGCGAAATCGAAATCTTCGCCACCTTGTCCCCGCTGTTTGACGCCGAACGTTTTGGCATCAAAGTGGTTCCGTCGCCGCGCCATGCAGACATTCTGCTGTTCACCGGTGCGGTAACGCGTGCGATGCGTTCTCCGGCGCTGCGTGCCTGGCAGTCTGCCCCGGACCCGAAAATTTGTATCTCCTATGGGGCCTGCGGCAACAGCGGCGGTATCTTCCACGACTTATACTGCGTATGGGGCGGCACCGACAAAATCGTCCCTGTAGATGTGTATATTCCCGGTTGCCCACCGACGCCTGCCGCCACATTGTACGGCTTTGCGATGGCGCTTGGCCTGCTGGAGCAGAAAATTCACGCACGTGCGCCGGGTGAACTGGATGCACAGCCTGCGGAAATTCTGCACCCGGATATGGTTCAGCCGCTGCGCGTGAAGGTCGATCGCGAAGCGCGTCGTCTGGCGGGTTATCGCTATGGTCGTCAGATTGCCGATGACTATATGAATCAGTTGGGGCAGGGTGAGCAACAGGTGGCGCGCTGGCTGGAAGCGGAAAACGATCCGCGTCTGACCGAGATCGTCACGCATCTTAATCATGTTGTAGAAGAGGCGCGTATCCGATGAGTGAAACGGTGGTGTTCAGTCAACTGAGCCGTAAGTTTATTGATGAGAACGATGCAACGCCCGCCGAGGCGCAGCAGGTTGTCTATTACAGCCTGGCGATTGGTCACCACTTAGGCATAATCGACTGCCTGGAAGCGGCGTTAACCTGCCCGTGGGATGACTATCTGGCGTGGATTGCCACGCTTGCCGAAGGAAGCGAAGCTCGACGTAAGATGGAAGGCGTGCCGAAGTACGGTGAAATCGTCATCGATTTTAACCATGTGCAGATGCTGGCGCGTGCCTTTGATGACGCGCTCGCCGCGCAGACGCCGCAACAGCAGGAATGGAGCAAGCTGGTGCTCAGCATGCTGCATGACATTCACCAGGAAAGCGCCATCTATCTGATGGTGAGGAGACACCGTGATTGACGTTTTATTGTGTGTCGGTAACAGCATGATGGGTGACGACGGTGCGGGTCCGCTGCTGGCTGAAATGTGCGCCGCTGAGCCTAAAGGCAACTGGGTGGTCATCGACGGCGGAAGTGCGCCAGAAAATGACATCGTCGCGATCCGCGAACTGCGCCCGGAACGTCTGCTGATTGTTGATGCCACTGACATGGGACTCAATCCCGGCGAGATTCGCATTATCGATCCCGATGATATTGCCGAGATGTTCATGATGACCACCCATAATATGCCGTTGAACTATTTGGTTGATCAGCTCAAAGAAGATGTTGGCGAGGTGATTTTCCTCGGCATTCAACCGGATATTGTCGGCTTTTATTACCCGATGACGCAGCCAATCAAAGAGGCGGTCGAGACCGTGTATCAGCGATTAGCCGGTTGGGAAGGCCATGGTGGATTTGCCGAGTTAGAAGCACCAGAAGAGTAAGCATTCCCAGCGCCGGATGTCAGCCACGCGCGGCATCCGGCCTGTTCCGCCTTTACATATCCAGCCGTTATTCAGTTGCCTGCTCAATAATTAATTTCCCCTGCATCACCGAAACATTCACCTCTGTGCCTGTCGGAAAACCCGCCTGTTCCAGCCAGTCGCCATTCAGCGTTAATGAGGCGTGTCGACTGATACGCAGGGTGAATCCGGTACGGCGATCTTCGTAGCGTCTTCTGACGTAACCCACTTTTAAACGACGCACGGGTTTGGCGATAATCATTGGTATTTGAACATTATCAGTAGACATGAACGTTTCCTTGTTACGAACGGTGAAAAGTAAAAACTACTGAATAAAATGCCAGTAATAATGCGCGACAGCAAACCGCAGAATGGAATGACGATCCAGAAAAATGAATGTAAAAAATGAAACGGAAAGGAAGGGGGGATGTTCGTGGCGGGTGAACATGTGGGCCGGATAGCAAGCGCCATCCGGCCCGACGATCAGTCCAGCTCAGCCCCGTTGCTGGCGATCACTTTTTTGTACCACCAGAATGATTTCTTGCGGGTCCGCGTCAGCGTGCCATTGCCTGCGTCATCGCGGTCGACATAGACAAAACCGTAGCGTTTGCTCATCTCGCCGGTAGAGGCGGAAACCAGATCGATACAGCCCCAGGTGGTGTAACCCATCAGCGGCACGCCGTCTTCAATGGCGTCTGCCATGGCGCGAATATGGTCGCGTAAATAGCGGATGCGATAGTCATCGTTGATCTCGCCGTTGGCATCGATTTCATCTTTTGCCCCCAGTCCGTTCTCAACCAGAAACAGCGGTTTCTGGTAGCGGTCATACATCATGTTCATGGTGATGCGCAGGCCCAGCGGGTCAATTCCCCAGCCCCATTCGCTGGCTGCAATGTACGGATTGCGCAGCGACTTCACCACGTTGGCGGCGCTGGTGTTGCCGGTGTTCATTTCTGCCGAGGCGCAGCGCGAGGCGTAATAGCTGAAGGAGACAAAATCGACGGTGTTTTTCAGGATGTCGTCATCTTCCGGGGCTTTCTCAATCACTACGCCCTTGTCGCGAAACACGCGTGCTGAGTAAGTGGGATAAGCACCACGCGCCTGTACATCAATAAAGAACAGGTTTTCACGGTCCTTTTCCAGCGCGGTCCACACATCTTCCGGTTTGCATGAGTAGGGGTAGAAGTTTCCGCCAGCCAGCATGCAGCCGACCTGGTTGTGCGGATTGATTTCATGGGCGATTTTGGTTGCCAGTGCGCTGGCAATCAGTTCGTGGTGCGCGGCCTGGTATTTCACCTGATCCTGATTTTCACCCGCTTCAAACACCAGTCCCGCGCCGGAAAAAGGGCTGTGCAGCAGGATGTTGATTTCATTGAACGTCAGCCAGTATTTCACCAGACCGTTAAAGGCCTCGAAGCAGGTACGGGCGTAGCGGGTGAAAAACTCGACCATTTTGCGGTTACGC
The DNA here is from genome assembly GCF_015672735.1 of Citrobacter sp. Res13-Sevr-PEB04-36. Taxonomy (GTDB): domain Bacteria; phylum Pseudomonadota; class Gammaproteobacteria; order Enterobacterales; family Enterobacteriaceae; genus Citrobacter. The sequence continues at coordinate 63,255 of NZ_JADABY010000063.1, read as the reverse complement.
CAGGAGCCGTATTCGGTGACCAGGTGCATCGGTACATCAAAGTGGCACAACGTCACTAACGGCTCAATACCGTACTTTTTGCACTCGGCAAACACCGAGCGATAAAAATCGATGCCTTCCTGATTCGGCGTCAGTTCATCCCCGTTCGGATAGAGCCGACTCCAGGCAATTGAGGTACGAAACACCGTGAACCCCATTTCTGCCATCAGGGCGATATCGTCTTTATAGCGATGATAAAAATCAATCGCTTCATGGCTGGGATAAAACTCGTCACCCCGCAGTTGAACGCGCTTTTCCTGACCCAGTTTGACCGGCATCCGATGTGCGCCGTGGGGGATCATATCCACGGTAGTCAGCCCTTTGCCGCCTTCCCGATACGCCCCTTCAGACTGGTTGGCGGCCAGTGCGCCACCCCATAAAAATCCTTGCGGAAAAACAGACATAATAAACCTCAGTTAGTACCCGTCAGATGCTGGCGCCATTGATATTTCCCGGCTGCGCAGCCTGATTTTTTCTGGCCTGCGCGGCCGCATCTTCGACGGGAATATCCTCAAAGCCGAGCAGCAGCGTTAAGACAAACGACAGTACTACCGCCAGCGCCATGACGCCAAATACCCAGACAATGGTCATCGGATTGGCCGGGTCGAAAAACTGTACGCTGGTGAACAGGCCTGGTGCAGCCATCGAGTGGCTCGCCAGCCCGGCCATCCCGGCGACGGCACCGCAGATAAAGCCGCTGATAAGACTGGCAATCAGCGGACGTTTCAGACGTACCGCCACGCCGTACAGCGCCGGCTCGGAAATCCCTGCCATAATGGCGGAGGCCGCCGCGGCTAATGCTGTCTGACGCAGTTCCGGGTTTTTGGTTTTCCAGGCGACTGCTAAAGAAGATCCACCCAGAGACAGGTTGGCGCCAATTTCAGACGGCATAACCATGCCTTCTTTACCGGTTTCGGCAATGGTTTGAATAATGGTGGGGGTAAAGACGCGGTGCATGCCGGTCATCACCAGAAGCGGCCACAGTGCGCCCATAATGGCCACCGACAGCCAGCCCAGATAGCCGTGAATGGTGTACACCAACGCGGAGATCGCGCTGCCGATCCAGATGCCAATCGGGCCAATTAAGACGATGGCAAGCGGGGCGGCGATCAGTACGATCAGCATCGGCTTCAGGAAGTTTTTGGTTACGGCTGGTGTAATGCGATCCACCCAACGTTCGATGTACGACAGGCACCAGGTCATGACCAGCGCCGGGATCACCGTGTAGGTGTATTTCACCGCCGTGACCGGGATCAGTGCGAACTCAACGTGCTCGCCTTGTGCGGCTTTAGCCATCAGCTCAATAAAGCTCGGATGCACCAGCACGCCTGCAATGGCGATAGCCAGCGACATATTGGTTTTGAATTTAATGGCGGCTGAGGCGGCGACCATCAGCGGCAGGAAGAAGAATGCGCCGTCGCCGATTACTGTCAGGATAGTCAGCGTCGAGGAGCCTTTTTGCAGCACGCCGGTCATTTCGAGGATCATTGCCAGCAGCTTCAGCATCGATCCACCGATAATCGCCGGGATCAGCGGGGACATAGTGCCGATCAGCGCGTCGAGGATCCCTGCACCAATGCGCTTGAGCGTCAGTTTGGGTTTGCCTGTGGGTTCGCTGGGTTGCATCTCGCCCGGTAGCAGGCTGACGACCTCGCGATACGCCTGTGACACGGTATTACCAATGATTACCTGGCACTGATTGTCGCTACGCACCACGCCGAGCACGCCATTGAGCGTTTTTAACGTGGTGCTGTCGACCAGCGAATCATCTTTGATAACGAAACGTAAACGGGTCATGCAGTGGGTTACTGCGGTGATGTTCTCGACGCCGCCCAGAGCTGTCACAACCGAGCGCGCCAGCGCTGCATAATTTTTAGACATCGGATTTAATCCTGTTTTATCAGTAGGGTAGGTAATGTCTTACCGTTTATTTTCGTCTTATGTTGGTGATGATGAAACATTGATAGGAAACCGGTTCCACAAAATAATGTTTAATTTATGTAATTTGTGCAAGATTATATTTTGATCATTTTTTGTATTTGTGACTACGATCACCAGATAACGCGTTCTGCGATTGAGCAGCAAGGACAGCGGCGAAACGGTGCAGTACACTGCGGCACATTGAGTAAAGAGGGATGAGTAATATGACCACGATGCTGGAAGTGGCGAAGCGTGCTGGCGTGTCGAAAGCTACGGTTTCCCGGGTGCTTTCGGGGAACGGCTACGTCAGCCAGGAGACCAAAGACCGCGTGTTCCAGGCTATTGACGAGAGTGGCTATCGTCCCAATTTGCTGGCGCGCAGCCTGGCGGCGAAGAGCACGCAGACGCTGGGTCTGGTAGTGACCAACACCCTGTATCACGGCGTTTATTTTAGCGAGTTGCTATTTCACACTGCGCGTATGGCGGAGGATAAAGGACGCCAGCTTCTGCTGGCCGACGGTAAACATAGTGCCGAGGAAGAGCGTCAGGCGATTCAATATCTGCTCGACCTGCGCTGTGACGCTGTCATGATCTATCCGCGTTTTCTCAGTGTGGATGACATCGACGAGATTATCGATGCGCACCCCCAGCCCATTATGGTGCTTAACCGACGGCTGCGTAAAAACACCAGCCATTGTGTCTGGTGCGATCAAAAACAGACCAGCTTTAATGCCGTCACGCAGTTGATTCGTGCCGGACATACTGAGATTGCTTTTATTACCGGTTCGATGGATTCGCCCACCGGCGTGGAGCGACTTTCCGGTTACAAAGACGCGCTGGCGCAGCACGGCATTCCGTTGAATAATGATTTGATTGTGAAGGGTAAATGGACGCCAGCCTGTGGCGCTGAAGGCGTTAAAACCTTACTTTTACGCAAGGTAAACTTCACCGCGCTGGTGGCCAGCAATGATGATATGGCGATTGGCGCGATGAAGCAGCTGCACGAGCAGGGCATTAATATTCCCGCGCAGGTGTCGGTGATTGGCTTCGATGATATAGCCCTTGCGCCGTACACCATTCCGGCGCTTGCCAGCGTCAAAATCCCGGTCACGGAGATGGTCCAGGAAACGATAGGACGCCTGATCTTTATGCTGGACGGCGGAGCCTTTACGCCAGCGAAAAACTTTACCGGCGAGCTTATCCCTCGTGCTTCTCTAGCTCCGACACTTTCACGCTGATGCTGTCATTTGTCATCGTCACTAGTGACGATGACACGCGATACCGGTGCTATCTAAAATAAAAATCCTTTAATAACAGTTAATTAAATTCTGGCACGATTTATGAATGCTTCGGCAGATAATCTGTCATTGCTGGAGAATTTGATGAACCGTTTCATCATTGCAGACGCCAATAAATGCATTGGTTGCCGTACCTGTGAAGTGGCCTGCGTGGTATCCCACCAGGATAACCAGGACTGCGCATCGCTGACCCCTGAAACCTTTTTACCGCGCATTCACGTGATCAAAGGCGTTAACGTCTCTACCGCGACGCTGTGCCGTCAGTGTGAAGATGCGCCGTGTGCCAACGTCTGCCCGAACGGTGCAATTAGCCGCGATAAAGGCTTTGTCCACGTGATGCAGGAACGCTGCATTGGCTGTAAAACCTGCGTGGTCGCTTGTCCTTATGGCGCAATGGAAGTGGTTGTCCGTCCGGTTATTCGTAACAGCGGCGCGGGTCTGAACGTGCGTGCTGAAAAAGCCGAAGCCAACAAATGCGACCTGTGTCACACTCGCGAAGCCGGTCCAGCCTGTATGGAAGTCTGCCCGACGCATGCGCTGATTTATGTCGATCGTAATAAACTGGAGCAGCTGAGCGCGGAAAAACGTCGTCGTGCGGCGCTGGACTCCACCGCATCTTTGCTGTTCTGATTATCCAAAATCCGCGTAAAATACCTGCCTGATGGCGCTACGCTTATCAGGCCTACAGGGCAATAACACGTAGGCCGAATAAGACGAAACCGCCATCCGGCAAACAGATATTTCAGGGATACACTACCGCGGGAATTTAACATGACACTAAGCAACCACTCCGGTGTAGAGCTGCGCATTCGCGGTAAGGTACAGGGCGTTGGGTTCCGACCCTTTGTCTGGCAACTGGCGCAGCGGTTACAGCTGCATGGCGACGTCTGTAACGACGGCGACGGGGTGGTGGTGCGTTTGCTCGAAGATGCAGCGCAATTTATTGCCGAACTGCATCAGCACTGCCCGCCGCTGGCGCGGATTGATAGCGTCGAGAGTGCGCCGTTTGTCTGGCAACAACGACCCGCAGATTTCTCTATCCGCCAAAGTGCTGGCGGAACGATGAATACGCAGATCGTACCGGACGCCGCAACCTGCCCTGAATGTCTTGCTGAAATGAACACCCCCGGCGAACGCCGTTATCGTTACCCTTTTATCAACTGTACCCACTGCGGCCCGCGCTTCACCATTATTCGCGCAATGCCGTATGACCGTCCGTTTACCGTCATGGCTTCATTCCCGTTGTGCCCACAATGCGATGCTGAATACCGCGATCCGTATGATCGTCGTTTTCATGCCCAGCCTGTCGCCTGCCCGGCGTGTGGCCCGCATCTGGCGTGGATAAGCGCAGACGAGCGAGCGGAAAAAGAACAGGCGCTACAGGCGGCGGTCACGCGGTTGAAAGCCGGCGGCATTGTGGCGGTTAAAGGTATTGGTGGGTTTCATCTGGTCTGTGATGCGCGCAACGACAATGCCGTGGCGCTGCTCCGTCGGCGTAAACATCGCCCGGCTAAACCGCTGGCGGTAATGCTGCCGGGTGACGACGGACTGCCAGAAGCGGCACGGCGTTTGCTGACTACGCCCGCTGCCCCCATCGTGTTGGTCAATAAACAGTATGTGGTTTCACTGTGCGAAGGGATTGCGCCAGGACTTACCGAGGTCGGCGTCATGCTGCCTGCCAACCCGTTACAGCATTTGCTGTTGCAGGAGATGAAGAGGCCGCTGGTGATGACCTCCGGCAACCTTAGCGGCAGGCCGCCGGCCATTACCAATGCGCAGGCGCTGGACGATTTGCACGACATTGCCGACGGATTTTTGCTGCATAACCGCGAGATTGTGCAGCGTATGGATGACTCGGTGGTGTGCGAAAGTGGGGAGATGCTGCGCCGTTCCCGGGGCTATGTGCCGGATGCCGTGGCGCTGCCGCCAGGTTTTCGCGACGTGCCGCCGATGCTGTGCTTAGGCGCGGATCTGAAAAATACCTTCTGTCTGGTCCGGGGGGAACAGGCGGTGATTAGCCAGCATCTGGGTGACCTGAGCGATGATGGCATTCAGCATCAGTGGCGCGATGCGCTGCATCTTATCCAGAATATTTATGATTTTACCCCGCAGCGTATCGTCTGCGACGCGCATCCGGGCTACGTTTCCAGCCAGTGGGCCCGTGAGATGACGTTGCCAATTGAAACGGTGCTGCATCATCATGCGCATGCTGCGGCGTGCCTGGCTGAGCACGGCTGGCCGTTGAACGGCGGCGATGTCATTGCCCTGACGCTGGACGGTATCGGCATGGGCGAAAACGGTGCGCTGTGGGGCGGGGAGTGCCTGCGGGTGAATTATCGCGAATGCGAACACCTTGGTGGCTTGCCCGCGGTAGCGCTGGTGGGTGGCGATCTGGCGGCAAAACAGCCGTGGCGCAATCTGCTGGCGCAGTGTCTGCGCTTTGTGCCTGACTGGCAGCGTTATCCGGAAACGGCTTTCGTGCAGCAACAAAACTGGAGCGTACTGGCTCGCGCCATCGAGCGTGGGATCAACGCGCCGTTGGCATCATCGTGTGGACGCTTGTTTGATGCAGTTGCCGCCGCACTGCAGTGCGCACCGCAATCCCTGAGCTATGAAGGCGAGGCCGCCTGTGCGCTGGAGGCGTTAGCGTCACAATGTGCAGGCGTTGAACACCCGGTCGCCATACCGCTTAACAACAACCAGTTGGATTTGGCGGTTTTCTGGCAGCAGTGGCTGAACTGGCAGGCGACCCCCCCTGAACGCGCCTGGGCTTTCCATGATGCGCTGGCGCGTGGGTTTGCCACGCTGATGCGCCAACAGGCACAGTTGCGCGGTATTACGACACTGGTATTTAGCGGTGGCGTGATGCATAACCGTTTGCTGTCAGCCCGTCTGGCGTTTTATCTGCATGATTTTACGTTACTGTTCCCGCAGCGTTTACCGGCAGGGGATGGGGGATTGTCGCTGGGGCAGGGCGTGATTGCCGCGGCGCGGGCATTGCCGTAAAAATAAAAAAAGCCCCGGGACTGGCGGGGCAAGAAAAGCAAGTCGGGGCATACCGACAAGTGGCAACACACATCCGTGTGCGTGAGGTTAATAAAACAAGCAATGGCACAACATTGTTTACACGGGCAGTGTTTTCAGCAGCGCGAAGGCCTCCTTCATACGATCTTCGCTCACCACGAAGGCACACAGTTGGCCTTCGCTGTTCATTCCTCTGGCGACCATACCTTCTGCTTCAGCCGCAATATGCCAGTTCAGATCGCGACGCTGGGTTTCCCCTGCCAGGTGTAATGGCAGCTCAGGCGTTTTGATTTTTACCAGCATGGCCGGCAGTTTCAGCGGAGCATTGCCGCCGAGCAGGTTTTTCGCCAGATACATTGCGCTGAGCTGAATCGGCTGCAGGAACGGCAGGACCTGACCATTAATTTCTGCGCAGTCACCGAGGGCGTAAATATCCGGGTGGCTGGTTTGCAGATAGCTGTCGACGCAAACGCCGCGATTGATGGTTAACCCGGCGCGACGCGCCAGCGCGGTTTCTGCTCGCAGACCGGTTGCGGCAATCACCGCATCAACCTCTACACTGCGGTTACGATCGAGCGTGGCGCGAATACCGGTGCTGGTTTTCTCCAGACTCTGCAACTGTGATTTCAGCAGCAGGTGTACGCCCATATCGGTCAGACGATGCTGCAAACGGCTGCTGACTTCTGGCGGCATTAACGAGGCCAGAATGCTGGCGGCGTTATCGATAAGCGTTACCGCTTTACCGGCGCGGCAGAAATCCATCGCCAGCTCGCTGCCAATCAAACCACCGCCAACAATCAGGACTCGCTGCGCATCGCGCAGTTGCGTTTCACAGGCGCGATACTCCTGCTGGCTGTTCAGTGTGAGCATTAACTCACGTCCGGTCACCGGCGGTACAAAGGCTGATGCCCCCGTAGCCAGCACCAGCTTGTCATACTGCCACTGCTTGTCCTGGCTTTTCACTACGTGAGCATCGGCATCGATGTCGGTCACCCAGGTGTGCGGGAACAGGCGCAAATTAAACTGTTCGGCAAACTCCCCCGCCGACTGGCGGGTGAGGTCGTCGGCACGCTGTGCCTGGCTGATAACATGGCTGAGATCGGGCTTGTTGTACTCGTCGATGCTGTCAGCGGCAATCAGGGTCAGCGGGACAGTCGCATCCTGCTTACGGATATTTTTGACTAACTGGCGGGCGGCGAAGCCCGAACCAATAATGACAATTCCGCGGCTCATTTTGCCTCCGTAGCCAGTACGTCGAAGACGTCTTTGCCTAATGAACATTCCGGGCACAGGAAGTTTTCCGGCACGTCGCTCCACGGTGTACCCGGTGCGACATCCTGCAGCGGTTCACCTTTCTCTGGATCGTAGATCCACTGGCAAACGCTGCATTGCATGCAAGGTCCGAGGTCAGCGGCCGCGGCGGCGGCACAGGCGCACTCTTCCTCTTTGGTTGCGGCTTTGACGCTGGTTTCCGGCAGTGGAGCGAGCGCCCACTGACGTGCAATTTCACGACCGTGCTGACGGCACAGTTCCAGCGCATCCAGATCCGGGCGCCATTTGGCTTTCAGGCTCAGGGACATTTCAAAACCAGCATCCTGCAGACGCGTGGACAGACGGTCTACCGCACCGCCGCTCCAGCCGTGTGAGCCGAAGGCGCTGGCGCGTTTATTGCGAAAACGCAGGCCGGTCATCTCTTCGACCAGACCGGCGATCTTCGGCATCATCACGTTGTTCATCGTGGAAGTACCGACCAGCACGCCTTTAGAGCGGAAGACGTTTGTCAGGACTTCGTTTTTATCGCTGCGGGCGACGTTAAAGATTTTCACTGCCACGTTCGGGTCAACTTCGTTGATGCCCTGGGCAATGGCGTCGGCCATCATACGGGTGTTGTTGGACATGGTGTCGTAGAAAATGGTGATGCGGTCTTCCTGATAATCCGCCGCCCATTTCAGGTACATCTCAACGATCTGCGTTGGGTTGTCGCGCCATACCACACCGTGAGAGGTGGCAATCATGTCAACCGGCAGGTTGAAGCCGAGGATTTCCGTGATTTTCGGCGTGACCAGGCGGCTGAACGGCGTCAGGATGTTGGCGTAGTAGCGCTGGCACTGTTCGAACAGTTCAGTCTGATCCACTTCGTCGTTGAACAGACGTTCGTCACAGTAGTGCTGACCAAAGGCGTCGTTACTGAACAGCACGGCGTCACCGGTCATGTAAGTCATCATGCTGTCCGGCCAGTGCAGCATCGGGGTTTCAACGAAGATCAGCTGTTTGCCGTTACCGATATCCAGTGAGTCACCGGTTTTTACCACGTTGAAGTTCCATTCCGGGTGATGGTGGTGACCGGTGATGGAGTCAATAGCGTTAGCGGTGCAGTAAATCGGGGTGTCCGGGATGCAGGACATCAGCTCGGTCAGCGCACCGGCGTGGTCTTCTTCTGCATGGTTAATGATGATGTAGTCAATATCTGCCAGGTCAATTTCATTGCGCAGATTCTGCACGAATTCACGGCTAAACTTGTGGTCTACTGTATCGATCAGGACATTTTTTTCTTCACGGATAAGATAGCTGTTGTAGCTGCTACCGCGCAGCGTTTTGTATTCGGTCCCGTGGAAATCACGAACTTCCCAGTCACGTTGGCCAACCCAATGAATGTTATTTTTAACCAGAATAGACATAGCAACCTCAGTAATTAATTTAGCGTGTTTCTAAAAAAGATGTTTTGCTTATTGCAGGTTGCGTGCCAACTTTTTATTTTATTGATTTATAACAATTTAATGTTTTACCCCTCTAAATTGATTGTCAAAATGACTATGCTTTTTGTTGTCAATATGACAATATGCATTGTCAAAATGACAATGAGGTAGCCATGAGTTTTTCCGTTGACGTGCTGGCGGGTATCGCCATTGAATTACAAAGCGGTATTGGGCATCAGGATCGTTTTCAACGCCTGATCACCACGCTGCGTCAGGTGCTGGAGTGTGATGCGTCGGCGCTGCTGCGCTATGAATCACGACAGTTTATTCCGCTGGCGATCGACGGGCTGGCGCAGGATGTTCTCGGCAGACGTTTTACGCTGGAGGGGCATCCGCGTCTGGAAGCGATTGCCCGCGCCGGGGACGTGGTGCGTTTTCCCGCCGACAGCGATTTGCCCGATCCGTACGATGGGCTGATCCCCGGCCAGGAAAGCCTGAAGGTCCATGCCTGCATTGGGCTGCCGCTGTTTGCCGGACAAAATTTGATTGGCGCGCTGACGCTGGATGGCATGGAGCCAGACCAGTTCGATGTCTTCAGCGATGAAGAGCTTAGGTTGATTGCCGCACTGGCGGCGGGGGCGCTGAGCAATGCGCTGCTGATTGAACAGCTGGAAAGCCAGAATATGCTGCCGGGCTCGTCCACCGCTTTCGAACAGGTGACGGAAACGCAGATGATTGGCCTGTCGCCTAATATGATGCAGCTGAAAAAAGAGATTGAGATTGTCGCAGGCTCCGATCTTAACGTCTTAATCAGCGGTGAAACGGGAACCGGGAAAGAGCTGGTGGCGAAAGCAATCCATGAAGGCTCGCCGCGTGCGGTGAATCCGCTGGTGTACCTCAACTGTGCCGCGTTGCCAGAAAGCGTCGCGGAAAGCGAATTGTTTGGCCATGTGAAAGGCGCCTTTACCGGGGCCATCAGCAACCGTAGCGGCAAGTTTGAAATGGCGGACAACGGCACGCTGTTCCTGGACGAGATTGGCGAACTGTCACTGGCGTTGCAGGCCAAGCTGCTGCGCGTGTTGCAGTACGGTGATATTCAGCGAGTGGGTGACGATCGCAGCCTGCGGGTGGATGTTCGCGTGCTGGCGGCCACCAACCGTGATTTACGCGAAGAGGTGTTGGCCGGGAATTTCCGCGCCGACCTGTTCCACCGCCTGAGCGTTTTTCCCCTTTCGGTGCCGCCGCTGCGTGAGCGCGGTGAAGATGTGGTTTTGCTGGCAGGTTATTTTTGCGAACAGTGCCGGCTGCGGCTGGGGCTTTCCCGCGTGGTGCTAAGCCCTGGTGCGCGTCGTCATCTGTTGAACTACGGCTGGCCGGGTAACGTGCGTGAGCTGGAACATGCTATTCATCGTGCGGTGGTGCTGGCGAGGGCGACAAGGGCAGGGGATGAAGTGGTGCTGGAGCCGCAGCATTTTGCCCTACAGGAAGAGGCACATACGCCGCAGGCTGAAGCCGACGCTATGGTGGAGATCCCGCTCAATCACAACCTGCGCGAAGCCACGGAGTCTTTTCAGCGGGAGATGATCCGCCGGGCATTGGCGCAGAATAACCATAGCTGGGCGGCAAGCGCGCGGGCGCTGGAAACCGACGTCGCCAACCTGCATCGGCTGGCGAAGCGTCTGGGGCTGAAGGATTAGAGAATGCCTGCCTGATAAAAATCCTGCAGGTTAATCGCGCCGGTGAGTTTGCCGTTTTCATCCACCACCGGTGCGGCAGTGATTTTGCGCTTCATCAGAACCTCTTTGGCGTCAATCGCACGGCTTTGTGCCTGCAGCGTGACGCCATTCGGGGTCATTGCTTCACGAACTTCAGTGCTGAGTGCGCCGCCACCGACCAGCCAACGGCGCAGGTCGCCGTCAGTAAAGACACCTTTCACCAGAGACTGCTCGTCGCAGACCGCCACCAGACCCAGACCGGTGCGGCTCAGTTCCAGCATGGCGTCCATAACGCTGGTGGTGAGCGTCACCTGCGGTACGGCATCGTCGCGGCGCATCAGGTGGTGCACCTTGTTTAACAGACGAGCGCCCAGCGCACCGGCTGGATGAGAACGCGCAAAGTCTTCTTCGTTAAAACCGCGAGCTTGCATCACGGCAATTGCCAGCGCATCGCCCATCATCAGGGTGTTGACGGTGCTGGAGGTGGGTGCCAGACGCATTGGACAGGCTTCACGTTCAACCGAGATATCCAGTACGGCTTTGGCGGCCAGACCTAATGGCGAGGTCGGTTTTCCGGTCATTGCCAGCAGCGCGACGGATTTGTCTTCCAGACGCGGAATGATGAGATCCAGCTCTTTTGCGCCGCCGGAGTAGGAGATGAAGAGCATCACATCGCGGCTTTCAATCATGCCTAAGTCGCCGTGCAATGCTTCCGCTGGATGCACGAAGAACGCAGGAGTGCCGGTGCTGGCGAGGGTCGCGGCGATTTTTTTGCCAATATGGCCAGATTTACCAATTCCGGAGACAATCACTTTGCCTTCGCAGTGGATGATAGTATTGGCGGCGCGAACAAAGTCATCGCCGAGGCGCTCTGGCAGTCGGCTGGCTTCCTGAAGTTCCAGCATTAACGTCTGACGGCCAGCATTCAGTAGTGCATCACTCATTGGTTTCTCCGGTTATGATCACTTCTATCCCTTTTGCTTCCAGCGCCTGACGAAATGCAGGGTCAATGCCCGCATCGGTAATCAGCTTGTCGACGCTTTCCAGACTGCATACCACATTGGGGCTTTTGCGCCCGAATTTCGACGAGTCCGCCATTAGAATGACTTCGCGAGCGGCATTGCACATCGCCTTGCTGACGGTATAGACCTCATTAAAGGTGGTCACGCCCGCATTCAGATCGATGCCGTCGGTCCCCATGAAGAGTTTATCAAAGCTGAACTGCTCAAAGGCATTTTCTGCCAGCTGTCCGTGAAATGACGCCGATTTTTTGCGAAACGTACCGCCGGGCATCAGGATAGTTTGCTCGTTGTCCAGCTCCGAAAGGGCGTTAACAATGTGCAGGCTGTTGGTCATCACGGTGATGTTGCTAAAGCGGGTGAGCATCGGCACCATCTGCAAAACGGTGCTGCCCGCGTCGAGAATGATTGAGTCGCCGTCGTGAATAAAGCGCACGGCGGCTTCGGCAATTTGCTCTTTTTTATGCGTGTTGATTAGCGTTTTGTGATCGATGGGCGGGTCAGATTCGTCTTTGTTTAATACTACGCCGCCATAGGTACGAATGACGGTGCCGGCATTTTCCAGAGTGACCAGGTCTTTGCGAATGGTCGTGCCGGTTGTGTCAAAGTAGTGGGCCAGTTCTTCAACCGAGCATTTTCCCTGCTTTTGCAGATGCTCCAGTATGGCAGCCTGACGCTGACGAGGTTTCATAGGCGTGATTACCCTGACTTATGTATATACCCGTCATACTTCAAGCTGCATGTGCGTTGGCTTGACTCGGCCTTACGGCCTCACCCCTTCGGGGCCAGCGCAAGCGCTGTTCAAAACAGCCGAGGCGTTTTGTCCTGCAACTCGAATTATTTGGGATATAGGTTGCAAAATGATAATTTCGCAAGCTAATAGCATTCATAACGAAATTATCCATGTTTCAGTTTAAGCGCCAATGATAGTGCATTCTGGGAGAGAGGATCATGGGGAAAGATCACATCAGGCTGTAATTCATCAAGATGTTTGCCCATTATCGGGGCAATTTTGGCTGGTCTGGCGAATACGGTAAGACCTTTCATAAATAACGTATCAGTTACCCGCTGTTGCTCATCCAGAGCGATAGCGACCACAACGCGCGGTTTAAAACGTCCGCCGGAACGCCCGACGCCGACCCGACCCTGCTGACAAAGCTTGTCGAACGCGCGATTAAAGCGGGAAATTTGCCAGCCGCCCAGCGCAAGCTGTAGGCACCAGGCAATGGCGGCGACGGTAATCAGTGCGGAAACCATATTATTGCTCCTTGATTATATGCCGGGTGGCGCTGCGCTTACCCGGCCTACAGGGAGGGCGTAGGCCGGATAAGGTGAAACCGCCATCCGGCAATTCAACATTAGAACATCACCTGACCGCCGGTGACGTTAATCGATTGTCCGGTGCAGTAAGACGCTTTCGGGCTGGCATAGAACAACAACATGTCCAGCACATCCTGATAATCACAGCCGCGCTTGAGTGGGACTTTATCCACGTAATACTGTTCTACTTCATCCGGCTTAAGGCCAAGCTTGGTGGCATATTGCGGCAGCAACGACTGGAACATCGGCGATTTCAGCAGATTGCCAAGCATTAACGAATGTACGGTAATCCCGTATTCCGCCAGATCCAGTGCCAGAGACTGGGTTAAGCCCACGCCGCCGAATTTTGCCGCGCTGTAGCCCGAGTTGTGTTTGCTACCCACTTTGCCGGATTTTGAGTTGATCTGGATAATGCGTCCCTTAATGCCGTCGCGGATCATCAGGCGCGAGAATTCACGCGCACAGAGGAAATAACCGACCAGATTCACCTGCAGCGAGCGGTCGAAATCCCCGAGTTCAAAGTCGCTGATAAACGCTGCTTTGGCGATACCCGCACTGTAAACCAGCAGGTCAGCGCGACCGAATATCTCATCTACCCCACGTGATAGTGCCAGCACGCTCTGTTCGCTGGTGGCGTCAGCGCCAAAGCCGTAAGCAGTTCCTTCCCCAAACTCGGCATTAATTTCCTGCGCCACATTCGCCGCTTTATCGCTTTGAATATCGACGACCGCAACGCGGTATCCTTCTGTCGCAAGCCCACGGCAAAGGAATGCCCCCAGGGTCTGGCCTCCACCAATGACAACGGCAACTTGATTCATTTTTCTCTCCTTTACGCTTAAGCAATAAATTTCAAAATACAGCCCGGCGCGATGGCGTCCGGTACCGGCCCCGCAACGTGTACGGTGCCAGGAAACTCTGCCTCGCTCTGTCCATCGAAGCGCAAGGTGATATGCCCCAGTTCACGCAAATTCAGTTCTGCCACGCTTCCGACGGCGGTGACCGGGTAGCGATGCTGGCCCAGCTCAAACTGAATGCCTGCCTGCAGAACGCCATTAAGCTCGCCGTGGCAGTGGATGAAGCAAAACTCTTCGATATCCGCAGGCGCGCCTTCACGAAAGGTAATCAGCATCTGGTCACAGAGTGCATCCGGGGCGCTCTGACCAATGCGGGTGATGGTGGTTTGATAGATCACGGTCATCTTTGAGAGCCTCTTATTGATAAATAAAGCCGGAAACAAACCAGGCGATAAGAACGGTAGGTGCGCCGGTCAGGAAGCGGCTTACCAATACGGACGGCACGCCGACGCGCACGGTGTCCTGGCGAGCTTCTGCCAGTGATAACCCCACAGGGATGAAGTCACAGGCGGCCTGGGCGTTAATCGCGAACAAGGCTGGCAGCGCCAGATGTGGAGGGATATTGCCCAGACCAATCTGCACGCCAATCAACACGCCGATAACCTGGGCGATCACCGCGCCTGGGCCGAGGAACGGCGACAGCAGCGGGAAGGAACAGATTAATGCCAGCGTCACTAGCCCCAGCGGATGGCTGGCCAGCGGCGCCAGGCCGTGAGCGATCCAGTCACCCAGGCCGGAGGCCATGATGATGCCGATCAGCGCCGAGACGAATGCCATAAACGGCAGAATGGTTTTCAGTACGGTATCAATCGTGTCTCGTCCGGACTGGAACAGTACCGCCACGGCGGAACCCATGCCCATGCCGACCTTCGCCAGCAGGCCATCACTCTGTTCGGTAATTTTTTTACTGGTGTCGTAGTCGCGACCCGCCGTGGTGCCTGCCGGTGGTGGCGTCGCGGCGGCTTCACCGACTGCGGTAATGTTGTCTTCTTTGACGCCGGAGACATAAATATCTTCGGTAATGTACTGCGCCAGCGGGCCGGATTTTCCGGTGGAATGAATGTTGATTGTCGGAATCCGGCGTTTTGGGTAAATACCGCAGCGTAACGTGCCGCCGCAGTCGATGATGGCTGCGCCGATTTCGTCTTCTACAGGCTCGCCCTCTTTAAAGCCATCAATAGCCTGCCAACCGGTTAACTGTGCCAGTTTGTCGACAATCGCCGGGCGCGTTCCTGCGGTGATATAGACAATTTTCTTGCCGGGTGTTGCGTCCAGTTCAAGCGGGCCACCCCAGCCACCGGTACCTCTTTCAATACGAATACGCGTCATGATGTCGCTCCCGCCAGATGGACTTTTTGCTCAAGTTGAATGCCCATTTTCTTTTCGAAGATGGAGGTGGTGAGGTCGGTCACCCAGCCGCGGAAGAAGTTTGTCACCAGACCAACCAGCAGATAGCTCACCGCGAGTGGACCGAGCGGCAGGCCAAGCGTGGTCAAGCCGCTGGCGATCCCCAGATAGACAAACAGTTCGCCGGGATTGATGTGTGGAAACAGCCCGTTCATTGAGTGGCAACTATAGGAGGCCGCTGCGTAGTAGCTGGGTTTGTACTTCTCAGGCATAAACCGGCCCAGACTCAACGTCATCGGGTTACAAAAAACAAAGGTGCCGATGCACGGCAGCAGCAGATAGCGAGATAGCGGGTTTCCGGCGCAGCGCTGAGCAAAACGTTCAATACGCTGCTGGCCAATAAAGTTAATGAGCGCGTTCATGATGACCAGCAGGCTAATTAATAGCGGAAGAATCCCGGTTACCATGCCGGTAAATACTTCTCCGCCTTTCTGGAACAGCCCGATGAACCACTCTGCGCCCAGGGTGATGGTGTCGATCATTATTCTCTCCTGTAGGGGGTTGGGAATTTGCTAGAACGTGGTTTATTTTAATCACAATGAAAGGTTTTAAAGTGTTATTTTGATCGCAAAATGAAAGATAAATATTTTAATTTGAAAGTTAATGCGTGAGAGATCGCAAATGGGGTGGTAAACGATGAAAGGGGAAGTAAATTCTGCGAAGGAGGGCGACTACCGCTTCCTTGTGTGGCGGTGGATGCTTTACCATACTTCTCTCTGGCTGAATCTGTTTAATGGATGTCTCATGTTCAAGCGTCGTTATGTAGCATTACTTCCCCTTTGTGTGTTGCTTGCTGCCTGTAGTAGCAAACCAAAACCTTCAGAGACTCAAACGACAACGGGTACGCCTTCTGGCGGCTTCCTGCTTGAGCCGCAACACAACGTCATGCTGTCGGGCGGCGACTTCGCCAATAATCCGAATGCGCAGCAGTTCATCGATAAAATGGTGAGCAAGCACGGCTTTGACCGTCAGCAGTTGCAGGAGATCCTGTCGCAGGCCAAACGTCTGGACTATGTTCTGCGCTTGATGGACCGTCAGGCACCGACAACGCAGCCGCCAGCCGGGCCTAACGGTGCATGGCTGCGCTATCGCAAGCAGTTCATCACGCCGGATAACGTGCAAAATGGTGTGGCGTTCTGGAACCAGCATGAAGATGCGCTGAAGCGCGCATGGCAGGTCTACGGTGTACCACCGGAAATTATTGTCGGCATTATCGGTGTCGAAACCCGCTGGGGTCGTGTGATGGGCAAAACGCGTATTCTGGATGCGCTGGCGACGCTGTCGTTTAACTATCCGCGTCGGGCGGAATACTTCTCCGGCGAGCTGGAAACCTTCCTGCTAATGGCTCGGGATGAAAGCGATGACCCGCTGGACCTGAAAGGCTCCTTCGCCGGAGCAATGGGCTACGGGCAGTTTATGCCGTCCTCTTACAAAGAATATGCGGTTGATTTCAATGGCGATGGACACATTAACTTGTGGGATCCGGAGGATGCCATCGGTAGCGTAGCAAACTACTTTAAAGGCCACGGTTGGGTGAAAGGCGATACGGTGGCGGTGCCGGCAAATGGCCAGGCGCCAGGGCTGGCTAACGGGTTTAAAACCCAGTACAGCATTTCTCAGCTTGCGGCCGCAGGTCTGACGCCACAGCAGTCGCTGGGTAACCATCAGCAGGCCAGCCTGCTGCGTCTGGATATTGGCACCGGTTATCAATACTGGTACGGGCTGCCGAATTTCTACACCATTACCCGCTATAACCACAGCACGCATTACGCGATGGCTGTCTGGCAGTTAGGTCAGGCGGTAGCGCTGGCGCGCGTACAGTAATTATTCGCTACCGGTCTACAGGAGGATATCTCTTGTAGACCGGATAAGACGTCCAGGCATCGCCATCTGGCACTATTTTTAATGTGGTTCATCTATTTTCTGAATCCCCCTCGTAAAATGTTCTCCTCATCCCCATCTTTGTCGTGAAAGTGCTATCTTGTCCGGCATATTTTTTTAACTGACAGAGGCTGAAATGACCGACAGTGAACTGATGCAGTTAAGTGAACAGGTTGGGTTGGCATTGAAAGCGCGCGGCGCGACGATGACCACCGCAGAGTCCTGTACCGGCGGTTGGGTAGCGAAAGCCATTACGGATATCGCCGGCAGTTCCGCCTGGTTTGAGCGCGGATTTGTGACCTACAGTAACGAAGCCAAGTCGCAGATGATCGGCGTGCGAGAAGAGACGCTGGTACAGCACGGGGCAGTAAGTGAACCGGTGGTTGTCGAAATGGCGATTGGCGCGCTAAAAGCGGCCCGCGCTGATTTTGCCGTTTCTATTAGCGGTATCGCAGGGCCGGACGGTGGCAGCGAAGACAAGCCGGTCGGGACAGTATGGTTTGCCTTTGCCAGCGTAAGCGGTGAGGGGATCACGCGCCGGGAATGCTTCAATGGCGACCGCGACGCGGTGCGTAGGCAGGCGACCACTTATGCGTTACAGACCCTGTGGCAACAATTTCTACAAAATACTTGATACTGTATGAGCATACAGTATAATCGCATCAACAGAACATCATCTTTCACTATTCGCGGTTCACTCCGAGAGTGGCATGACAGGAGTAATTAATGGCTATCGACGAAAACAAACAGAAAGCGTTGGCGGCAGCGCTGGGCCAGATCGAAAAGCAATTCGGTAAAGGCTCCATCATGCGCCTGGGTGAAGACCGTTCCATGGATGTGGAAACCATCTCCACCGGTTCGCTTTCTCTGGATATCGCATTGGGCGCGGGCGGTTTGCCGATGGGGCGTATCGTCGAAATCTACGGTCCTGAATCCTCCGGTAAAACGACCCTGACGCTGCAGGTTATTGCTGCTGCGCAGCGCGAAGGTAAAACCTGTGCGTTTATCGATGCAGAACATGCGCTGGACCCTGTTTATGCCCGTAAGCTTGGCGTTGATATCGACAACCTGCTGTGTTCTCAGCCGGATACCGGTGAACAAGCGCTGGAAATCTGTGATGCGCTGGCGCGCTCCGGTGCCGTAGATGTTCTCGTTGTCGACTCCGTTGCCGCACTGACGCCGAAGGCGGAAATCGAAGGCGAGATCGGTGACTCTCACATGGGCCTCGCGGCACGTATGATGAGCCAGGCGATGCGTAAGCTGGCCGGTAACCTGAAACAGTCCAACACGCTGCTGATTTTCATCAACCAGATCCGTATGAAAATTGGCGTTATGTTCGGTAACCCGGAAACCACCACCGGTGGTAACGCACTGAAATTCTACGCTTCAGTTCGTCTGGATATCCGTCGTATTGGCGCGGTGAAAGAGGGCGATAACGTGATTGGTAGCGAAACCCGCGTTAAGGTCGTGAAAAATAAAATTGCCGCGCCGTTTAAACAGGCAGAATTCCAGATCCTTTACGGTGAAGGTATCAACTTCTACGGTGAGTTGGTTGACCTGGGCGTGAAAGAGAAGCTGATTGAAAAAGCTGGCGCATGGTACAGCTACAACGGTGAAAAAATTGGTCAGGGTAAAGCGAACGCAACCAACTGGCTGAAAGAAAACCCGGCTACCGCGAAGGAAATCGAGAAGAAAGTTCGCGAGTTACTGCTCAATAACCAGGATTCAACGCCGGACTTCTCCGTCGATGATAGTGGTCAAGACGTAAAAGAAACGAACGAAGATTTCTGATAATCTGGTTTCATCGTATAAAAAGGGCTGCATATGATGCGGCCCTTTTCCATTTCTGAAGGTTCACAATGACAGATTCAACGCCTCGTCGATCCGCGTATTCCCGTCTGCTTGACCGTGCCGCGCGTATTCTTGCCATGCGCGATCACAGTGAGCAGGAACTGCGACGCAAACTGGCAGCTCCGGTGATGGGAAAAAATGGACCGGAAGAAATTGATGCTACGCCGGAGGATTACGATAAGGTTATCGCTTGGTGTATAGAAAGCCGCTACCTGGATGACGACCGTTTCGTTCAGCAATTTATCGCCAGCCGTAGCCGCAAAGGCTATGGACCCGCCCGCGTGCGTCAGGAGTTGGGACAAAAAGGTATTTCCCGCGAAGTCATTGAACGCGCTATGCGTGAATGTGAGATTGACTGGGCGAGGCTGACGCGAGAGCAGGCCATCAGAAAATATGGTGAACCCTTGCCGGTGGATTTTTCAGAAAAGGTTAAGGTCCAGCGTTTTTTGCTCTATCGCGGCTATCTGATGGAAGATATTCAGGCAGTATGGCGAAATTTTGACGATTGAGCGCATACGGGATTTTACTTCCCCGCAAAGAAAACTTATCTTATTCCCACTTTTCGATTGCCAGCGGCGCCGTTTACGTGCCTATGCTGGTGATGACATTTCGTTAGCTTGATTTCTTCAGGATAATTATGAGCAAGAGCACCGCTGAGATCCGTCAGGCGTTTCTCGATTTTTTCCACAGTAAAGGACATCAGGTAGTTGCCAGCAGCTCCCTGGTCCCAAACAATGACCCTACTTTGTTGTTTACCAACGCCGGGATGAACCAGTTCAAGGATGTTTTCCTTGGTCTCGACAAGCGTAATTATTCCCGCGCAACCACCTCGCAGCGTTGCGTACGTGCGGGCGGTAAACACAACGATCTGGAAAACGTCGGTTACACTGCACGTCACCATACTTTCTTCGAAATGCTGGGTAACTTCAGCTTCGGCGACTACTTCAAACACGACGCCATTCAGTATGCATGGGAGCTGCTGACCGGTGAAAACTGGTTTGCCCTGCCGAAAGAGCGTCTGTGGGTAACTGTTTACGAAACCGACGATGAAGCCTTTGAAATCTGGGAGAAAGAAGTCGGTATTCCGCGCGAACGTATCATCCGTATTGGTGATAACAAAGGTGCGGCTTATGCTTCCGACAACTTCTGGCAGATGGGTGACACCGGTCCTTGCGGTCCGTGCACCGAAATTTTCTACGACCACGGCGACCATATTTGGGGTGGCCCTCCGGGAAGCGCAGAAGAAGATGGCGATCGCTACATTGAGATCTGGAACATCGTCTTCATGCAGTTTAACCGCCAGGCTGACGGCACTATGGAACCGCTGCCGAAGCCGTCCGTAGATACCGGTATGGGTCTGGAGCGTATTGCAGCCGTGTTGCAACACGTTAACTCCAACTACGATATTGACCTGTTCCGCGCGCTGATTGAAGCCGTGGCGAAAGTCACCGGTGCTACCGATCTGAGCAACAAATCACTGCGCGTGATTGCCGACCATATCCGCTCTTGTGCATTCCTGATTGCCGATGGCGTTGTGCCGTCGAATGAAAACCGTGGCTATGTGCTGCGTCGTATCATTCGTCGTGCGGTGCGCCATGGCAACATGTTGGGCGCGAAAGACACCTTCTTCTACAAGCTGGTGGGGCCGTTGGTCGAGGTGATGGGCTCTGCAGGTGAAGAACTGAAGCGTCAGCAGGCGCTGGTTGAGCAGGTTCTGAAGACCGAAGAAGAGCAGTTTGCCCGCACGCTGGAGCGTGGTCTGGCTCTGCTGGATGAAGAACTGGCAAAACTGTCTGGCGATACGCTGGATGGCGAAACCGCCTTCCGCCTGTATGACACCTATGGCTTCCCGGTTGACCTGACGGCAGACGTTTGCCGTGAGCGCAACATCAAGGTTGACGAAGCGGGCTTTGAAGCCGCAATGGAAGAACAGCGCCGTCGCGCGCGTGAAGCCAGCGGTTTTGGCGCCGACTACAATGCGATGATTCGCGTTGAGGGTGCCTCTGAATTTAAAGGCTATGAGCATCTGGAACTGAACGGTAAAGTCACCGCGCTGTTTGTAGATGGTAAAGCGGTAGACGCAATTAATGCAGGCCAGGAAGCTGTTGTCGTCCTTGACCAGACGCCGTTCTATGCGGAATCCGGCGGTCAGGTTGGTGATAAAGGCGAACTGAAAGGTGCGGGCTTTGCGTTTGCGGTTAGCGATACGCAAAAATATGGCCAGGCGATTGGTCACATCGGCAAACTGTCTGCGGGTTCTCTGAAAGTGGGCGACGCCGTACAGGCTGACGTAGACGAAGCGCGTCGTGCTCGTATTCGTTTAAATCACTCCGCAACGCACCTGATGCATGCGGCGCTGCGTCAGGTTCTGGGCACTCACGTGGCACAGAAAGGCTCGCTGGTTAATGACAAAATTCTGCGTTTCGACTTCTCTCATACCGAAGCGATGAAACCGGCTGAAATTCGTGCTGTTGAAGATCTGGTGAATGCGCAAATTCGTCGCAACCTGCCGATTGAAACCAACATCATGGATCTCGACGCGGCGAAAGCCAAAGGCGCAATGGCGCTGTTTGGCGAGAAATATGATGACCACGTGCGCGTGCTGAGCATGGGCGATTTCTCTACCGAACTGTGTGGTGGTACTCACGCCAGCCGTACCGGTGATATCGGCCTGTTCCGCATCATCTCTGAGTCCGGTACTGCCGCGGGCGTGCGTCGTATCGAAGCCGTAACCGGTGAAGGTGCTATCAATACTGTGCATGCTGAGAGCGACCGTTTAAGCGAGATAGCGCATCTGTTGAAAGGTGATAGCCAGAATATCGGTGACAAAGTACGTTCTGTACTGGAGCGTACGCGTCAGCTCGAGAAAGAATTGCAGCAATTGAAGGAACAGGCTGCCGTGCAGGAGAGTGCAAATCTTTCCAGCAAAGCGGTTGATATTAACGGGGTGAAACTGCTGGTCAGCGAACTGACCGATGTTGAACCTAAAATGCTGCGTACCATGGTTGATGATCTGAAAAATCAGCTGGGGTCTACCGTTATCGTACTGGCAACGGTAGTTGAAGGTAAGGTTTCTCTGATTGCGGGCGTGTCTAAGGATGTGACTGACCGTGTGAAAGCAGGGGAACTGATTGGTATGGTCGCTCAGCAGGTAGGCGGTAAGGGTGGTGGACGTCCGGACATGGCGCAAGCCGGTGGTACGGATGCCGCAGCTCTGCCTGCAGCGTTAGCCAGTGTGAAAGGCTGGGTCAGCGCAAAACTGTAATAATTATAAGCGTAAGTCGACGCTGCGGACTTCAATCCGCAGCGTTTGCATCAACGCTATCGACAACGATAAAGTCAGGTTGAAGTTGTGTATATCGGCTAAACTTAGGTTTAACAGAATGTGATGCCGTGACTGCTTACACTTAGGTGTTTGTCATCGCTTACTTTTTGGCGTTATATGATGGATAATGCCGGGATACAGAGAGACCCGACTCTTTTAATCTTTCAAGGAGCAAAGAATGCTGATTCTGACTCGTCGAGTTGGTGAAACCCTCATGATTGGCGATGAGGTCACCGTGACAGTTTTAGGGGTGAAGGGCAACCAGGTACGCATTGGCGTAAACGCCCCGAAAGAAGTTTCTGTCCATCGGGAAGAGATCTACCAGCGTATCCAGGCTGAAAAATCGCAGCAGTCCAGTTACTAAGGTTTTCGCGTCTCACCTTTCTGGTGAGGCGCAACCTGATTTAGCGCCACTCTTTTCTTACTTCTGTTACTTTTCCTTTTCGCTTTACCTCCTGATTCCTCCTTTGTTCGTCTGATTTCTCTCTGTGTTCACCGCAGCGCGTCCCTTTTTACTTTTTTGGTGATTATTCTGTTTGCCCCTCCCCCCGAGAAAACGCCAATTTATCTGTTGATAAAACACTCTTTTTGCTGTTTTTGCAGACTAATTGCGCGTGAAATGTGCAAACGATAAAAGCACTGGAAAAATTGTTTGACTTATAAGTCCCAGAAAGTAATATGTGCGCCACGCAGCGACGATGAGCAGAAACAAGTTCTTCGAAGCACTCGCAAGAGGCGTTGTTGGTGAGGTGGCCGAGAGGCTGAAGGCGCTCCCCTGCTAAGGGAGTATGCGGTCAAAAGCTGCATCCGGGGTTCGAATCCCCGCCTCACCGCCATTTGCATCCGTAGCTCAGCTGGATAGAGTACTCGGCTACGAACCGAGCGGTCGGAGGTTCGAATCCTCCCGGATGCACCATATTATCCGATATTGCTTTAGCAGCGATATCAACTCTGCAGTAAAGTAAGTTTCCCTGATGCATCCGTAGCTCAGCTGGATAGAGTACTCGGCTACGAACCGAGCGGTCGGAGGTTCGAATCCTCCCGGATGCACCATCTTCTCCGAGATAACAGCAAAACTGTTGTTTCATGGTATGCGAGATAATCGCGAGTACCAGGGAGGATAACGTTGCTTCAGCAACGGCCCGCAGGGCAAGGCGCAGCCGAGTAATCCTCCCGGATGCACCATCTCTTACTTGATGTTGCTTTTATAGTGATATCAATATCGGCAGTAAAATAAGTTCCCTGATGCATCCGTAGCTCAGCTGGATAGAGTACTCGGCTACGAACCGAGCGGTCGGAGGTTCGAATCCTCCCGGATGCACCATCTTCTCCGAGATAACAGTTAAACCGTTGTTTCATGGTCTGCGAGATAATCGCAAGCACCAGGGAGGATAGCGTTGCTTTAGCAACGACCCGTAGGGCGAGGCGCAGCCGAGTAATCCTCCCGGATGCACCATCTCTTACTTGATGTTGCTTTTATAGTGATATCAATATCGGCAGTAAAATAAGTTCCCTGATGCATCCGTAGCTCAGCTGGATAGAGTACTCGGCTACGAACCGAGCGGTCGGAGGTTCGAATCCTCCCGGATGCACCATCTTCTCGGAAATAACAGTTAAACCGTTGTTTCATGGTCTGCGAGATAATCGCAAGCACCAGGGAGGATAACGTTGCTTTAGCAACGGCCCGTAGGGCGAACGCCAGTGAGTAATCCCCCCGGATGCACCATCTTCTCCTGAATAACCGCTAATTTTCATCGCATAGTCTACGAAATAATCCCCAGCACCATCTCTCTTTTTCTGAATCAAACTCCTAAGACAATCCTTAATTCGCTGTCAGCGACAAAATCAATCAATTACGATAAAGTAACGTCTGGTCATTCGGCTTGTGAGAAGACAATGTACGAACGTTATGCGGGTTTGATTTTTGATATGGATGGCACCATTCTCGATACCGAGCCAACGCATCGTAAAGCGTGGCATGAGGTATTAGGGCGCTATGGACTCCGTTTTGACGAGCAGGCCATGGTCGCACTCAACGGTTCCCCAACGTGGCGTATTGCACAGTCGGTCATTGAACTGAATCATGCCGATCTCGATCCCCATGCGCTGGCGCGCGAAAAAACCGACAGCGTTAAAAGCATGCTGCTGGATAGCGTTCAGCCACTACCGCTGGTTGATGTCGTGAAAGCCTGGCATGGTCGTCGGCCAATGTCGGTTGGCACCGGGAGCGAAAGCGCCATTGCAGAGGCGCTGCTTGTTCATTTGGGGCTACGTCACTATTTTGATGCCGTCGTCGCTGCTGACCACGTACAACGACATAAGCCCGCGCCAGACACGTTTTTGCTGTGTGCCGAGCGTATGGGGGTTGCTCCGGCTCAATGTGTAGTATTCGAAGATGCTGACTTCGGCCTGCAAGCCGCGCGTGCAGCCGGTATGGATGCCGTGGATGTCCGGCTATTGTGAGTGATGGACTGTCACTCCTGTCACTGTTTGCCAGCAGTTTCCTCAGTGCTACGCTGTTGCCCGGAAATTCTGAAGTTGTTTTAGTGGCTCTGCTGATTTCCGGGGTGAGTCATCCTTGGGTCTTAGTCTTAACAGCAACAATGGGTAATAGCCTTGGAGGGTTAACTAACGTTATCCTTGGGCGTTTCTTCCCGTTGCGTAAAACGTCACGATGGCAAGAAAAAGCGACGGGTTGGCTGCGGCGCTATGGCGCTGTCACACTATTATTAAGCTGGATGCCGGTGGTAGGTGATTTGCTGTGCCTGCTAGCGGGGTGGATGCGCATCTCGTGGGGGCCAGTACTCTTTTTTTTATGTCTTGGCAAAGCGTTGCGTTATGTTGTGGTCGCAGCGGTTACGACGCAGGGCATTATGTGGTGGCACTAATTGTGTTGTGGAATAGCCTGTAGGGTAACCAATACCATTATGCTAATTAAAACGATTTTGACAGGCGGGAGGTCAATTTGATCCCGGACGTATCACAGGCATTGGCCTGGCTGGAAAAACATCCTCAGGCATTAAAGGGGATTCAACGTGGTCTGGAGCGCGAAACGCTGCGTGTTAATGCTGATGGCTCATTGGCGACGACAGGCCACCCGGATGTGTTAGGGTCAGCGCTGACGCATAAATGGATAACCACGGATTTTGCCGAAGCACTGCTGGAGTTTATTACTCCTCCGGGCGACGACATTCATAAAATGCTCACGTTTATGCGTGACCTGCATCGCTATACCGCCAGAAACCTGGGCGATGAGCGTATGTGGCCGCTGAGCATGCCTTGCTATATTGCGGAAGGTCAGGATATTGAGCTGGCGCAGTATGGCACTTCCAATATTGGTCGTCTGAAAACGCTTTACCGTGAAGGCCTTAAAAACCGTTACGGCGCGTTGATGCAAACAATTTCCGGCGTTCACTATAATTTCTCGCTGCCGATGGCATTCTGGCAGGCGAAATGCGGTGTAACGGACGATGAAGATGCCAAAGAGAAAGTGTCCGCAGGTTACTTCCGCTTGATCCGCAACTATTACCGTTTTGGTTGGGTGATTCCGTACCTGTTTGGTGCATCTCCGGCGATTTGTTCTTCCTTCCTGCAAGGAAAGCCCACAACTCTGCCATTTGAAAAAACCGATTGTGGTATGTATTACCTGCCGTATGCGACGTCACTGCGTTTGAGCGATTTGGGCTATACCAATAAGTCGCAAAGCAATCTCGGCATTACGTTTAACGATTTGCATGAGTATGTGGCAGGATTAAAGCGCGCGATTAAAACCCCTTCCGAGGAGTACGCGGCAATCGGACTGGAGAAAGACGGCAAACGTCTGCAAATTAACAGCAACGTGCTGCAGATTGAAAATGAACTGTACGCGCCTATTCGCCCGAAACGCGTGACGCGCAGTGGTGAATCTCCGTCAGATGCGCTACTGCGCGGCGGCATTGAATATATCGAAGTGCGTTCGCTGGATATTAACCCCTTCTCGCCAATCGGCGTAGATGAGCAGCAGGTACGTTTCCTCGATCTGTTTATGGTGTGGTGCGTTCTGGCGGATGCGCCGGAAATGAGCAGCGATGAACTGCTGTGCACGCGTACCAACTGGAATCGTGTGATTCTGGAAGGACGTAAGCCGGGCCTGACGCTAGGCATTGGCTGTGAAACCGCCCAGTTCCCGCTGCCGAAAGTGGGTAAAGATCTGTTCCGTGACCTGAAACGTGTGGCGCAAACGCTGGACAGCATCCATGGAGGAGAGGAGTATCAAAAAGTCTGTGACGAACTGGTTGCTTGCTTTGATAATCCTGAACTGACGTTTTCCGCGCGGATCCTGCGGTCTATGATTGATACAGGGATTGGTGGCACGGGTAAAGCGTTGGGCGAGGCTTACCGCAATCTGCTGCGCGAAGAACCGTTAGAGATAGTGCAGGAAGAGGAATTTATTGCTGAAACCGCGGCTTCAAAGCGTCGTCAGCAGGAGATTGAAGCGGCCGATACTGAGTCGTTTGCCGCGTGGCTCGAAAAGCACGCCTGATCCAAAAGAAAAAGGCCACTCGGGAGTGGCCAAAATTTCATCTCTGAAAACAGGGATGATGATAACAAATGCGCGTCTTTCATATACTCAGACTCGCACCGGAACAAAGAGTTCAGATTATTTTAAAAAAATTTATCGGAGGTGGCTAAATGCCGTTGTTAGATAGTTTTACTGTCGATCACACCCGGATGGAAGCTCCCGCAGTCCGGGTTGCAAAAACGATGAACACCCCACATGGCGACGCCATCACCGTGTTTGATCTGCGTTTCTGCATTCCGAACAAAGAAGTGATGCCTGAGAAAGGGATCCATACACTGGAACACCTGTTCGCTGGGTTTATGCGTAACCACCTCAACGGTAATGGTGTGGAGATTATCGATATCTCCCCAATGGGTTGCCGTACGGGCTTCTATATGAGCCTGATTGGTACGCCGGACGAGCAGCGTGTGGCTGATGCCTGGAAAGCGGCGATGGCTGACGTGCTGAAAGTGCAGGATCAAAATCAGATCCCGGAACTGAACGTTTACCAGTGCGGTACTTATCAGATGCACTCTCTCAGCGAAGCGCAGGATATTGCCCGTCATATCCTGGAACACGACGTGCGCGTTAACAGCAATGAAGAGCTGGCGCTGCCAAAAGAGAAATTGCAGGAATTACATATTTAGTTTAGCTAATTAGTTGTTCCAGTATTTAAATCAACCCCGGTTTATAGCCGGGGTTTTTTATTCCTTAATATAAGCCATAACTATTATATTTCTTGAGGAAATATATACCCGTCATACTTCAAGTTGCTTATGTGTTGGCTACGCTCGCTCACCCCAGTCACATAGTTATCTATGCTCCTGGGGACTCACTCCCTTGCCGCCTTTAAGCAACTCGAATTATTTAGGGTATAGTTTTGAATCATTAGTCGATAATCGCTCAAACAATAAATGTGATCTGGTAAACAGAAAGAAACGCGTAATTAATGCTTCTGGATCGCATTGATCACATAAATTAAAAAACATAAATAATTAATAGAAAAACATAATGGAATGCACCAGATAACCGGGTAATAACAAGACTCTCTTTATAGCCGGTGGATGAGATTTTTATCAAAACTTATCAGGTATACATTTAACTTTAGGGATGAAAAATGAAAGTGAAATATTTGGCGCTGATGATCGGGGCTTGCTTATCTCAAAACCTGTGGGCAGCAAATAACAGCACGATTGAGCAACGTTTGGCTGAACTGGAGCAGCGAGTTATTAGTGCTGAAAAGCGGGCGGTGAATGCTGAGTCGCAGATCCAGTTACTACAACAACAACAGGTAGCAGCGGTGCCAACGATCAACGTTGAATCAGCTGAACCTGTCACGGTAGACGCAAATCCACCGAAACTGACGTTATCCGGATTCAGCGATATTAAATTCTACGGTGATGTTGAATTTAATATGGATGCTGCCAGTCGTTCCGGTAGCCTGACCTCGACGCGCACCTCCGCCAACAAAGACTGGGCACCGGGAACCAATGAACGCTGGGATATCAACGGACGTCTGCTGCTGGGATTTGATGGCTACCAGCGGCTGAACAACGGTAACTTCGCCGGTTTCTCGGTCCAGCCGCTGGCTGATCTGACCGGCAAAATGAATCTCGATGATGCGGTCTTCTTCTTTGGGCGTGAGAATGACTGGAAAATTAAGGTCGGGCGCTTTGAAGCCTACGACATGTTCCCGCTGAATCAGGATACCTTTGTAGAATACTCGGGAAACACGGCGAATGACCTCTATAGCGATGGCTATGGCTACATCTATATGATGAAAGAGGGGCGTGGTCGTAGCGACAGCGGCGGAAACTTCCTGCTGAGTAAAACCCTCGATAACTGGTATTTTGAAGTGAACACACTGCTTGAAAATGGCAGCACGTTGTTCTCCGAGAAGCAGTATCACGGCATGGATTTAACCAGTGATAAAAATGTGGCCTATATTCGACCGGTTATCGCCTGGCAAAATGGCCGCTTCTCCACAGCGCTGGCAATGGAAAGTAACGTCGTGAATAATGCCTATGGCTATTACGATAACGGCAAGTGGATCGATCAGTCAGATCGTACGGGTTATGGTTTTACCATGACCTGGGATGGACAAAAAACCGATCCGGAAGAGGGCGCAGTCATTAACCTCAACACAGCGTATATGGATGCGACCGATGAAACCGACTTTACCGCTGGGGTAAATGCGTTATGGCATCGTTTTGAGCTGGGTTACATCTATGCACATAATAAAATTGAAGCATTCAACGCAACTAATATTGATGCTGTGTGTGATGATGATTGCTGGATCACCGATCCAGGCAATTATGATATCCACACCATCCATGCTTCATATTTATTCCCCAACGTGATGGATATGAAAAACTTTAATATTTATCTCGGTGCCTATGCTTCATGGGTTGAGGCCGATCCGCATAATGGCAACAGCAGTGAAGATGCGCGTTACGGCGGACGTCTGAGATTCAAATATTACTTTTGATCGCAAGTCTAATAAAAAGGGATCCGCAGATCCCTTTTTGCGCTGTCTTAGTGCGCGCCGCCGCCGCCGCCGCCCGCACCGAATGGCGGTTTGGCGAACCACACCAGGCTGAGCAGTAGGATGAATATCCCCGCCGACATCCAGAAGATTTCGTTGGCGGAAATTATCAGACCCTGGTTGGTAATTTGCTGCGCCAGCCAGCCGGAGGCCTGCTGCTGGGTCATCCCAAGATCCTGCAACTGGCTATACATCGCCTGTGCATTAGGGTTGTAGGGGTTTACTGACTCCGTCAACTGCGCGTGATGCAACGACTCACGGCTAGTCCACATCGTTGTGGTAATCGATGTGCCGATTGAACCTGCCAGCGTTCGCGTAAAGTTAGACAAGCTTGACGCCGCCGCCAGACGCTCAGGCGGTAAGCCAGACAGCGTGATGGTGGTCAGTGGCATGAAGAAGCAGGCCACGGCGAACCCCTGAATAAATTGCGGCCAGGCCGATGCGCCAAAATCCATACCGGGTTCGAACGTCCATGCGCGCCAGTAGAAACAGACGGCATACATAATAAAACTAAACGTGACCAGCCGACGCATATCCAGTTTGTGGGCGAAACGACCGATAATCGGCGACAGGATCACCGGGATTATCCCCACCGGCGCGGAGGCCAGACCTGCCCAGGTCGCTGTGTATCCGTAGACCTCTTGCAACAACTGCGGCAGCAGAACGATAGCGCCAAAGTAGAGCATATAGGCCAGGCTGATACACAGGCAGCCGATGGTAAAGTTTCGCGACTTAAACAGCGAGAGATCGACAATCGGGTTATCGTCGGTAAGCTCCCAGACAATCAGGAAGCTGATGGCCACCACGGCGACGACAGTCAGGATAATAATTTCCTGCGAGGCGAACCAGTCCAGCTCTTTACCGCGATCAAGCATAATCTGCAAACTGCCGATACCGATGACCAACAGCGCCAGACCAATGGCGTCAATGCGCCGCTGTTCGGTGCGAGTTTCCCGGCCACGCAGAGTTTGCAGTGTCATCAACACCACCACCGCCCCGATCGGCACGTTAATGAAGAATATCCAGCCCCAGTGATAGTTGTCGCTGATATAGCCCCCAAGAATCGGGCCACAAATAGGGGCGACAATCACCGTCATTGACCACAGCGCGAGGGCGATGGACCGTTTGGCGGGAGGATAGTTATTCAGTAACAGGCTTTGCGAAAGCGGAATTAATGGACCGGCGACAATCCCCTGAATCACGCGGAAGAAAATCAGCATGGTCAGGCTGTTGGACATCCCACACGCCCATGACGCAATGACAAAGCCGATGGTGGACCACATGAACAGCTTTACTTCACCAAAGCGTTTGGCCAGCCAGCCGGTGATCGGAATGGAGATAGCATTCGCCACCCCGAAAGAGGTGATCACCCAGGTCCCCTGGCTCAGTGAAGAGCCGAGGTTCCCGGCAATAGTGGGGATCGCCACGTTAGCAATGGTGGAGTCCAGCACCTGCATGAATGTCGCCAGTGACAGCGCGATCGTCATAATGACGAGCTGCGCGCCTTCCAGCGGTTTTTGCTGTTGCATCACACGCACCTTTGAATTAGCCCGCGTTGGCCCGCACGATCTCTTCGATCATTTTATTGACCGGAGCAAGGTTGATTTCTCGAGCATTACTTTCTGCAACCGGTGTTGTACGCACCTGGCTTGCCAGAATTTGTCCGTCACGATTTTGGGTATCGACCGTTACCAGCGTAGACAGCCCAATGCGCAGAGGATGTTGCGCCAGCTGTTGGGCATCCAGCTCTATACGTACGGGCAGACGCTGGACGACTTTGATCCAGTTACCAGTCGCGTTTTGTGCTGGCAGCAGAGAGAAGGCGCTACCGGTCCCCATATCGAGTCCGACAACCTTACCGGTGTATTTCACGTCATCGCCGTAAATATCACTGATCACCGTTGCCGGTTGGCCGATGCGCATATGCGCGAGCTGGGTTTCTTTGAAGTTGGCGTCCACCCACAGGTTGGTGGCAGGGACAACGGCCATCAGCGGTGTGGTTGGGCTAATCTGCGCGCCAGGTTGCACGGCACGACGGGACACGTAGCCGGTCATCGGGCTGACAATTTTAGTACGTTCCAGCGCCAGCCAGGCATTACGCACTTCAGTGGCCGCTTGTTGCACGGCAGGCTGGTCTTCCAGCTTACTGCCGAGGATCATCGCCTGGTTGGCGTTATATTGCTGTATTGCGACATCAAGCTGAGCCTGCGCGCTGGCAACGGCATCACGCGCATGTTGCAGTTCTTCGCGACCGATCAGGTTAGCGTTCCCCAACGGGACACGGCGATTAAAGTCACTTTGCGCCTGCGCCAGGGCGGTTTTCTGCACCTCAATGCTGGCCTGAAGCTGCTTGCTGTTGATCATCAACTGGTGCGTCTGGCGCACGCTGGAGGCCAGCGCCGTTTTGGCTTTTTCAAGCGCCTGCTTAGCGTCCGTCTGGTCGAGGGTCACCAGCACGTCGCCTTGTTTGACATAGTCAGTGTTATCAGCCCAGACTTTCGTCACGCTGCCTGATACCTGCGCCATGATTTGAACCTGGTTCCCTGCCACGTACGCATCGTCTGTCTCTTCGACATGACGCAGTACTAAAAACCAATAAATCCCATAGGCCACGGCAATGATAATAAAGAGCAAGGTCAGAAGCAGCAGCATACTTTTACGTTTACCATTCTTCCTGACCGGTTGCTGCGGGGTTTGAGTCTCCGCATTTGCGCTCATGTTGTTCTCCACGATCTTATTTTTTTCTCATCGGCTGAGCCGACCTGTTTATCAGAAAGGCCAGCAGGGTGACCTGCTGGCCTGTCGGTTTTTCATTTATCAATCTGGATTTTTGAGCGAGTCGGCGCGTTAACGCAGCGCTTCGAGTACCGTGCCATCCTGCTCCATCTGATCAAGACGGGTCAGAAGCTTACGGGTGATGTGCTCAAGCTGTTCTTTTTCAGTGGTGCTAAGAGACGACCAGAGCTGATGCAGACAGTTATGCTGAGGCGGTAATACCTCTTGCAAGAATGCATGGCCTTTCTCGGTCAGTTGCAGATGCAGGCAGCGGCGATCGTTATCGCTTTCACGACGTTCGATCCAGCCACGTTTTTCTAACTCATCCGCGATACGCGTGGCGTTAGTCCGCGACGAACCCAGTGCGCAACTCAGTTCAGAAGGCTGAATACTGTGGTTTTCCTGAGACTCCAGCGTAATCAACGCCATAAACAACGTCTCGTTAATCCCTTGAGCTTTCAGCATTTTATTGCGGTTTTCCAGCAGCTTGCCCTGCATGTGCATGCAAAGACGAGTCAGAAGAACTTCCTGGTACGGGAACTCTTCGTAGCGGCTGGCGCGAAATTTTAGCATTTGTTCAATGGGCGTAAACGAACTATCCATTTGGGTATAACCTCATTAATTTCAGCCGATATAGTAACGACAGTGACAAATAAAGTAAATGTATTATTTATTTAAAATGATTATTTTCACCTATAAAACAACCCACATTTTCCAGGCTAATCCGTAGCCCAGAGCACTCAGCAATGTCGGAATGATGATGCTGCGGGTCTTAAAATAGCTTGCGCCCAGTACAACAAACCCCACCAGTGTTGGCACAAACCGACGTGCGTCGTGCATAATTTCTGGTGCGGTAGACACCACCAGCAGGGCGCAAATTGATGCAATGCCAATGGTGTCGAGTAATATGCCGGTTGCGCCGCGTTTTGTCGGGCGAACATTTCCCACCCCCAGACGCAGCGGCAAATAACGAAAGCAGTAATTGACGCAGCCGACCAGCAGACCAAGCAGCAGAACCTCATAACTCATCAGGTCCTCCCTGCCAGAATGACTGGATAAGCGCCGTCAGGCAGCCGCAGACAATACCTGCGAGTATGGCTGCAGGGATGGAAAATAACGTCACGCCCGCCATTGCTCCAGCGAGCGCCGCCGTAACGCACAGCGCCTGTTTACGCTGAAATGACGCGAGCAGAAAACTCATAAACAGCGCCGGGAGCATAAAACCCAGCGCCGCTTCGACCGCCGGAAAATCCTTCAGTAAGCCACTGCCGGAGAACGCGCCAATAATCGTACCGAATACCCATGAAATCCAGGCACATAGTGCGATCCCCATCATCCAGTTCTCGCTCCAGCGACGATTATCCCGTACCAGCTTCGCCGTTGCAGCGGCAAACACTTCATCAGTGAGGCCAAAGGCCCATAATGCGCTTTTAGGTTTATTGAGTCGTTGGGCTATGCGGCTACGCAGGGAGGGACCATACAATACATGGCGCACGTCCATGGCCATCACAGTGAGCGCGGCGACCCACAGCGAACTGCCTGCGGCAAGCATGGTAGTGATGACGAACTGGCTGGCGCCGGCATAGATAATACAGGAGAAAAAGACGCTTTCGACGGGCGTAAAGCCCAGGCGAGTGGCATTGAGACCAAATGCAAAAGCGACAGGAATATAGCTGATGACGATCGGCAGGCTGTCTTTGAATCCTTCCGTGAACGTTGCCGGGCTGGGGTCTGACTGGGGAACAGGGCTTTCCATAGGATTATAGGCTTCATTACCGAAATTTAAATAACCTGGCTCAATGAGTTATAACCTTAGCAGACTGATGAGCTCCTTAACACCCTGAGGAGCTCAATCAGCGGCAAACACGCGCTATACGCTTAATTTACGGCTTCCTGGCGGTGAAAACCTCGCCACCAGACCAGCAGGTTGAGTATGGCAACGGTCGTACCTGCCAGACAAACGCCAGCCCAGCCGGCATGCTGCCAGGCAGAGGCTGAAATCAGTGAACCTGCCGCCCCGCCAATAAAATAGCTGGTCATATAGCCGGCGGTCAGTCGGTTACGCGCATCCGGGTGAATGCGGTAAATAACCGTCTGGTTGGTGATATGCACGCCCTGAACGGTGAGATCCAGTACCAGAATGCCAATTATCAGCATCGGTACTGACGTATGACCCAACCAGATTGCCAGCCAGGAGAGCAGCAGTAACAACAGACCTAATGTCGTGGTGAGATGGGATTTGCCCTTATCGGCAAATCCACCTGCTGGACGAGCGCCGAGCGCACCGGCGGCACCGGCCAGGCCAAACAGGCCAATCATGCCTTCTGAATAGTTAAACGGCGGTGCCGCCAGTAAAAACGCCATTGATGTCCAGAGAATACTGAAGTTGGCAAACGTCAGGCAGCCCAGCATCGCCCGGGTACGCAGCAGTTTATCGTGGATAAACAGGCTGAAGACCGAGCCTAACAACTGTGGATAGTTGAGATGGGTTTCTGATTTCATCTTCGGCAGGCCGCGCCACAGCGCGATAGCCATCAGCGCCATCAGCACCGAGGCGACCCAAAATACCGTGCGCCAGCCGCCGAGGTTCGCCAGCAGCCCGGCCACGGTACGGGCCAGTAAAATCCCCAACAGCAGACCACTCATAATGGTGCCAACGACCTTACCTCGTTTGTCCGGTGTGGCGAGCGTGGCCGCCAGCGGAACCAATATTTGTGCTACCACGGAGAACAGCCCGGTCAGCGCGGTGCCGAGGATCAGCATGCCCAGCGACTGGCTGCTGGCGGTAATCAACATGCCGCCTGCAGCGAGCAACGTCATGGACACGATAAGCCCCCGACGCTCAAACATATCGCCAAGCGGCACCAGAAACAGCAGACCCGCGGCGTAGCCAAGCTGTGCTGCGGTGACGATAAAGCCTGCGGTACTGGCAGATAATGAGAAGTTGCGCGCGATGGTATCGAGCAGCGGCTGGGCGTAATAGTTACTGGCGACGGCGAGACCCGTGGCGATGGACATGAGCAGGATCAGCGATCGGCTAAGTCCCTGAGAGGAATTTGTCATTGTTTTCAGCTGAATAATGGATTTCTGAAACAATCATAACGGAAGTGGATAAATGTTGCTGATTTGTTAGGTGATGGATTGTGCGGTTTAGGGGGAGTGGAGAGCTGCGTGCCGGATAAGGCGCATTGCGCCACCATCCGGCATTGGTGTGGTTACTTACTGTGCCTGATGGCGCTACGCTTATCAGGCCTACGAGTGGGTTACTTCTGCGCAGCTAATGCTTCTTTTACCCAGCCGTCGAACTGCTGCTGGTGGGCTTTGATCCAACCATCAACGTGACCCTGCACGTCGGCTTCGGAAGCTTTGCCCTCATGCATCATCGCGTTCTGCGCGTTGATGTCCGCCAGAGGCAGCTTGATGATGGCAAACAGCTTTGCCGCGGCCGGGTTTTTCTCTGCCCACGCCTTATTGGCTACGATATGCATGGTGTTGACCGGGAAGCCGTAGTTCGCGCCGTTTGGCAGCTTGGTATCAATGTCTTTTTGCTCACCGGGCAGGGAAGAGAACGGCACCTGCAGCCACACCACGTCTTTGCCCGGCTTCATCACGTCGCTGACCCAGTATGGTGTCCAGGTGTAGTACAGAATCGGTTTGCCTTCTTTAAAGCGCGTGATGGTGTCAGCCATCATCGCCGCGTAGTTACCGTGGCTGACGTCGACCGTTTTTTCCAGATCGAAGGCTTTGTTCTGGTGGTTGATGACCGCTTCGCAGCCCCAGCCTGGTGAACAGCCCATCATGTCGGCTTTACCGTCGCCGTTGGTATCAAAGATTTTGGCAATCTTTGGATCTTTCAACTGGGCGATATTGGTGATTTTGTACTGCTCAGCGGTTTTTTTGTCGATCAGATACCCCTGCGCTGCACCCGTCACGAATACCCCTTCGCGGTAGAACTTTTTGTCTCCGCCCGCGGCGGCGTACATGTCGTCATGCAGTGGCTGCCAGTTCACGGCGGTAAAGGTGGCATCGCCAGAAGCAATAGAGGTGTAGCCGACGTTGTAATCAACTTCGCTGGCTTTGTTGACGGTATAACCCAGTTTTTCCAGCGCACGAGCGACCAGCTGTGTCTGGAAAGATTCTTCAGAGATCGTGCTCTGGATAGGTTGCACGGTAATGCCTTTGCCCGGCAGGTCGGCAGCGAAAGTGCTGGTGGAGACAAGGGTGGCAAACGCTGTGGCAAAAAGTACGGTATGTCGCATCGTTGTTCCTTATTACACTTCATCCTTCAAGCTGCCTCTTTGTTGGCTGCACTCATGCCCCCCAGTCACGTACTGCTTGTACGCTCCTGGGGATACATTCGTTTGCCGCCGCAATGTAACTTGAATGATTTTGTGTAAGTTAATGAATTGTAGGCCCGGTAAGCCATGCGCCACCGGGCAACAGGTGAATTACTTAATGAAAGGGCGGGTGATAAGCCCAACAGGACCGGTGGAATACCAGCGACGGTTGCCCCGGCTGCGAGAATCGCGACCGACGGCCTGCGTCAGGCGGTCCAGAATAATGGCAAGGATTACTATCCCAACCCCTCCGACGGTAGCCAGCCCCATATCGAGACGCCCGATACCGCGTAGCACCATCTGACCCAACCCACCGACGGCGATCATCGAGGCGATGACGACCATGGAAAGCGCCAGCATCAGTGTCTGGTTAACTCCCGCCATAATGGTGGGCATCGCCAGCGGCAGCTGGACTTTGAACAGCATCTGACGCGGGCTGGCACCAAAGGAGCGCGAAGCTTCAATCAGATCGGCTGGCACCTGGTTAATACCCAGAATGGTCAGACGCACAATCGGTGGCAGGGCGAAGATAATCGTCACTACTACCCCCGGCACGTTACCAATGCCGAATAACATCACAATCGGCACCAGATAGACGAACGCAGGTGTGGTTTGCATGGCATCGAGCAGGGGACGAACAATCTTTGCCGCCCGTGGACTGCGCGCCAGCCAAATCCCCATCGGTAAACCGATTAACACGCAGAACAGCAGTGCGGTCAGCACCAGTGCCAGAGTAATCATCGCTTGCGACCAGGCGCCAATCGCCCCAATCGCGACCAGCGAAATCAGCGTTGCAACGCCCATTCCTACGCCGGAAATCTGCCAGGCGATTAAAGCGAAAAGAACAATCGCCACCGGCGCTGGCATTCCCAGCAGCAGTTGCTGGAAACCGTTGAGAATGTAATCCACCGGGACACGAATCCCCTGGAAGACAGGACGAAAATGGGTCACCACCCAGTCGATCCCTTCAGTAACCCAGCTATCGAGCGGGATCAGCGTTTTATGGAACGGATCCATAATATTGAAATGCTCAGGTGCTGGTGCAGGCGCACTGGTCAGCCAGTCTGCGCTGCCGCCGTCGGCAGGTGCGCTTGACGCGGTACCCCAGGCATCAGCAGATTGTGCGGCGCTATCTGCCACCGGTGTGGTGTCCCACGGATTTGTTTGATCAGCCATTGTTTGCCCCCTCGCGATCTAAAGCCTGTAGCAGCATGCGTTTGGAAATAATGCCCACATACTGATGTTCCTCATCGACAACCGGCACCGCGCATGGTGCTTGCCCGACATGAGAAAGCAGCTCGCTCAGCGGCGTTTTCGCCTCCACGGCTAATGGTTCGTCGATCAGTGCGGCTTCAATACCCTGCGCCTGACGTAAGGCGGTTTTTAATGAGTCGATGGAGACCACGCCAACAAACTTATTTCCGCGTTCAATTACGTAACCAAATTCACGATCTTTATCCTGCAATAATTGCAGCGCCGAACGTGGGCCAATCCCCGGTGTTTTACGAATTAAGCCTTCCGGACTACGGCGGGAAATATCTTTCGCGCTAAATACCTGGCTAATATCAACGCCACGGAAGAAGGTGCGTACATAATCATTGGCCGGATTATTCAGGATCTCATCCGGAGTACCGACCTGTACCACTTCGCCATTTTGCATAATGGCGATGCGATCACCAATGCGCATGGCTTCATCGAGATCGTGGGAAATAAAGACCACGGTACGCTGATGCTTCGCCTGCAGTTTTACCAGCTCATCCTGCATCTCGGTACGAATTAAGGGATCGAGCGCAGAGAAGGCTTCATCCATTAATAAGATGTCAGGGTTAATGGCTAATGCGCGGGCGAGACCGACACGCTGGCGCATACCACCGGAAAGTTCATCCGGGTATCCGTGAGCGTAATTCTCAAGCCCGACCTGGCGCAAAGCATCCAGCGCTTTTTCACGGCGTTCATCCGCAGCAATACCGGCTAACTCCATACCGAACGCCGTATTGTCGAGTACCGTCATGTGCGGCATCAGGGCAAAGGACTGGAATACCATCGCAATCTTTTTTCTGCGCACCTCGCGAAGCTCGGCATCGGATATCCTGGCGATATCTACGCCGTCAATCAGTACCTGCCCGCGGGTGGGTTCAATCAGGCGATTGAGAAGGCGTACCATTGTGGATTTACCCGAACCGGATAATCCCATGATGACAAATATCTCGCCTTCTTCAATGGCCAGACTGGCGTCTTTAACGCCAAGCGATAGCCCTGTTTTTTCCAGAATCTGCTCTTTTGAAAATCCTTTTTCAATATATTTGAACGCTCTCTGGGGATGCTCGCCAAATATCTTATAGAGATTTTTAACTTCTAATTTAATTGCCATGCAATAGAATTATTCCTGTTATTTGTTTATATCGATATAGTACCTGGTGAAAATAGTAACCTTTTTCTACCCTAACATACTGAGAATCTGAGACAACCCTGAATTTGGCTGTGGCATGAATATTGCCAAAGTCCAGACGGCGAGATTTCCCATGATATAAGGGCTGAGCGTGGATGAAACTTCTTTGATATTTTTTGTAAATGGCAGTAAAAAGTCGCCTGAATTGTTGAAATTCAGGCGAATAATGCGGCTAATATTGAGTGTAGATCACACAATGATATTTGTGTGATAAAAATGTGATCCCGTTAAAATATTAACGCGGAAAATGTAGGGTATTTCCAGCGAAAATGAGATCTAGAAATTCCAGTCGTCGTCTTCAGTTTCGACGGCTTTTCCCATCACGTAGGACGAACCCGAACCGGAGAAAAAATCGTGATTTTCATCGGCGTTTGGCGACAGCGCGGCGAGGATTGCCGGGTTGACATCCGCCATTTCCGCCGGGAACAGGGCCTCATAACCCAGGTTCATCAAGGCCTTATTGGCGTTGTAACACAGAAACGCTTTCACCTCGTCGGCCCAGGCGGTTTCGGCATACAACGCTTCCGTGTAGTGAACTTCGTTATCGTACAAATCCATCAGCAGATCGAGGGCAAAATTCTTCAGTTCCTCACGAGCAGACAGTGAAATATGCTCCAGCCCCTTTTGATATTTATAACCAATGTAATAACCGTGAACCGCTTCATCACGAATAATCAGGCGGATGAGATCGGCGGTATTGGTCAGCTTACCGCGGCTGGAGAAATACATCGGCAGCCAGAAGCCGGAATAGAACAGGAACGATTCCAGAAATACGCTGGCAATTTTCTTCTTCAGTGGATTATCGCTGGCGTAATGCTGCAAAATAATCTGCGCTTTGCGTTGCAGCGGGGCGTTTTCCTCACTCCAGGCGTAGGCCGCATCCACATCTTTGGTCTGGCAAAGTGTGGAGAAAATAGAGCTATAGGAACGGGCATGTACCGCTTCCATAAAGCTGATATTCGACAACACCGCTTCTTCATGTGGGGTTAATGCATCTGCCATCAACGCGGGCGCGCCGGCAATATTCTGAATGGTGTCGAGCAGCGTCAGCCCGGTAAAGACACGAATGGTGAGCTGCTGCTCGGCGACGCTCAGCGTTTGCCAGGCGGGAATATCATTCGACAGCGGGACTTTTTCCGGCAACCAGAAATTACTGGTCAGCCGGTTCCACACCTCCAGATCTTTATCATCCTCAATCTTGTTCCAGTTGATGGCGCTCACGCGGTTTAGCTTCATCCTGCTCTCCTTACAGCGCGCATGACACGCAGCCTTCAATTTCAGTGCCTTCCAGCGCCAGTTGGCGTAGTCGGATGTAATACAGCGTTTTGATGCCTTTTTTCCACGCGTAGATTTGCGCTTTGTTGATATCGCGGGTGGTGGCGGTATCCGGGAAAAATAGCGTCAGCGACAGCCCCTGATCGACGTGTTTGGTCGCCTCGGCGTAGGTATCGATGATTTTCTGCGGGCCAATCTCGTAGGCATCCTGATAGAGCGCCAGATTTTCGTTGGTCATAAACGGGGCCGGGTAATACACACGCCCGGTTTTACCCTCTTTACGAATCTCAATCTTAGACACAATCGGGTGAATACTTGAGGTGGCATGGTTGATGTAGGAGATGGAGCCGGTTGGCGGCACCGCCTGTAAATTCTGGTTATAAATACCGTAGCGCATCACATCCTCACGCAGCTGTGCCCACATTTCACGCGTCGGCAGCGTCACGCCGCGAGTGGCAAACAGCGCGCGGACTTTCTCGGTTTTTGGCTGCCAGTCGCCGCTTAAATAGCGTTCAAAATACTCGCCGCTGGCGTAGCGCGACTGGCTGAATCCGGCAAAGGTCTGGCCGCGCTCTTTGGCCAGCAACATAGAGGTATGCAGGGCATGCCAGGTGACGGTGTAGAAATAGAGATTGGTGAAATCCAGCCCCTCCGGTGAACCATAGGCAATACCTTCGCGCGCCAGATAACCATGCAGGTTCATCTGCCCCAGCCCAATCGCGTGCGAGGCGCTGTTCCCGGCTTCAATCGACGGAACGCTGCGGATGTGGCTCATGTCGGAGACGGCGGTTAAGCCGCGAACTGCTGTTTCAACGGTGCGGCCAAAATCCGGCGAATCCATAGTGTGGGCTATGTTCAGCGAGCCGAGATTGCAGGAGATGTCGCGTCCGATCTGCGCGTAGTCGAGGTTTTCATCGTAGGTCGAAGCGCTGTTGACCTGCAAAATTTCCGCGCACAGGTTGCTCATATTGATGCGACCGGCAATCGGGTTGGAGCGGTTAACCGTGTCTTCAAACATGATGTAGGGGTAGCCGGATTCAAACTGGATTTCCGCCAGCCGCTGGAAGAAGTCGCGGGCATTTATGTACTGCTTTCGCACGCGTGCGTCGGCGAGTAATTCGTCATAGCGTTCGCTGACGGCGATGTCGCTAAATGGTTTGCCGTAAATACGCTCCACGTCATAGGGGGAGAACAGCGCCATCTGCGCATTCTCTTTTGCCAGACGGAAGGTAACATCCGGGATCACCACGCCGAGTGACAGCGTTTTAATGCGAATTTTTTCATCGGCGTTTTCGCGCTTGGTATCGAGAAAGCGCAGAATATCCGGATGGTGCGCGTGCAGATACACCGCGCCCGCGCCCTGACGCGCGCCCAACTGGTTGGCATACGAAAAAGCATCTTCCAGCATCTTCATTACCGGGATCACGCCGGAAGACTGATTTTCAATACGCTTAATCGGTGCCCCGGCTTCGCGCAGGCTGGAGAGCAGAAACGCTACGCCGCCGCCGCGTTTAGAAAGCTGCAGTGCCGAATTTACCGCCCGACCAATGGATTCCATGTTGTCTTCAATGCGTAACAGAAAGCAGGAGACCAGTTCGCCGCGCTGGGCTTTGCCGCAATTGAGGAAGGTTGGTGTGGCGGGCTGAAAACGCCCGGCGAGTATATCGTCGGTGAGTCGCAGGGCAAGCGTCTCATCACCCTGCGCCAGCGTCAGTGCCACCATCGTCACGCGATCGGCAAAATCTTCAAGGTAGCGTTTGCCGTCAAAGGTTTTCAGCGTATAGCTGGTGTAGTACTTCCATGCGCCGAGAAAGGTCTGGAAGCGAAACCCGCTGGTGTGGGCGTGGGCAAACAGCTTCACCACGAAAGCGCGATCGTAACGAGTTAAAACGCTTTCGTCGTAATAGCCTTCGCTCACCAGCGTATCCAGACGCGCGTCCTGGCTGACAAAAACCACCGAGTTGGGCCGTACGTGGTTTGTCATAAACGCGTCCACCGCCTGATGGTTTTTCTCAAACTGAATACGCCCGGCGTTATCGTACAGATTCAGCATGGCGTTAAGTGCGTGATAATCCAGCGTGGGCTGAACTACACGTTCTGTGGTTATTGTTGCCAAAATTCGCTCACTCCTTTTCGCACGTTGTCGATGTCGCCTGGCGTCCCCATCAGCTCAAAGCGATAGAGCCACGGCACGGCGCATTTTTGTGAAATCACGTCACCCGCGCGGCCGTAGGCGTCGCCGAAATTGCGATTGCCGGCGGCGATGACGCCGCGAATTAACGCCCGATTGTGGGGATCGTTTAAAAAGCGGATCACCTGTCGTGGGACCGCGCCTGCCGTACCGCCGCCGCCGTAAGACGGCACGACTAAAATGTAAGGTTCGTCTACCTGGATCCGCTCGCGTTCGTTAAGCGGAATTCGCACGGCGGGCAGCCCCAGACGCTGCATAAAGCGATGGGTATTTTCAGAGCTGCTGGAGAAGTAGACGAGGGTGCTCATGTGTTGGCCACGTGGGGCTGCGGACGCAGACGATTGATCATGTCCGGGCGAAATCCTGACCAGCGGGTTTCCCCTGCTACCACCACCGGTAATTGTCGAAACCCCTGCTCGCGCAGGGTTTCTGCCAGCTCGGGGGCTTGCTCGACATTGATCATCTCGATGTCAAACCCACGGCTTTCCATCGCCCGTTTCGTGGCGTGACACTGAACACAGTTATTGCGATTGTAAATAATAATACGCATGATTCGTATTTCCATTTGTGGGTGAGAAAGCGGCGCGAAAATAGCGTCGGGTTGTGTGTGTCTTGATGCAAGTAATACTAGATGTAGTTTATAAAAGAT
Source organism: Citrobacter sp. Res13-Sevr-PEB04-36 (assembly GCF_015672735.1). Lineage (GTDB taxonomy): Bacteria > Pseudomonadota > Gammaproteobacteria > Enterobacterales > Enterobacteriaceae > Citrobacter. The sequence goes on along the minus strand of NZ_JADABY010000063.1, from coordinate 20,145 downwards.
TCAACCATACAAGATATGGGATTTTAGAGTGGTGAGGGGTCGGGGGATGAGCGTGGCGGAGGAAGGGGTATGTAGCATGACTGGTTGCCGGATAAGGCGTTTCCGCCGTCATCCGGCACCACAGAATTACATGCGCATGCCTACCGCCAGGCGGTTAAAGCAGTTCATCAGGCTAATGGCGAACGTCAGATCGCTTATCTCTTTGGCGCTAAAATGGTCCAGCAGCGGTAAATAAACGTCGTCTTCGGCGTGCGTTGAGGCGATGTGGGTAACGGATTCGGCCCAGGCCAGCGCTGCGCGTTCCTGCTCACTGAAATGGTGGCTGACGCGCCATCCTGCCAGCGCATCCAGTTTGGCCTGCTCGACGCCAGACTTACGCAGAGCTTTGCTGTGCATTTCCAGACAAAACGCGCAACCGTTGATTTGCGAGACTCGCAGGTAAATCAACTCCGTCAGCGTAGGCTCCAGCGCACAGTTTTCCAGCGCTTTGCTGGCCTGAACCAGGGCGTTATAGATTTCAGGGCTAAGTTCATAATAGGGCTGGCGTAACATCGTCATGGTATTTCTCCTCGTTTTGATGACCCGCAATGTAGCACTATAATGGTCTGCTAAAGAGAGCCATATTGTTATCAAAAAAGCAGACCATAAATGCCACGCTATCAGCAGATCGCCCGTCAGTTAAAAACCGCTATTGAGAAAGGGGAGCTTAAGCCCGGCACACGCTTGCCGTCCAGCCGCACCTGGTCACTGGAACTGGGCGTTTCGCGCTCGACGGTGGAAAATGCCTACGCAGATCTGGTGGCGCAAGGCTGGCTGGAACGACGCGGGCAGGCCGGGACGTTTGTCAGTCAGCAACTGCGACTGGACACCGCGCCCGTCGCACCAACGGTCTTTGCCGGAGAAAACCCTACACTGCAACTTTTTCAGATGGGATTACCGGCGCTCGATCTCTTTTCCCGCGAGGTCTGGGCGCGGGTGATGGGGCGGCGTTTACGCACGCAGACACGCTTTGATCTCGCCTTGGGCGATGTCGGCGGCGAACTGTTACTACGCCAGGCGATAGTTGATTATCTGCGCGTATCCCGCAGTATTGAGTGCCTGCCTGAGCAGATTTTTATCACTTCGGGCTATGCGGCCTCCATGACCTTAATCCTGCGCGCGCTGGCAACGCCTGGAGATGGGATGTGGGTAGAAGATCCTGGTTTTCCGCTGATCCGCCCCGTTATAACGCAAGAACAGGTTGAACTGCTACCCGTCCCGGTCGATGGCGAGGGTCTGGATGTGAGTGCCGGGATCCGTAACTACCCACAAGCGCGTTTCGCCCTCCTCACGCCAGCCCATCAAAGCCCGTTGGGCGTGGCACTCTCGCTTGCCCGTCGACACCAACTGCTGGAGTGGGCCGCCCGTGCACGGGCATGGATCATTGAAGATGACTACGACAGTGAGTTTCGCTACCACGGAAAACCGCTGCCGCCGCTAAAAAGCCTGGATGCGCCGCAGCGGGTGATTTATGCCGGTACCTTCAGTAAATCATTATTTCCGGCTTTACGTACAGCCTGGCTGGTGGTGCCGGTGACGGAGGTCGCACGCTTTCGCCGCCAGGCAGCGCTAACGGCCTGTAACGTGCCGCTGTTATGGCAGCAAACGCTGGCGGATTTTATTCGTGATGGCCATTTCTGGCGGCACCTGAAAAAAATGCGCCAACACTATGCCCAGCGGCGTCAGTGGATGGAAAGTGCGCTGACGGAATACGGCTTTACCGTTGTACCTCAGCAAGGGGGCATCCAGCTGGTGATGTCGGTAAGCGGCGAAGATACGGCGTTGGTGCGCAAAGCAAATCAGGCAGGCCTGGCGGTTCAGGCGTTAAGCCAATGGCGAATAACCTCAACGGGAGAGGGCGGCATATTACTGTCATTTACCAATATTCCAGCGTTGGAAATGGCCCGGCAGGCCGCTCGTCAACTTCGGCTGGCAATAACCTGATTCAGCGCCATGCTTAAGACAGCCACCTCATTCTATTCATGCGTTTATGGACTTTTCTGAAAGCGTTGTTAATGCTGAATCAGGTAAGGTAAGCCCGCAGTAAAAGATAACGAGGAAAAATATATGTATTTAAGACCCGATGAGGTGGCGCGCGTACTTGAGAAAGTGGGCTTTACCGTAGATGTAGTAACGCAGAAAACTTACGGTTATCGGCGTGGCGAAAACTATGTGTATGTTAATCGTGAAGCGCGCATGGGACGCACAGCATTAGTGATCCACCCCACGTTAAAAGAACGAAGTTCTTCGTTAGCAGATCCGTCAACGGATATTAAAACCTGCGATCACTATCAGCAATTTCCGCTTTATTTAGCCGGAGAAACCCATGAGCATTATGGTATTCCGCACGGCTTTAGTTCGCGTATTGCGCTGGAACGTTACTTAAATGGGTTGTTTGGCGACGTAAGTGCAAACTAAAGACGCGACTGGCGGGGCCAGTCGCTAAGAGACGTTTAGGCTTTCGCCTGATGATAGCTGCTGACTTTAAACAGGCGGCGGCAATAATCAAGGAAGTAGCCGTACACCGCACCCATCAACATTGAAACCACGATGTTGGAACTGACGGCCGCCGTGATCTGGTGCCAGTCTGCGCCAACCGTGAGCAGAATGACCACATACACCGGTGACTGGAAGGTCACGTATGCCAACACATCCGCCAGATTTTTTGCCCATCCCGCCGGTGTGGCTTTACGCGCCGCACGCATAAACAGATCGCGGTACATACCGTAAGGCCAGGCGATCAGAATGTTGACAGGAATTGCCACCAATCGGGAAGAGAGCGACTGCTCAAAGGTCATTCCGGAAAGGAATACTTCAATCAACATGTTCACGACAGAACAGTAAACAACCATCGCGAACGTGTCTGCTACAGCATGACGCAAGCGTGACTGCGGAGAGAACATGTTAATGCTCCTTGTAAGAAGAGGTAAAAAGGTATCGCATACCTTGTTGCTAGTGATTTGTTTTGCTGCTTTCGCGTTTCAATAGGATATCTGCCTGCATAATAACTGGCAACTAGCTTAAAATTTTTATTTATTGCCTTTTTGTCGATAAAATGCTCTGTAATGGTTTGTTTTTTGTTCGTTTTGGCATTTTCGTTGTCATGTTGATTAAATGTCTTGCAAATCATTATGTTATACAGATTTGTTTTTCTGGTTTTTTTACGCTCCTTTCTCAATGTTTTCGAACATTACGCCAACATATTTATTTCTATTGTCAGGTTATTATAAAATAGTGTTGCAACCGCCCCAGCGATAGCGTGATAAATATTAAGCTGACGTGTTGGCTTAATAGTTTGTGAACCACTGGGGCTGGAAATAGAATAATCAATCGAATACAATTTTTCTGTAATACCATTTTTGCTTTATGCGTTAAAGAGGTTTTATTAATATGAGTTCAATGTTAAAAAACTTAAATAATATCCGCTCGCTGCGTGCAATGGCTCGTGAATTTCCGGTCGATGTACTGGAAGATATGCTGGAAAAATTCAGGGTTGTCACCAAAGAAAGACGTGACGAGGAAGAACAGCTACAACGCCAGCGTGCAGAGCAGCAGGAAAAAATTGATACGTTGCTGGCGCTGATGAAAGCGGACGGGATTGATCCTGAAGAGCTGCTGAGTATGACGCCCGCTACGTCACGAGCCGTTAAAAAGCGTCAGCCGCGCCCGGCAAAATATCGTTTTACCGATCTCAATGGTGAAGTGAAAACCTGGACTGGACAAGGCCGCACGCCAAAACCTATTGCGCAGGCGCTGGCTGCCGGTAAATCACTCGATGATTTTTTGATCTAATTGGCAAGGCGGTGAGAGGAACTCACCGCTTATTTTCAGCAAACGCCAAAATCGCCGTCTTCGCTATATCGGGTGACGTCTGCTGCTTTCAGGGTGAATTTTTCACCGCTTTCATTACTGGCCTGCACGGCCACAATCTGCTCGTCATTCACTTCAACAACTTTCAATTTTGGTCCGCCCATACGCGGTTGAACCAGATCGCCGGGTTTAAACATATTGTCCTCCGTTCTTGATGGCAAAACCCACCATAGATCAGGGCAATCGGCGGGTACAGCGCTGTTTCACCGATTACTGCTTAATGAGTACGCCGATTCCAGGGCATTTTATCCAGCAACCGCGCCATGCCGCAAAAGCCGGTAACGCCCGCCAGGATAAGCCCCGCGCCGACAACACCGCTGAGCAGGAAGAAGGTGCTGCCAACGGCGTAACCGAGAACTACGCCGAGTAAGATAAGGCTGCCTGCGGCAATCTGTACCTGGCGCATCAGCGGTAACGGCTGTGATTTATCTTCTACGACCGGCAAACCTGCTGCTTTCCAGCCGTCGATTCCCCCCTCAAGCAGCCAGGACTGGGCTGGTGCAGCAATTGCACTCAGTTTTGTGGCCGCATTTTGTGTGCGCTTACCCGACTGGCAGTGAAAAATAATGCGCTCGGCGCGTAAGTTATCCGGCAATGAACCCTGGTCGAGCGCGGACAACGGTGCCAGATGTGCCTGCGGAATATGTTCGCGCAGATACTCATCGGCATCACGAATATCAATCAGTTTGGCACCTTGCGCTAACAGCGTCTGCGTCTCGCGCGGGGAAATCGTCCCAATGGTCATGTTGGCTCCTTACGGGCAATACAGTGTTTTTAATGTGGCGATGAGGGAATTCACCGCCGCATTTTTGATGAAGTAGAGAATGCGCTGGGCATCACGTTGGCTGTCTATTAACCCTTCCTCGCGCATCCGCGCCAGATGCTGGGAGGTGGCAGAGGGGCTGAGTCCGGTGATCCGCGCAAGCTCACCCGCGCTGGTCCCCGGCGACCCGCAGAGCATGCACAAAATCAGCAGCCGCTTCGGGTTGCTCATTGCTTTTAACAAGCTGGCGGCCTGTTCAGCGCTGGCCTGGAGTTGTTCGAGTTCAGTCATATTTATTTAAGCAATTACTAAGTTAAGCATATTCTAAAATAATGAAGCAACGTACGCCAGCGTCAAGAGCGTAAAGGAGGGTAAAACAGCAGGGCGAGATGGGTGGAGTTAGCTACACTGATTACTCTTAGAGATAAAATCTCTTTCTAAACAATGATTAATTTTTTGCTTGTAGGGAGTGTGTATGGGTTTCTGGAGAATTGTTTTAACGATCATTTTACCTCCGCTTGGCGTGCTGCTGGGCAAAGGTTTTGGCTGGGCGTTTATCCTCAATATTGTGCTGACGCTGCTGGGCTATATCCCTGGTCTGATCCACGCTTTCTGGGTACAGACCCGCGATTAAACTTTTTCTGTCAGCAGTTTGCCGGACATCGCCTGCTGAATAATCGGAATCGGCGTCAGCAGGTGCTGGCGCATTAATTCACTGGCGCGTACGGCATCGCGCGCCAGAATTGCGTCGGTCAGCGTCTGATGCTGATCGTGTTTATCTTCCAGCATTTCCACCGACAGCACCGTTTTACGCAGCCAGATAAACCGGTAGCGCGCCGCCAGAGAGAACAGCCGTTCACGCATTTGCAGCAGATACTGCGACCCACAGCCGGCAACAATCGCCGTATGAAACGCCTGATGGCGCTGATCCCATTCATCCAACATCTCTTCACTGGCATCAACGGCTTCCAGTTTGCTGAGCATATGCGCGCGCGCCAGAATTTCTGCTTCCCAGGCGTCGTCGCCGCGTTCGATAGCCAGACTGACCAGCATGGCTTCCATATTGGCGCGGGCGTCAAAAATATCCAGCAGCTCCTGCTCAGACATTGACGCCACACGATACCCTTTCTGATTGACCACCGTGACCAGCCGCTCCGCCACCAGCTGCGAAAGCGCCTCGCGCAACGGTCCTACGCCGAGTTCATAGCGTGACGTCAGCAGACTCATTCGCAATTTTTCATCGGGCTGAAACACCCCGCGGATAATGTCGTTCTTGAGCCAGCGGTATCCATCAATGGCCGTCGGTTGGGAAATGGCGGTCATGGTCTTACTCCTGAAAAGGTGTCCCGGCCTGCGCCGGGAAAGGGGTTAGCGCGTACTGTGCAAAGGTGCTTTTTGCCACGATAGCAGTTTTTTCCAGCGCGCCATAATCGGCACGGTGCTAATAATCGCGATGGCGAGCAGCCCGGTTGAGATGACTTCCAGCTGTTGCGCCGGACGAAACAGCATCGCCACCAGCACAAAGCCAATAAAGGCGATCACCAGCCACGTCAGCCACGGATAGAGCCACATTTTCATCTTGATATCTGCACCTTCCACCAGCAGGATTTTGCGCATCCGCAGCTGGGAAACAGCAATCACCAGATAGACCAGCAGTGCGATGGCACCGGAGCTGTCGATGAGAAATTTAAACACTTTTGCCGGTGCGTAATAATTCACAATCACGGTGAGAAACGCCGCCCCGGTAGAGAGTAGCACGGCCACATAAGGCGTTTTACTGCGGTTGAGTTTACCCATAAAGGCCGGGGCATCGCCGCGACGGCTCAGGGAAAACAGCATACGGGAGGAGGTATACAGCGCGGAGTTCAGACAGCTGGTGACTGACAGCAAAATGACACAGTCCATGATCAGCTTAGCGTGCGGGATGTGCAGTAACTCCAGCACCGAGCGGTAAGAGCCCACCTCTTTCAGCCCCGGCATGTTCCAGGGGATTAGCGCGACCACCACAAAAATGGAACACAGATAGAAAATGGAGATACGCCAGATGACCGAATTTGTGGCGCGCACGATGTGTTTATCCGGCGTGTCGGACTCGGCGGCTGCAATGGTGACAATTTCTGCGCCCATAAAAGAGAACATGGTGATCAGCATCGCGCTCAGCACTGCGCCAAAACCGTTGGGCATAAAGCCGCCCTGATCCCATAGCCTCGATACTCCGCTAACCTCGGCGTACGGATAAAACCCGCTAATCGCCGCCGCACCGAGGGCGATAAACGCCAGGATGGCAATCACTTTGCACAGCGCCAGCCAGAACTCAAACTCGCCGTAATTTTTGACGCTCAGCAAATTACTGCCGGTTAACGCCAGCGTGATAACCAGGGAAAATAACCAGATGGGCACGCCCGGGATCCAGGAGTGCAGAATGATGGCGGCAATGTTGGCTTCCAGCGGAATAACCAGCACCCAGAACCACCAGTACAGCCAGCCAATGGTATACCCAGCCCACGGGCCGATGGCCTTATCGGCATAGGTGGAAAACGATCCGGTATCCGGCGTGGCGACGGCCATTTCGGCCAGCATGCGCATAATCATCACCACCAGTAACCCGGCGAACAGATAGGCCAGTAGCACCGCAGGACCGGCTTCAGCAATCGCTACGCTTGAACCGACAAACAGGCTGGCGCCGATAACCCCGGCAATAGACAACATGGTGACGTGGCGTGATTTCAGCCCGCCCCCTAAATCATGTGATTGTGACACTTGCCCCATCTTTTAACCTCGTTATTGTTATTGACGTCGCTTCCTGCACCTTACCCGTAGGCCCGGTAAGCGGAGCGCCACCGGGCATCACAATATTGCCGGAGGCGGCGCGTGCGCTTTATCCGGCCTACAATCCCCGCTCAGATACGGGGTTTAGCCTTGTTTCGCCTCGGCAAAACACTCGGCGATAATGTCCAGCCCCTGGCGGATTTGCCCGTCTTCAATGGTCAGTGGAACGAGAATGCGCAGCACGTTGTAGTACGGTCCGCAGGAGAGCAGGATCAGCCCTTTATCACGGGCGCGGGCGACAATTTCGGCGGTCAATTTCGCATTAGGCTTATGGCGATCGCCGTCTTCGAACAGTTCAATCGCAATCATCGCCCCCAGGCCACGCACGTCACCAATCTCACGGTGGGTTTCGGCAATCGCCAGCAGGCCGTTGCGCAGGGTGTTGCCGAGGTCATTGGCTTTTTGCAGCAGATTTTCCTGCTCGAAGATGTTCAGCACCGCCAGTGCGGCGGCACAGGCAATCGGGTTCCCGGCATAGGTGCCGCCCAGACCGCCCGGTGGGATCGCGTCCATTACCTCGGCGCGTCCGGTTACGCCCGCCAGCGGGAAGCCGCCGGCGATGGATTTGGCGAACGTGGTGATATCCGGCGCGACGCCCATTTGTTCCATCGCGAACAGCGTGCCGGTACGGCCCGCGCCACTCTGAACTTCATCGGCAATCAGCATGATCCCATGCTCGTCACAAATGGCGCGCAGGCGCCGCATAAAGGCAGGGGAGGCGGCATAGAAACCGCCTTCGCCCTGGATAGGTTCAATGACAATGGCGGCAATGTCTTCCGGTGCGGCATCGTTTTTGAAGATGCGGTGGATACTGGCGATGGCATCGTCTTCGCTGATGTCATGCAGCGCACAAGGATACAGGGCGCGATAAACGTGGCCCGGCATCAGCCCCATACCGGCAGAGTAAGGGTTTACCTTTCCGGTCAGCGACAGGGTGTAGTGGGTACGACCATGGTAAGCGCCGCTAAAGGCAATGGTACCGCTGCGTTTGGTGGCGGCGCGGGCGATTTTTACCGCGTTCTCTACCGCTTCGGAGCCGGTTGTCACCAGCAGGGTTTTCTTGGCGAAATCGCCCGGCACCTTTTGGTTCATGATTTCACACAGTTCGAGGTACGGTTCGTAGGCCAGTACCTGGAAGCAGGTATGCGACAGCTTTTTCAACTGCGCTTCTACCGCCGAGACAATCTGTGGGTGCAGGTGGCCGGTGTTCAGCACTGCGATGCCGCCAGCAAAATCAAGGAATTCACGGCCTTCAACGTCCCAGACCCGGCAGTTTTCTGCGCGTTCGGCAAAAATCGGGTGGATCTGTCCTACGCCACGTGGAACTGCGTTGCTACGACGTTGCATGAGTTCTTTATTGGTGCTCATCAGGTGTTCTCCAGTATTGTTTTATTAAAGTCCGATACACATGTATTTGATTTCTAAATAGTCTTCGATACCGTATTTCGATCCTTCACGGCCAAGACCGGAGGCTTTGATGCCACCAAAGGGAGCGACTTCGTTGGAGATAATGCCGGTATTAATGCCGACAATGCCGTACTCCAGCGCTTCACCGACGCGGAAAACGCGGCTCAAATCACGGGCGTAGAAATAGGCGGCCAGGCCGAACTCGGTATCGTTGGCCTGCGCGATGACGTCAGCTTCGTCTTTAAAGCGGAACAGCGGTGCCAGCGGGCCGAACGTCTCTTCTTTGGCAACTTTGGCATGGTTGGGCACGTCGACCAGGATGGTTGGCTGGAAGAAATTACCGCCCAGCGCGTGAGCCTTACCGCCGCTGATAATCCGGGCGCCTTTATCCAGTGCGTCGGCAATGTGTTCCTCTACTTTGGCGACTGCCTTTTCATCGATCAGCGGTCCGGTGGTGACGTCAGGTTGCAGGCCGTCGCCGAGGTGCAGCTTGCTTACGGCTTGCTGAAGTTTTTCGGCAAAGCGCTCATACACGCCATCCTGGACATACAGACGGTTGGCGCAGACGCAGGTCTGCCCGGCATTGCGGAACTTCGAGGCCAGCGCGCCTTCGACCGCTTTGTCGAGATCGGCATCGTCAAAAACGATAAACGGCGCGTTGCCGCCCAGCTCCAGCGACACTTTTTTGATGTCTTTGGCACACTGCTGCATGAGCTGACGACCAATTTCAGTGGAGCCGGTAAACGACAGCTTGCGCACCAGCGGGTTGCTGGTGAGCTCATTGCCGACCGCGCCCGCCGAACCGGTGACCACACTGAAGACGCCCGCCGGGATCCCGGCGCGGTTAGCCAGCTCTGCCAGCGCCAGCGCGGAGAATGGAGTCTGGCTGGCGGGTTTAAGCACCATGGTGCAGCCTGCGGCCAGCGCCGGACCGGCTTTGCGGGTGATCATTGCCGACGGGAAGTTCCATGGCGTAATCGCGGCGGTGACGCCGATGGGCTGCTTAATGACGATCAGGCGTTTATCGGCCTGATGGCCGGGAATGGTGTCGCCATAAATGCGTTTACCCTCTTCGGCAAACCATTCAATAAAGGAGGCGGCATAGGTGATTTCGCCTTTGGCTTCCGCCAGCGGCTTACCTTGTTCGAGGGTCATAAGACGGGCGAGATCGTCCTGGTGCTCAATCATCAGGTTGAACCAGCGGCGCAGAATAGTCGCCCGTTCTTTGGCGGTTAGCGCACGCCAGGCAGGCAGCGCACGGTTAGCCGCCTCAATGGCTTCGCGGGTTTCATCCGCGCCCATTTTCGGTACGCTACCCAATTGCTGACCGTTGGCGGGATTGGTCACCGCGATAGTTTCGCCGCCGTTGGCGTCGCGCCAGTGGCCGTCAATCAGCGCCTGCTGGCGAAATAAAGTGGGATCGTTAAGTTGCATAATAGCGTCCTGTCGTAAAAGGGTTAACGGGTAAAGGCGGCGTGTAATGTCTCCACGCTACGTGCCGCACGTAGCGTGCGTCCGGGATTACTCTGGTTTTCCAGTAGCGCATGAACTTTGCTGACGATATGCGCCCCGATGGGGAGAGCCGACGTCGCCGCCGGAGAAGGTGCGTTGCAGGTGTGAATCGAACGCGGCGTGGTGACAAACAGGAAATCGTCAATCAGTTTGCCATCCGGCGATACCGCTTGTGCCCGCACGCCTGCAGGCCAGGGTTGTAGGTCTTTTAGCGTCAGGCTCGGGCAGTATTTTTGTACCCGGCGCAGGTAGCCGCTTTTGCACAGCGAGTTTTTCATCTCGCTTAAGCCGGAACGTAAATTGTTTTGCAGCACCCGACGGATGCCGGAAGAGCCGAGGATTTCCAGCGTGTCACTCAACGAAATATCACGTTTACGATAGCCTTCACGCTTAAACGCCAGCACCGCGTTAGGGCCGACCGTGACGCTGCCGTCGATCATGCGGGTGAGATGCACGCCGAGAAACGGCATCGCCGGATCGGGGATCGGGTAGATCAGGTGGTTGACGATGTGGTTATGTTCCGGCGCCAGACGGAAATATTCCCCGCGAAACGGACAGATGATAAAGCCCGGCTCAACGCCGAGCATTTTCACCAGTCGGTCAGCCATCAACCCGGAGCAGCTAATCAGCGTCGCGCCCTCATACTCCTGGCCCTGGCGGGTGTGTACGATAACGCCTGCGGCGTGTTCTTTCAGGCCGCTGACTTCGGCGTTGTAAACAATCTCGCCGCCTTTGGCCTGGAAAATTCTCGCCATCGCGGCGGTGACGTCGCGGTAGCTGACAATCCCGCTTGATGGCACAAAAATCCCGCCCAGCCCGGTGATGTTAGGCTCGCGTTCGTGCAGTTCTTCGGCATTGAGCCATTCGCGCTCAAGACCGTTGGCGGCGGTGCGATCCCACAGGGCGCGCATACGCTCCATTTCAAGCGTTGAGGTGGCGACCAGCATCTTTCCGCAGACGTCATAGCGGATGCCGTTTTGATCGCAAAAGGCTTTGGTGGCGAGATTGCCGGCCAGACAAAACTTCGCCTTCAGGCTGCCGGGGGTGTAATAGACCCCCGCATGGATCACTCCGCTGTTGTGGCCTGTCTGATGGCAGGCCGGACCGGACTCTTTTTCCAGCAGCACAATTCTGGCGTCCGGGTAGACATCAATCAGCTGCATGGCGGTCGACATGCCGATAATGCCGCCGCCAATAATCACAAAATCATACATCCGCTTAATTCCTTCGCGCTTACTGATGCGTCTGGTAGTGGTTTGTCGCGTAGGCAAAGTAACCACGCTGGCGCATCAGTTCGCGGCGCAGGTCCGGATGCGACGTAAAGCGATCGCGACCGTGCAGCCAGAACAGGTTGTTGATCAGCAGGAATTTACCGACCGAAACCGGAACGGAAATAATGCTCTTGCTGGTTTCCAGCGCATCGGACAAATCGCTCAACCAGACACCCTCTTCATAATCTTTTGGCTGGACGAACTGATCGATGTAGCGCATTACCGGACGCCCCTGCTGGTCTACGTCAAACACCGGATGGAACACGTCCTGGCTGACGTTTTTGCTTGGCGGCGCGGCAAAGCGCATTGGGCGGCGGGCCAGCGGATGGGTGAAGTAGTTCTCCAGATGTTCCCAGTCGTCGAGGTGCAGCAGCAGCGAGTTACCACCGGTCATGTTCTGCTCATCGATTTTCATCATCAGCACGTAGTCGGTGATCTCTTCGAGGTAGGTGCCGTCGTTATGCAGCTCCATCACGCGGTGCGGCTGGCGCAGGTAACTGTCGGAGTTATCGACGTTTTTCACCACGAAACGCGCGTAGTACTGACCGCTCATCGCATCAAAGTTGGAGCGGCCGATCAGATGCGCCACCGCCGTTGCCAGTTTGACCATCTCCTCCGCCTGCGCCACGTCATCGACGCCTTCCGCGTTGATCAGCAATGCACCTTCGGCGCGATCCAGCAGCGTTTTTAGCAGCAACGGTTGCAGCTGATTGCCGCACAAGTCGTCGAGGATGTTTGCCACTTTGAAGCGCAGGAAGGATTTATATTCCAGCGCCTGCACCGGCCACTGCGCCACGGCCTGCAGAAATTGCTCAGCGGTTTGGGCAGAAAACGTCAGCTCCAGCAGGCGTGGAGACTGGGCTGACGGTTTCAGCGTGAAGCCACGGTAGTGCTGGGCTGGATCTTCAGCGGTCGGTTGTACGGCAGTCAGTGCGTTCATCAGAATCGATCCTCTCAGTAGATTGTCAGGGAGACATGGCGCTGCTCGTTTCGTAGCCATAAATTAAAAATATCTACATTTTTGGAAAACGCGCACAGAATGAACTTGTTTGTTTATTATTTGTGATCAAAAACAGCAAATATTTAACATTATAAAAGGTGAGGGTAATTACGCAGAACGGGAGGAAATACGGAGAAGGATCTTTTAAAACAGAGGGTTAATCAGGCTGCCGCTGGCGGAGTGCCGCGACAGCCAAAATATCAGTAACCGACTTTGTAAATACGACCGGTTTGAATGCCTTCGACGCTGCGGCGATAGGCGTTAGCGACCGTGGCGGCGGGGACGCTTTCAAAGCCTGGGAAGAAACCGTCATACGCTGCGGCGGATTCACTCAGCACGGTGGGGCTTATCAGGTTAATGCGTATGCCGCGCCCTAATTCACAGGCTGCGGCGCGTACAAACCCTTCCAGTCCGGCGTTGACCGTGGCAGCACTTGCCCCTTGTGCAATCGGCTCATGGGCGATAATGCCGCTAATCAGCGTAATCGACCCGCCCTCGTTGAGGTAATGTTGACCGGTTAATGCCAACCGTACCTGGCCTAGCAGCTTATCCTGCAAACCCTGATTAAACTCGCTGTCGGTCATGGTCGACAGGGGGCCAAAGAACAGGCTACCGGTGGCGGAAACGATGGCATCTACCCGACCGATTTTTTCAAACAGCGCCTGCACGCTGTGTTGTGAGGTGATATCGACCTGGTAATCACCCTGCGTGCGGCCCACGCGAACAATCTCATGTTTGCGGCCCAGTTCTTCTGCGACTGCGCGACCGACGGTACCGCTGGCACCAATAATGACGATTTTCATAACCACCTCCGCAATTGTGTGAGGCACTATTCTTTAATGAAAATGAAATCAGATAAACTGGCTAAAAGTTAGATGATTGCTAACCAAAGGTTTGTAATATGGATAAGCTACGCGGTATGGAAACGTTTGTCGCTGTGGTGGAAAGCGGCAGCTTTACCGGGGCGGCAACGCGGTTGGAAATGTCGGCGGTGATGGTGGGGAAATATATCGCGCAGCTGGAAGCGCAGCTCGGGACGCGGCTGCTGGAGCGCAACACCCGTCGTCAAAGTCTGACCGACGCCGGGCGAGTCTATGTTGAGGAAGCCCGGCGGGTGCTGGAACAGGTGTCGATAGCCGAACGCTCGGTGGAACGACTGCGGCTGGCACCGGCGGGGACGTTGCGTATCAGCGCGCCCACCTCTTTTGGCGCCTGTGTCGTTTCGCCGCTGGCCGCGGCGTTTTTACAACGCTGGCCGGAGGTACGCATTGAGCTGGATCTGACCAACCGGATGGTTGATCTGGTGAACGAGGGGGTCGATCTGGCGATCCGTATCGGTGATATTCACCAGACGGATGTGGTGGCGAAATACCTGTGCCCGTACCGTATGGCGATCTGCGCGTCAGCGGACTATCTGGCGCGTTACGGTACGCCCCGGACGCCTGCGGATCTGGTGGATCATCTGTGCTTGTCCCACACGGTGTGGACGGCGCGTAACGAATGGACGTTGCCGGGTATGGAAGGTGAAGTCAGATGGAAACGCGATGCGATCCTGCGCTGTAACGATGGACACGGTCTGCGCATGGCGGCGGTGGCGGGCGCGGGGCTGCTGTTACAGCCGGAAGTGTTGCTGGCAGACGAGCTTGCCAGCGGCAAACTGGTTCGGGTGCTGGAGGATTTTACGCCAGAGCCGAGACCGATTCATCTGCTTTGGCGTCAGGATTTACGCCCCTTGCCGAAACTGACGCAGTTTGTCGAGCATATGTTGGAAGGCACGCAAGAGTTACGCTGAAAATAAAAATGCCGGATGGCAGCGCTGTGCTTATCCGGCCTACGGGAGGTAGCTGTTGTAGGCCGAATTAGACGCGTCAGCGTCCCATCCGGCCTATTATTAGCCGATATCCACCTGCGGTTTGCGGTTGCGCTTGCGGATCAGGCGCAGCACCGGCGGGATCACGATAACCATCACCGCCATCGCCAGCAGGACTTTTGCCACGCCGCTGGCCCACAGGATATCCATACTGCCGTTGCTGATCGACAGCGCACGGCGCAGGTTCTGCTCCAGCATTTCGCCCAGTACAAAGCCTAAAATCAACGGCGACATCGGGAAGTGCATTTTACGCAAAATGTAGCCGAAGACGCCGAGCCCGACCATTAGCACCAGATCGAACGTCGTACTGTGTACCGCGTACACACCAACTGCGGAGACCGCCGCGATGGCCGGCACCAAAAACCACAGCGGGATGGTCAACATGCGGGTAAACAGGCCGATCAGCGGGATGTTCATCACCAGCAGCATCACGTTGGCAATCAACAGTGCCGCAATCAATCCCCAGACGATGTCCGGTTGCTCGGTGAACATCGCCGGCCCCGGCGTGATGTTGTACAGCGTCAGCGCGCCCATCATTACCGCCGTGGTGCCGGAGCCCGGTACGCCGAGCGTCAGCATAGGAATAAACGAGCCGCAGGCCGAGGCGTTGTTTGCCGCCTCCGGTGCGGCAACGCCGCGAATATCCCCTTTACCGAAGCTGTCGCTGTTACCGCTGAGCTTTTTCTCGGTCATGTAGGTGATGGCGCTGGCGATGGTAGCCCCGGCGCCGGGCAACACGCCGACAAAAAAGCCTATTACCGACGAGCGCAGCGTCGCGCCCACGCATTGCGCGCCTTCCTTGGCATTGAACATCATGCGGCCTGTTTTACGCACTAACGCCTGGCCGCTGCTGGTATGTTCCAGCATTAATAGTATTTCTGAGACAGAGAACAGCCCAATCACCACCACGATAAACTGCACGCCGTCGGAGAGATGGACACTGTCAAAGGTGAAGCGATATACCCCGGTGTTGGCGTCTACGCCGACGGTCGCAAGACCAAGACCGATCAGCGCTGCCAGAAATGATTTCAGCGGATTTTGTGCCATCATGCTGCCGAGGCAGGCAATGGCGAAGACCATTAAGGCAAAGTATTCTGCCGGGCCGAAGGCCAGCGACCATTGGGCCAGCGCCGGGGCAAATAGAATGATGCCGCCGATGGCGATGAGAGAACCAAAGAAAGAGCTGACCGCAGAAATAGAAAGCGCGACGCCGCCGCGTCCTTGTTGTGCCATCGGGTAGCCGTCGAGGGCGGTCATAATAGCGGCAGCGTCGCCGGGCACATTCAGCAGAATCGACGAGATTCGCCCACCGTATTCACAGCCGATGTAGACGGTTGCTAATAAGATCAGCGCAGATTCTGCGGGCAGGTGTAACGCAAAGGCCAGCGGCAGCAGGATCGCCACGCCGTTGATCGGCCCAAGCCCCGGCAGCAGCCCGACAATGGTGCCAACAAAGCAGCCGATCAGCGCGATAACCAGGTTTTCCGGCGTCATTGCCACCGCAAAACCCTGAGAAAGATATATCCAGGTATCCATCGTTTCTCCGTTAACTCAGCCAGGCGCCGAGAGGTAAGGTGACGTCAAGCAGCCGATCGAAGGCATACCACAGCAAAATGCCAAGAACCGAGCCGGAAATACCTGCCGCCGGGATGGTGGCCCCGAACAGCAGGCCAATTACCACGGTGAGAATGGCAGTGGCAATGGGAAAGCCCAGCCATTCGAACCCCCAGGCGTACATAAACAGAATAATCACCATCGTCAGCAGTTTTTGCAGCACGTGACGACGAGGCCAGCTGATGGTGTCCGGGTGGCGCAGTAACAACGCTGCGGCGCACAGCAGCATCAGGCCGATAATGCCCAGCGGGAAGGGACGTGGCCCGACCGGCTCATAGCTGTATTCGCTGGTAATTTGCCAGGCCACGAACAGCCCGGCTATACAGAGCAACAGCCAGATACCCGCAAAAATACGATCGCTCATCATTGTGGCTCCCGCGCTTACTTAGCCAGACCGAAGGCTTTTGCCTGCTCACGATAATCGGTGACCTGCTTTTTCACATAGGCGTCGAGTTGCTTCCCGCTCATGTTGAATTCAAACAGACCGCGCAGATCGCGCTGCTTTTTAAATTCATCGGTTTGCTGGAGTTTGGCAAAGGCGTCCACCCACCACTGATACTCGGCGTCGCTGACTTTTGGTCCGACGTAGAAGCCGCGGATTATTGGCCATACGAGGTCATATCCTTGCTCTTTGGCGGTAGGTACACTGGCTAACTGACCCGGTAAACGCTGGTCGGAGAACACCGCCAGGACGCGGATTTTGTCGCCGCTAAGGTAGGGCACCATCTCGCTGAGATCGCCAGAGACCACCTGCACGTGATTGCCCATCAGCGCTGTGACCGGCTCGCCGCCGCCTTCGAACGCTACGTAACGCATTTTGTGCGGATCGACGTTAGCTTTTTGCGCCAGTAGCGCCGACTTCATCCAGTCCTGGCTACCGATAGAGGCGCCTGCGCCAATCACCACGCTGTTGGGATCTTTCTCCATGGCTGTCAGCAGATCTTTCAGCGTTTTCCATGGGGCATCGTTGCGCACGGCAATCATGCCGTAGTCGGTGCCGACGCTCGCCAGCCAGCGCACATCGTCGACGCCGTAGCGGCCAAATTTACCCTGCGACAGGTTCAACAGTGACCCGCCGGAGAAGGCCACCACGGTGCCCGCTTCGGCAGGGCGTTGGGCGACGATGGCGTTATACGCGACCGCCCCGACGCCGCCAGGCATATAGGTCACGCGCATCGGTTTTTCGATGGCGCCGGTTTCCATCATGCTCACCTGAATTAGCTTACAGGTGAGGTCAAAACCGCCGCCGGGTTTTGCCGGGGCGATACATTCGGTGCGCGAAGGCGCTTGTTCCGCCAGAACAGAGGTACTCATCAGTAACATGCTTGCAGTAAGGGTACGAAGTAATTGTTTTTTCATTATTTATCCTCACGCCGGATGACCGGATTTCGGGTACGCAAGATTATTTTTGTGATTATGTGAGCCGATGTGTAGCAGTTCGGTTGCGTGATTGTTAAAACATTAACCTTTCAATTCCCTTTCAATGCGGCAGAAACTTTACAGGATGTGATATGCGTCTCTTATTAGCGGAAGATAACCGTGAGCTCGCTCACTGGCTGGAGAAAGCGCTGGTGCAAAACGGGTTTGCCGTTGACTGCGTGTTTGACGGTCTGGCGGCCGATCACCTTTTGCACAGAGAAACCTACGCGCTGGCGGTGCTGGACATCAATATGCCTGGGCTGGACGGTCTTGAGGTGATTCAGCGGCTGCGTAAGCGCGGGCAAACACTTCCCGTTTTACTGCTGACAGCACGTAGTGCGGTGGCGGATCGGGTAAAGGGGCTTAACGCCGGTGCGGATGATTACCTGGCAAAACCGTTTGAGCTTGAAGAGCTGGATGCCCGGCTGCGGGCGCTGCTGCGGCGTAGCGCGGGACAAGTGCAGGGTATACAGCAACTCGGTGAGCTGGCGTTTCATGATGAGGGTTATTTTCTGCTGCAGGGACAACCGCTGGCGCTGACGCCGCGCGAACAGGCGCTGCTGACGGTGCTGATGTACAGACGGTTGCGTCCGGTCTCGCGCCAGCAGTTGTTTGAACAGGTCTTCAGCCTGAGCGATGAGGTCAGCCCCGAAAGTATTGAACTCTACATCCACCGTCTGCGTAAAAAACTGCACGGCAGCGACGTGCGTATCGCGACCCTGCGCGGCCTGGGCTATGTGCTGGAGCGCAGCGATGAAGTGGGTTAAGCCGCAGTCGCTGTATCTGCAGCTGCTGATGTTCCTTGGCTTACCGCTGCTACTGCTGTGGGGGCTGTCGGCGTTTAACAGCTACGTCAGTGCCCTACAGGCGGCGACCCAGGCGTATGACCGGACGCTGCTTTCATCGGCAAGAACGGTTTCCGAGCGGCTGGTGGTGCGCAATAAACGCCTGGAAGTCAACGTACCGTGGGTGGTGCTGGACAGCTTTGAGCTGAACATGAACGATCGGTTGTACTACAAGGTGGTGGACCCGGCGGGGAAGGTCATTTCTGGCTATGACGATTTGCCGGCGATGCCGCCTTCTACCTCGCGCACTCGGTTATACCCGGCGCTGGCGTGGTTTTATCATACCGAGTATCGCGGGGAGGCTATTCGTGTGGCCCGCCTGCTCCAGCCGGTGAACGAAGGCGGGATTGTCGGTATGGCGGAGATTTATGTCGCTGAAACGCTGCAATCACGACGCTATCTGGCCCGACAGCTGCTGTTCTCATCCTGGGTATCCCAGGGACTGCTGGTACTGCTGACGCTGGTGCTGGTCGGCTGGCTGCTGCGACGGGTATTACGCCCGATGCGCCAGCTGTCATCACTGATGGTGCGCCGCGAGCCGGGTCTGCTGACGCCGCTGCCGGAGCTGCTGCCGTGGTCGGAAACTCGTCTGCTGATTGTGGCCTTCAACCGCTACATTGACCGGCTACGTGCGATGATTTCACGCCAGGAGCGCTTCAGCGCAGATGCATCGCATCAGTTAAAAACTCCGCTGGCGGTGCTAAAAACCCAGGCTGCGGTGGCACTGGCCAGTCCGCAGCCGCAGCAGTGGTATGAGAGTTTACAGGCTATGAGCACCACGCTGGATAGCACTATTCAACTGACGGAGAGATTGTTACAGCTTTCTGCCGTGAAGCGCAAAGAGCAGGGAGAAAGGCACTTTTCACCGGTCAATCTGTTTGAGGTGGTGCAAACCAGCTGTTTTACCCGCCTGGCGCAGGCGCGCAGCAAAGCCATCGATCTCGGCTATGAAGGGGAACAAGAGGCGGTGTGGATTGAAGGAGATGATGTTCTGCTCGGCGAACTGTGCGGGAATCTGCTGGACAATGCGCTGAAATACACGCCATCACAGGGGATAGTGACCGCCCGACTGCTACGCGAGGGAGAAGGTGTGGTGCTGGTGGTTGAGGACAGCGGGCCTGGTATTGATGACGATCGGGTGCATCAGGCGCTGTTACCGTTTCATCGCCTGGATAATGTGGGCAACGTCCCCGGGGCGGGGATTGGGTTGGCCCTGGTCAATGATATTGCCCGCTTGCACCGCACGCATCCGCAATTGTCGCGCAGTGAAATATTGGGAGGGTTAAGCGTGCGGGTGAGGTTTTTATGCGTAGCGGGTTAAAAGAGCTATAAACTATTTTGGTAGTCGAGGCGTGGCTATCTGTCAATAATATATCCGTTGTAGATAACCATATATTTCTAATGAGTAAAATTAAATCGCCATGAAATTAATATTCAATTAAATCATATGGGTATGAATTTTACGTGAGACTGTAGTCACAATTTGTAATACCAAGGATTACATTTACTGACACTCTGACATTGCGATTTTTGAACTTGTGATATAATTAGCCATATCAAGCGATAAAAAAATAATTAAAATCAATCGATAATAGGCTGAGATATGCTTAAAAATTCGCTAAAGATTAGCAGTCAAGGATATCCAGTTTATATAAAACTGGTCGATTTCCTTGTGATCAATTTTACTCTAATTTTTAGCGCCAAAC
>NZ_JADABY010000062.1 GCF_015672735.1 Citrobacter sp. Res13-Sevr-PEB04-36 | reverse complement strand
TGAAGCGATTCAGTCTACATTTTTTATTCTCACGTTCATGTAACTTTCCCAACCCAAATTAGACTAAATTAAATAAATCCATCAGGAATAGCCATGCACGGATATTTAATGTTCGCTTTAGCACTTTCACCCTTGCTGCTTATGGTATTTTTAATATTGAAATTAAAAATGCCAATTCATTATTCAGTATTGATTACGCTGGCCTTCACTACCGCACTGTCGGCGATATTCTGGGATATGCCGTTACAGAATCTGAAAGCCTCCATTAGCTATGGTGCACTCAAGGGATTATGGCCAATTGTGATTGTGATCCTCGGTGCGATATTCAGTTATAACGTGATGCAGGCAACCAAAGCGCTGGATATTCTGCGCGATATTCTTGCCAGTATTAGCGAAGATAAACGTATCCAGGTACTGCTTATTTCGTGGTGTTTTGGCGGATTCCTTGAAGCCGCCGCCGGCTACGGCACCGCGGTCGCCATTCCTATCGGCATCTTGATCGCACTGGGATTCAATCCGCTCAAAGCGGCCATCGCCTCGCTCGTCGCCAACACCGTGCCGACGGCGTTTGGCGCGGTGGGTATTCCGGTTTCAATTCTTGCCGAACAGGTTAACCTGCCGGTTTTCACCCTCGGCGGAACCATCATTATGCAGCTGGCGCTGTTTAATATTCTGCTGCCGTTTGTGATTATTTGTATTATTGGCGGTGGCCTGAAGGCGATTCGCGGCGTGTTCTTGATCACGCTAATTTGCGGTATTACCACGCTGGTGCCGCAGTATTTTGTCGCCATCCACCTTGGCGCAGAACTCCCTGCGTTTGCCGGCAGCCTGGTCAGCCTGTTTGCCGTCGCTATTCTTGGTCGACTGCGCAACGGAAAAACCGCCCCCGAGTGGCGCATTGAAACCAGTCATACCCGTGAAACCACGCCGCGCTCGGCGAAGGTGCTGTTCAGGGTCGGATCCATTTACCTGTTTATTTTTATCTTTATTCTGCTGTGCTCGCCGCTGTTCCCGGCAGTAAAAGCGGCAGCGTCACAGCTGGCTTCGGTGCTGCATTTCACCCTCGCCAACGGTAAAACGCTGGCGCTGAAAATTGAGTGGGTCACCACACCGGGGATGCTGATCATCTTTGCGACCCTGATCGGCGGTTTTATCCAGGGGGCTTCGGCGCGCGGGATGCTGGAAGTGTTTGTCAAAACCATTTTCCAGCTGAAAAACTCGATCGTCGCCATTATGGCGATTGTCGCGCTGGCCACGGTGATGGATCTCAGCGGTATTATCGCCACACTGGCTCAGTCGATTGTTGACCTGACCGGCGGCTCGTATGTCTTTCTCGCCCCGGTCATTGGCGCGCTGGGTACGTTTGTCACCGGCAGCGACACCAACTCGAATATTCTGTTTGGTAAACTGCAAACCATTGCTGCCAGCAAGCTGAATATTGACCCTAACTGGCTGGCGGCGGCCAACACCTCCGGCGCGACGGGCGGGAAAATGATCTCCCCACAGAGCATCGCTATTGCAGTTTCCGCCACCAAAATGGAAGGCCAGGCGAACCAGATTATGTCAGGCACCATGAAATACTGCTGCGCCTACATCGTGATCCTCGGCTTAAAGGTCGGCCTCTTTTACTACTGGTTTATGGCGTAACACATTGTCAACCCCACTCATTTTCTGGCAAGCGGGTTTGACAAGACAGTGAACAAAAAGGTTTACAGCGCCCCGCTCAGGAGAACGTCGCAGCTGGCTTTACGATTTGTCGGCGCTGACTAAAATAGCGCCGATATTTCAAAGAGAGGACGGTTGTTATGTTGTTCTGGAAAAAGATGGTGAAGAAGTTCGACGCCTTTTCTGCGTTGATCCCACCACGCTACTTCCGCGTGTAATGCCTGGCACTTATGCCTGATGGCGCTTCGCTTATCAGGTCTACGTTTCACGCTCATTTGTAGGCCGGATAAGGCGCAAGCGCCGCATCCGGCTGCTACACCCCCTTTCTCTTACGCATCCCGCACGTTCTTAACACCACCACCCGTAAGCGCAACCACGCAAAGCGATAAACCAGCGGGTGCTGAAACCGTAGCAATGTCAAAAACATAGCGCCCCCTGTTAACAGAACGTGGGCAGCAGCCCGAACACGTCCAGCACCACCGTCAGATAGACAACCGCCCCGCAGACGATCACCAGGTTAAGCACCGTGTTATTGCAGGGTGCGGTATAGCTGGCCGTAGGGAAACGCTTACGTGCGGCCTTTACCAGAAACGGTGGCAGGATCACGCTCCAGATAGTAAAAGCCAGACCGGCATAGCCAATCGCGTGAACAAAACCATTCGGGAAGAAGAAGCACACGGCGGCCGGTGGGAAGTAGGTCACCAGCGCGGTTTTCAGGCGGCCGACGCCGTTATCCGGAAAGTGAAACAGGTCAGCGATATAGTCAAACAGACCGAGGGTCGCCGCCAGCAGGGAACTGGCTACCGCAAAATTGCCGAAGAAGGTCAGGATCAGATCCATATAGCGGCTGGTGAACAGCCCGCTGATGGCCTCGACAAACACGTCGATATTGCCACCTTTGGCGATAATCGGCGGGAATTCCGAACGACTAATGTTGCCCATCGTCACGCCCAGCCAGAAGACATACAGCAGCAGGGCAAACAGCGTGCCGATGATTATCGAGCGCGTAATATGCGGGATCCCGTGCTTACCGTATAGTTTGACCAGGCTCGGCACGTTGCCATGAAAACCAAATGAGATAATACAGAACGGCAGCGTCATCAGGATATACGGCAGGTACTGCGACCCTGGGATCGCCACCGCTACGCTGTCGACCAGTTTCGCCACTTCAATATGGCCGACCAACCCGGAGAAC
>NZ_JADABY010000061.1 GCF_015672735.1 Citrobacter sp. Res13-Sevr-PEB04-36 | reverse complement strand
CTAGAGCACCCATTCAAAAATATTGAATTAAAATTTATTTTCTAACCACTTGAAAAATAAAAACTTTTTTGTAATTTATAACTATTCTTGTAGGCCGGATAAGATCCTAACGCGTTGCCATCAGGCTATGGCGATAATGCCGGATAGCGACGGTGCCTTATCCGGCCTACATTTCGACCTTTTTAGGCTAACAAAACGCGATCGATATGGTTGCAGCCCAGGGCTTTCAGGGTAGCGGCAGTGGCATCCCACTGGATCAACGGCGCATCGGCTTTTTCTGCCAGCACGGCGCGTTGAATGTCCGGATAATCGTAACCATTCAAGTTCAACAGGTTTAATGCGCCCTGCAGCGGAGGCAGAGTGGGGTTGAAGGCGGCGTTTTCAGCGTAGCTGCCGCTGAAGATTTTACCGTCTTTGCATTCCAGCGCCACACCACTTGGGGCGTTACTGTACGGCATATGGCAGCGGTTGGCTGCGGCGATAGCCGCCTGAGTCAGCGCGTCACCTTGCGGTGCAAAGCCGTGATCCTGCTCATCCATCAGCAATGTCTTGATGTCGAGATCTTTCGGGCCAAAAGCATCGGGCAGATAGTCACGCAGTGCGTGTGGCTCACGGCCCGGCAGATGAATGCGTAAATCCAGCCCGCTGTTCAGTTCGTTCATAAACTGACGGCAGTGGCCGCAGGGGGTGTAGTTGACCGTAATGGCGGCGAGTCCTTTTTCTCCGCGCAGCCAGGCGTGGCTGATGGCACTTTGCTCGGCATGAACGGTTTGCTGCATCGTCGCGCCGAGGAATTCCATATTGCCACCAAAATACCAGTTGCCACTGACGCCGCGCGCAATGGCACCAACGTTAAAGTGGGATAGATCGGTACGTGCGCAGGCGGCAGCCAGCGGCAGCAGAGCGAATGCCAGCGCGTCTTCGTCCAGTCCTGATTCGCGTTTCAGCAAAGAGACCTGCTCCGCAGTCAGCATGGCGGGGAAATGCACATCCGCCAGAAGGGGAGCCAGAGCTGATTGCACGTTACCCGCGAGTTGGGCAAAAGCAGTTTGAAAACGTGGATGCATGGCGATGGATGCCTCATAACAATGTAATGGGATCGTAGTTTACGGGCCTGTTACGGCTTTATGTGTGATCCAAATCTCATTGTGTATGCAACTTATGAAACTTAAATGGAAAATGTGCAACGCATCGCAAATAAATGGCCTGAAAACATCGGTTAACCGACCACGGCCAGAATCACCGGGAACAGAAAAGGGGCCACCAGGGAGGTGATAATCCCACAAATAACCAATGCCAAAGAACTGAACGCGCCTTCCTGGTAATCGAGCTCCGCGCAGCGCGCCGTACCCAGGGCGTGTGACGCGGTCCCCATTGCCAGTCCACGCGCCGCCTTGGTGCGAATGCGCATCGCATTTAACAATGTATGGCCGAATACCGCTCCAAGGATCCCAACAAAAATGACGCAGACGGCGCTGATAGCCGGGATGCCGCCGATGCTGCCACCCACCGCCATGGCGATAGGCGTGGTCACCGATTTTGGCATGATTGACGCAGCAATTTCTGGTGATGCTCCCATCAGTAAAGCAATAGTTGTCCCGGTGACCATCGCCACAATGCTACCGGCAAAGCAGATAGCAATAATGGATTTCCAGCGGGCGCGGATTTGGTGCAGCTGTTCATACAGCGGGTACGCCAGTGCGACCACCGCAGGTTGCAGCAAATCGTTCAGCACTTCGCTGCCTTTGAAATAGTGATCGTAGGGAATACCGATCAGGATCAGAAAAGGGATGATCACCACCATGGCAACCAGCAGCGGGTTCAGCAGTGGCATTTTGATCCGCATCGCCAGCTTACGTGCACCAAAAAAAACTGCCAACGTGAGGGGTAACGACCACCAGATATACGCCATCATTTTTTTGACCCTTTTTGCCCAACGATTTTGCGTTCACCGTGCACAAGGTGTGAACTCCAGCTCACCACCAGGAAAACGACCAGCGTACTGATGGTACAGGACACCACTACCGGTCCAAACTGGGCACGCAGCAAGTCAAAGTACTGCATGATCCCGACGCCAATTGGTACAAACAACAGTGCCATGTAGCGAATCAGGACGTAGCAACCGGGGTTAACCCATTTGGCTGGCAATATCTGCAATGCCAGCAAAACAAACAGAATCAGCATGCCGATAATGCTGCCCGGAATGGTGATAGGCAGCAGTGAGGCAAGAAAAATACCCGCATACAGGCAGGCATAAATCAGGACAAACGCGCGTAAATATTGCCAGATAATGTTCAGTGACTTGCTCATAGTAGAAACCCTTGACGAGACGTATTCATCATACAATTAAACTTAAAAACGTGCTACCGATCACATCATGAATTCTAAGCATAGAGGAAATAGATATCTGGAACATTGGGCGATGACCCTAACTATCCGCGCTAAACCTGTGCCAGGTAATACAGAAAACGGTTCAGGGCGGTAGTGGGCGTTTCATTGTTGCGCCAGAATACGCCCACGCTGCCTTTTTGTTCAATCTTCGGCAGATTCAAGATAGCCAGCTGTCCCTGGGCGGCATAACGTTGCGCCAGGCGCAAAGAAAGAATAGAGATCATATCGCTACTTTGCAGCAAGTTGGTGCTGACGTTTATCGACGCCGATTCAATGATGTTTTCCGGCAGCATGACGCCGTTATCAACCAGTGCGTTGTCAATGCTTATCCGGATGGGGG
Organism: Citrobacter sp. Res13-Sevr-PEB04-36; assembly: GCF_015672735.1. GTDB lineage: Bacteria > Pseudomonadota > Gammaproteobacteria > Enterobacterales > Enterobacteriaceae > Citrobacter. The sequence continues at coordinate 68,036 of NZ_JADABY010000061.1, read as the reverse complement.
TTCCTGTCGGCCAGACAATCCAGCGCCAGTTAGCCAGATCGTGCCAGGTGAGCAGAGGATATTTTGCCAGCGGATGATCGGGGCGGGCGACGAAACAAACTGGCTCGGTATACAGCACCTGGTAATTGAGCGGCAACTGAAGCGCCCGGCCACCGACGCGTCCGACGACGACATCCACCGAACCCGCGAGCAGATCGTGCAGCAGCGGGGTCATTACCTTCTCTTCAATATTAAGATGCAGGGTTGGCAATTCTTTAAGCAAACCCAATATCGCCAGTGAAACGCAGTCGGTCGCGACCGGCGAGCAGCCAATTTTCAGACTTCCCACCAGGCCGCCTTGTTTAAAACGGGCGATTTCATACTGCGAACGTTCCATATCATTAATCAGGCGTTGGGCGTGCTGCAGGAGCAGCTTGCCGCCTTCGGACGGACGTAATCCTTTGCTATGACGTTCAAAGAGCGTGATGCCAATCTCATCTTCGAGCTGTGATAACCATTTTGACAATGCCGGCTGGGTGATATTCATCATCCGGGCGACGTGAGTCAAATTTCCCTGTTCGCCCAGCGCGATAAGCGTTTGCAGGTGGTGCAACTTAAGTTTCTGCGCCCAGTTAGCCATTTGCTATAACCTCCAGGTTATACCTCTGCATGAAAAGCCATTGTACATTTCATCTCCAAACATACAAAGTCGCAACATACCTAAAACAAAACAGACATCTACTCTACCTGCACTGAGGCATTTACTATGACTCATCAACGTGATCTACAAACACTGATCGATTCCGCTCCCGTCGGTAAGACCCAGTGGCGCGTTATCATTTGCTGTTTTCTGGTTGTTATGCTCGACGGTTTTGATACTGCGGCTATTGGCTTTATCGCACCTGACATTCGCACTCACTGGCAACTGACTGCTGGAGATCTGGCGCCGCTGTTTGGTGCAGGCCTGCTGGGGCTGACCGCTGGCGCACTGCTCTGCGGCCCGCTGTCCGATCGTTTTGGCCGTAAACGGGTCATAGAACTCTGCGTGGCGCTGTTCGGTGCACTGAGTCTGATCTCTGCTTTTTCACCTGATCTGCAAACGCTGGTTATTTTGCGCTTCCTTACTGGGTTAGGCCTGGGCGGCGCAATGCCAAATACCATCACCATGACGTCAGAATACCTGCCTGCGCGTCGGCGTGGCGCGCTGGTCACCATGATGTTCTGTGGTTTTACCCTGGGATCGGCGATGGGCGGGATTGCCAGCGCACAACTGGTGCCGGTCATTGGCTGGCACGGCATTCTGGTGCTGGGGGGCGTTCTACCTCTGATGCTGTTTGTGGCCCTGCTGTTTGCGCTGCCGGAGTCCCCGCGCTGGCAGGTTCGTCGCCAGTTGCCGCAACACGTGATTGCCAGAACCGTTAGCGCCATCACCCGGGAACGTTATGACAATACCCATTTTTATCTCAACGAGGGTGCTGCGATTGCTAAAGGCAGCATTCGCCAGCTGTTCGTCGGGCGACAACTGTCCATTACCCTGATGTTATGGGTGGTGTTCTTTATGAGCCTGCTGATTATTTATCTGCTCTCCAGTTGGATGCCAACGCTGCTAAATCATCGCGGAATTGACCTGATGCATGCCTCATGGGTAACTGCCGCCTTCCAGATTGGCGGTACGCTCGGTGCGCTGGCGCTGGGGGTACTGATGGATAAATACAATCCTTTCCGTGTGCTGGCAGTGAGCTATGCGCTGGGCGCGGTGTGTATCGTCATGATTGGTCTGAGCGAAAATGGACTTGGTCTGATGGCGCTGGCTATTTTTGGCACCGGTATCGGCATCAGTGGCTCTCAGGTTGGTCTCAATGCGTTAACCGCCACGCTTTATCCGACGCAGAGTCGGGCCACAGGCGTCAGCTGGTCTAATGCGATTGGCCGCTGTGGTGCGATTGTCGGTTCGCTTTCTGGCGGCGTGATGATGGCGATGAATTTCTCTTTCGATAACTTGTTTTTCATTATTGCTGTACCGGCGGCAATCAGCGCGGTGATGTTAGCCCTGCTGACGGTTGTTATCCGCCAGTCGGCCTCTGCCTCAAATACTCTGCCACGAGCAGGTGTTGTGAATGAATAAGGAGAATCCCTATGTCTGAACTGAATCAGGATGTTAAAAACAGCCGTCAGCAGTTTTACCAGCATATTTCCGGGCAGAATCTGACCCCGCTGTGGGAGTCGCTGCACCGCCTGGTACCGCCAACGCCGAACGCACATTGCGCTCCTGCGTACTGGAACTATCGCGAGATCCGCCCGCTGCTGTTGGAAAGCGGCGATCTGATTGGTGCGAAAGAGGCGATTCGCCGCGTGCTGGTGTTGGAAAACCCAATGCTGCGCGGACAGTCTTCAATCACCCCAACACTGTACGCCGGATTGCAGTTAATCATGCCGGGTGAGGTTGCGCCGAGCCACCGCCATAATCAGTCCGCACTGCGTTTTATTGTCGAAGGGAAAGGGGCATTTACCGCCGTAGATGGCGAGCGCACCCAGATGCATGAAGGCGATTTTATTCTGACGCCGCAGTGGCGCTGGCACGATCACGGTAACCCGGGTAGTGAACCAGTGGTGTGGCTGGATGGTCTGGATCTGCCGCTGGTGAATCTGCTGGGCTGCGGCTTTGCGGAGGATTACCCGGAGGATCAGCAGCCGGTTACGCGCAAGGAAGGGGATTATTTACCGCGTTATGCGGCCAACATGCTACCGCTGCGTCATCAGAAGGGTAACTCATCGCCAATTTTCAACTATCGCTACGATCGCAGCCGTGAAGCGCTGCATGACCTGACCCGCATAGGCGACGCCGATGAGTGGGACGGTTACAAGATGCGTTACGTCAACCCGGTAACGGGTGGTTATCCCATGCCTTCAATGGGGACCTTCCTGCAACTGTTGCCAAAGGGCTTTGCCTCTCGGATGGCGCGTACCACCGACAGCACTATTTATCACGTGGTGGAAGGAAGCGGACAGGTCACGATTGGCAATGAGACCTTCAATTTTTCAGCAAAAGATATCTTCGTGGTACCAACCTGGCACGGCGTGTCGTTCCAGACCCGCGAAGATACCGTCTTATTTAGTTTTTCGGACAGACCGGTTCAGGAAGCACTGGGGTTGTTCCGTGAAGCACGTTATTAATTTGGGAGAGAGAAAATGACGCAATATGTATTCGAACCACAAGCGCCTGTTACCGTTCCGGTGGTTGGCAGTGATGAACAATTTCCCGTGCGTCGCGTTTACTGCGTGGGGCGTAACTATGCCGCTCATGCGCGTGAAATGGGCTTTGATCCGGATCGCGAACCGCCGTTCTTCTTCTGTAAACCTGCCGACGCGGTGGTTCCGGTGGCGGCCGGTCAAATCCTCGAACTGCCGTACCCATCGCAGACCGATAACTATCACTATGAAATAGAACTGGTGGTGGCGATTGGCAAAAAGGGCAGCGACATACCGCTGGAAAAAGCGCACGAATATATCTGGGGGTATGCCACCGGTCTGGATATGACCCGCCGCGACAGGCAGATGGAGATGCGCCAGATGGGGCGTCCGTGGGAAATTGGCAAAGCGTTTGATCTCTCCGCGCCTATCGCGCCGCTGCATAAAGCCAGCGAAAGCGTGGATGTTAACAATGCGCCTATCTGGTTGCAGGTCAACGGTGACGATCATCAGCGTAGCGATATTCGCCACCTCATCTGGTCCGTTAATGAAACTATTAGCTATCTGTCCGGCTTTTTCGAACTGCAGCCGGGCGATTTGATCTACACCGGTACGCCGGAAGGCGTGGGTGCGGTGGTGAAAGGGGATGTGATTACCGGAAATGTAGACGGTTTAACCCCCATCGCCGTGAAGATTGTTTGAGGTGGATGATGAAGCTGTACAGTTTCTTTAATAGCTCCGCCTCATATCGGGTGCGCATTGCGCTGGCGCTGAAGGGGCTGGATTACCAGACGGTGGGCGTCAACATTCGCATCGGTCAGCAGAATGAGCTGGCCTACCGACGGATGAACCCGGTGGGGCTTGTACCGACGCTGGTCACTGATGATGGAGAATCGCTCGGACAATCGCTGGCGATAGTCGACTGGCTGGATGGCCACTTTCCGCAGTCACCGCTGCTGCCTGCCGACTTCCCGACGCGCAGTAAGGTGCTGGAAATTGTCTATGTCATCGCCTGTGATATCCATCCGGTGAATAACATGCGGGTGCTGCGCTACCTGAGCGAAGAGTTAAAGGTCAGTGAAGACGATAAAAAACGCTGGTATGCGCACTGGATCCAGCAAGGGTTAAGTGCAGTGGAACAGCTGCTGCGCCAGAGTCACTCGGGGACGTTCTGCGTGGGCGATACGCCGACGCTGGCGGATTGCTGTCTGATCCCGCAGTGGGCGAACGCGTTACGTATGGGCTGCGATCTGAGCGGATATCCGCGCTGTAAGGCGGTATATGATGCCTGTACTCAGCTTCCGGCGTTTATTGCTGCCGCACCCGAGAATCAACAAGACAAAATTCCAGCCTGATAAGGAGAACGACAATGGCTAAAGTGACACGCGCAATTATCGTGGGTGGCGGGATTGGCGGCGCGGCGACCGCGCTATCGCTGGCCCGTCAGGGAATTAAAGTGATGCTGCTGGAGAAAGCGCACGAGATTGGTGAAATTGGCGCGGGTATTCAGCTCGGGCCGAACGCGTTCTCTGCTCTGGACAGCCTTGGTGTGGGGGACATCGCCCGCCAGCGCGCCGTTTTTACCGATCACATCACCATGATGGATGCGGTAAATGCGAAAGAGGTTGTACGCATTGAAACCGGGCAGGCGTTCCGCGATCACTTTGGCGGTCCATATGCGGTTATCCATCGGGTTGATATTCACGCCAGCGTCTGGGAAGCGGCGCTGGTTCATCCCAACGTTGAATATCGCACTTCAACTAACGTGGTTGATATTCGCCAGACAGAGAATGATGTGACGGTATTTGATGAGCACGGCAACAGCTGGACGGCGGATATCCTGGTGGGCTGTGACGGTGTGAAGTCGGTAGTTCGCCAGTCTCTAATTGGCGATGCGCCACGCGTGACCGGGCACGTGGTCTATCGCGCCGTGATTGATTGCGACGATATGCCGGAAGATTTACGCATTAACGCACCGGTGCTGTGGGCCGGGCCGCACTGTCACCTGGTTCACTATCCGTTACGTGGCGGCAAACAGTACAATCTGGTGGTGACCTTCCATAGTCGTCAGCAGGAAGAGTGGGGAGTGAAGGATGGCAGTAAAGAGGAAGTACTCTCTTATTTTGCCGGAATTCATGCGCGTCCGCGCCAGATGCTGGATAAACCGACATCATGGCGGCGCTGGTCAACCGCTGACCGTGAGCCGGTAGAGAAATGGGGTACCGATCGTATTACGCTGGTGGGGGACGCTGCACACCCGGTGGCGCAATATATGGCGCAGGGAGCCTGTATGGCGCTGGAAGATGCCGTCACGCTCGGTAAGGCGTTACAGCAGTGTGACGGCGATGCGGCTGATGCTTTTGCCCTGTATGAGTCGGTGCGTATTCCACGCACGGCACGCATTGTCTGGTCAACGCGCGAAATGGGGCGTGTTTACCACGCCGCAGGCGTTGAGCGTCAGGTGCGTAACCTGCTGTGGAAAGACAAATCGCAGGCGGAATTTTATCGCGGTATGGAATGGCTGTACGGCTGGAAAGAAGATAACTGCCTGTTGCCGCGCTGAGCCTCTTTAATCTCCCGAACGGAGGCGCTACCATAGCGCCTCTTTTTTTGCGGGTGACGATATGCGTGTTTTACTGGCGCCAATGGAAGGCGTGCTCGACTCACTGGTGCGCGAGCTGCTGACTGAAGTGAATGATTACGATCTGTGCATCACCGAGTTTGTGCGCGTGGTGGATCAGCTCCTGCCGGCAAAAGTATTTCATCGGATCTGCCCGGAGCTGCATAACAACAGCCGGACGCCATCCGGCACGCGGGTTCGCATCCAACTGCTGGGGCAGCATCCACAATGGCTGGCAGAGAACGCGGCCCGCGCGGTTGAGCTGGGATCGTACGGTGTTGATCTAAACTGCGGCTGCCCGTCAAAACTGGTCAACGGCAGTGGTGGCGGCGCAACGTTGCTGAAAGATCCTGAGCTTATCTATCAGGGCGCGAAGGCGATGCGAGAGGCGGTACCGGACCATTTGCCGGTAACGGTGAAAGTGCGCCTGGGCTGGGATAGCAGCGACCGGCAGTTTGAAATCGCCGATGCCGTTCAGCAGGCCGGGGCCAGCGAGCTGGCAGTTCATGGTCGTACCAAAGAGCAGGGTTATAAAGCGGAGCATATCAACTGGCAGGCTATCTGTGAGATCCGCCAGCGTCTTACGATTCCGGTTATCGCCAACGGTGAAATCTGGGACTGGAAGAGCGCACAAGAGTGTATGGCGGTCACCGGGTGTGACGCGGTAATGATTGGTCGTGGGGCGTTAAATATCCCTAACCTCAGTCGGATAGTGAAATACAATGAACCACGGATGCCGTGGCCTGAGGTGGTGAAACTGCTGCAAAAATATACCCGGCTGGAAAAGCAGGGCGATACCGGGTTGTATCATGTAGCGCGGATTAAGCAGTGGTTAGGGTATTTGCGCAAAGAATATTCAGAGGCAACAGAACTGTTTCAGGAAATTCGTGCGTTAAATAATTCGCCGGATATCGCACGTGCGATTCAGGCTATCGAGATTACTGCCTGATCTCAGCTCCAGTAGGCCGGATAAGGCGTTTACGCCGCCATCCGGCATCAGAGAGAATAATAGCCTGAGATTTATGCTATCAGGCCTGGGCGAAATGACGACATCAGAAAATCATCTTAAACACGCCAGTAACCACCAACAGTCCAATCAGAAAAATAATTAAAATAGCCCACAGCAGAATTTTCATTAGCTTTCCCTTTTTGGTAAGTTCAGGTTGAGTATAGGAAACTATTAAAAAATCTGCCTGCAGGCACGATTATGCAGGTTTACGGGCGCTGAGTAGAAACACCATCGGGCGCTCTTTTTCTTCATCCAGGGCGGGGTTGGCGGCAATTTGTTCGGCAGAGGGTCCCCACTCATCAAGACACACAATTTCAAATCCGGCGCCAATTAGCGTGTTGACCCAGGTTGCCAGCTTGCGGTGTTGTTTTTTAACCCCTTCAGCAAACCAGTTGCTGATGCGCTCACCTTCCTGCTGATAGTGATTCACTGGCCAGGATTGCTGCCCGGTTTTATCTTTTATCCAACCCTGGGTAAGTGGTGCAGTATAAATAGGGTGTTCTGCCGAAAAGACCAGCATACCGCCTGGTGTTAATGAGTGGTAAATCGTTACTAATAATCGCTCTATATCCTGCAAATAGTGCAGGGCGAGCGAGCTGTAAACCAGGTCCAGGGAATTTGCGGCCAACGTAAGCGCTTCAAGATCTTCGCGCTGGTACGAAATACCCTCTCCGGGCGTCATGCTGCGAGCCTGGGCTAACATCTTCTCTGAAATATCCAGACCCACGACGCTTGCCGCGTGGTTATCGCGTGCGTAGCGGCAAAACCAGCCGTATCCGCAGCCTAAATCGAGAATGCGCTTACCTTGTAACGGAGGGAGCATAGCTTGTAATGCTGGCCATTCGGGGGCGCCGTCAAGTCCTTTGACGGAGCGGTCCAGCGTGGCATATCCGGCAAAGAAGTGCGGATCATCATAGATATTTTGTGACATCGTGCCTCCATTCATAAATTATTAGAATTATTTTATCCGTATTATTAAACGGGGATATATTTTTCTAATTATATATTTTGATGTCCAAAGATGTATTGCCACGCGTAACTAAAAAAGCATGCGCAACAAGTCGTACTCTTTGCACATCATTTCTTACCTGTATACCTCCATGAATCGTAATTCTGTGCTTCTTACTGCGGCATGCTTGCCGCTTTTTATTCTGCTGCCCGGTTGTGCCCCAATGCACGATACTCGCCAGTCACTTTCACAGCAGACGCCAGCTGCAAACGTCGATTCCGCGTTACCTGCGGCATTAAAAAATGGTTGGCCGGATAGCCAATGGTGGAAGGCGTATCACGATCCCCAGCTTAATGCGCTGATTGATAGCACGTTAAAAAACTCTCCTGATATGCAGGTGGCAGAGCAGCGTATCCAACTGGCGGAGGCGCAGGCGAAGGCCGTTGAGGCGCAGGACGGCCCGCAGATTGATTTCTCGGCGGACGTCGAGCGTCAAAGAATGTCGGCTGAGGGTCTGATGGGCCCGTTTGCCATTACCGATCCGGCGGCGGGCACCACCGGGCCGTGGTACACCAACGGCACCATGGGGTTAACCGCTGGCTGGAACCTGGATCTGTGGGGCAAGAACCGGGCGGAGGTAACAGCACGAATCGGTGCGGTAAAAGCGCGTGAGGCCGAGCGTGAGCAAACCAGACAACTGCTGGCAAGCGGTGTCTCTCGTCTGTACTGGGAATGGCAAACGCAGGCGGCGCTGAAGACTGTGCTGACGCAAATCGAAACCGAGCAGCAGAACGTGATTACTGTCGATCGTCAGCTGTATCAAAACGGTCTGACTTCTTCAGTGGAAGGCGTTGAGACCGATATTGATTCCGGCAAAACGGAGCAGCAGCTCAATGACGTTAACGGGAAAATGAAGGTCATCGAGGCACGTTTGAGTGCGCTGACCAATACGCAATCCACCTCGCTGAAGCTGCATGCCACAACGATGCCGGTCGTCGAAAGTCAGCTGCCGTCGCAGTTAGGTTATTCCCTGCTGGCCCGCCGACCAGACCTGCAGGCGGCACACTGGTACATTGAGTCTTCGCTGAGCAGCATTGATGCGGCGAAAGCGGCATTTTATCCCGACGTTAACCTGATGGCTTTTCTGCAGCAGGACGCCTTACATCTGAGCGATCTGTTCCGCCATTCCGCCCAACAAATGGGGGTAACAGCCGGATTAACGTTACCGATCTTCGATAGCGGCAGACTGAATGCGAATCTCGACATCACCAAAGCGCAAAGCAACCTGACCGTGGCCAATTACAATAAAGCCGTGGTTGATGCGGTAAATGATGTCGCGCGTGCGGCAACGCAGGTGGATACGTTGGCGCAGAAGAATCAGCATCAGCTGCAGATAGAACATGACGCGCAGCGGGTGGTGGGACTGGCACAGGCTCGGTTTAACGCCGGTATCATTGCGGGTTCTCGCGTCAGCGAGGCAAAAATTCCGGCGCTGCGTGAACAGTGTAACGGCCTGATACTACAAGGTCAGTGGCTGGATGCGTCTATTCAGCTCACCAGTGCCCTGGGTGGCGGATACCACGCGTCCTGATACGCGGACCCGGCAGATTCAGACTGTCGGGCCCGTTTTTCGTTTACTGCGCCGTTTTATCCACCAGCGGGCGGTCACCACTATCGCCACCACCAGCACCAGCCATACCCCATGCTTGATATGCTGGTCGAGGCTGTGCAACCACGGCGCAACGACTTCTCCGCCCACATAGCCAAGGGTGGTAAACAACAATGCCCACACCAGTGCCCCGAGAATATTCAGCGGTAAAAAGATCTTCGGCGGCAGGTGGCTGGCACCAATCAGCAAAGGGCCAATGACCCGAAAGCCATACATAAAACGCGTCCCGACCACGAACAGGTAAGGGCGCCGTTGGATCATTTTTTGCGCAGAATGTATTTTTGCCTGATGGCGCGAGAAACGCTGGAGAATTTTGCCGCCGTAACGCCGACCGAGTAGATAAAGTAACTGATCGCCAATCATGCCCCCCAGCGCGACGGAGAGCACCACTAGCGGAAATTTGAGCAGTCCCTGATGCGCCGCAATGCCGCCCAGCAGGGTGATGGTTTCGCCTTCAGCCAGGCTGCCAATGATTAGCGCCGCATAGCCGTACTGCGCAATAAGACTGTTTATATCCATACGTCTGTATGACCTCCATAGCGCTTAGCATACACCCGATGAATTGTTGATGCCGGAAAAGACGTGTAGTAGCGTTCTAATGCTTGTCAGTTAAGTATTATGAAGGACATGTGATTCTGGCTCAGGGCGCGTTTTGCAGAGATGCTACCTCGCGCCCGACCCGGTAGCCTGAAGGAATAAGCGGAGGGTATTGCGCAGCAACAATTTTCCCGCTGGGAGCCGGGATTGTTAAGGGTACGCCGGAGGTAACAGATTCATTACCTCCGGATGTTCCGCTCTCAGTTATCGTGACGGTTACTCTACTTCGTTAACTAACTGACATTCGCCGTAGCGATCCGGTATTTTCTCTGTGTACATAAAATAATCAAAAGCTGAATTATACTTGAAGTGTTGAGGTCCGGAGCTGACAAGAAGGGGGCGGTATGAACCATGTCTGGGGGCTATTTTCCCATCCCGATCGTGAAATGCACGTGATCAACAGCGAAAACGAAAGCGTTTCGCATCACTATACCCACCATGTCCTGCTGATGGCGGCAATCCCGGTCGTCTGCGCATTTATTGGCACCACGCAAATCGGCTGGAATTTTGGCGACGGCAATGTATTGCAGTTATCCCTGTTGACCGGATTTGCGATGGCAATTCTGTTTTACGGTGTGATGCTCGCCGGCGTTGCTGTTATGGGCAGGGTTATCTGGTGGATGGCACGTAACTATCCGCAGCGTCCGTCGCTGGCACATTGCATGGTCTTTGCCGGCTATGTCGCCACGCCGCTGTTTTTAAGCGGGCTGGTGGCGCTGTATCCGCTGGTCTGGCTGTGTGCCTTAGTCGGAACCGTCGCGCTGTTTTACACCGGCTATTTGCTGTATCTCGGCATCCCGACATTCCTGAATATCAGCAGAGAGGAAGGGCTCAGCTTTTCCAGTTCAACGCTGGCAATCGGTGTCCTGGTGCTCGAGGTGCTGCTGGCGATTACGGTGATCCTGTGGGGGTATGGATACCGATTGTTCTAAGGTAACCATCTGTCTACGTCGTGTTGCTGGTGTAAAAGCCAGCAACGCAGCATTTCGAGATGATTCTCCGGTGGCGGCAATGCTGTCGGGTGGTTATCATGCCTGAGCTAGCTTGAGATTATTCTCTATCTCGGGCGGTGTGCGTTGTGACGTGCGTGAACCATTATCAGAAATCTCATCATGCTTAAATTCCGAGTTTCATTATTAAGCCTTGCCCTGGTGCTGGCAGTCCCATTTGCACCCCAAGCCGTGGCAAAAACGGCGGTTACAGCAGCAGCTTCTCAACCCGAGATTGCGTCTGGTAGTGCGATGATTGTTGATTTGAATACCAACAAGGTCATCTATTCGAACCATCCGGACCTTGTGCGTCCGATTGCGTCGATCACCAAATTAATGACGGCGATGGTGGTGCTGGATGCACGACTGCCGCTGAACGAAAAGCTGAAAGTGGATATCAGCCAGACGCCGGAAATGAAAGGCATCTATTCTCGTGTGCGGCTGAACAGTGAAATCAGCCGCAAAGATATGCTGCTGTTGGCGCTGATGTCATCGGAAAACCGCGCGGCGGCAAGCCTGGCGCATCATTATCCTGGCGGTTATAACGCGTTTATCAAAGCGATGAATGCCAAAGCGAAATCACTGGGGATGACTCAGACCCGCTTTGTGGAACCGACAGGGTTATCCATTCATAACGTGTCGACCGCCCGTGATCTCACCAAATTGCTGATTGCCAGCAAACAGTATCCGCTGATTGGTCAGTTAAGTACCACGCGTGAAGATATGGCCACCTTTGCTAATCCTGCGTATACGCTGCCGTTCCGTAACACCAACCATCTGGTGTACCGCGATAACTGGAATATTCAGCTTACCAAAACCGGCTTTACCAACGCGGCGGGTCACTGCCTGGTGATGCGCACGGTCATCAACAATAAACCGGTGGCGCTGGTGGTAATGGACGCCTTTGGTAAATACACCCACTTTGCTGATGCCAGCCGTTTACGTACCTGGATAGAAACCGGCAAAGTGATGCCTGTTCCTGCGGCGGCACTGAGCTATAAAAAGCAAAAAGCCGCACAGATGGCGGCGGCGGGTTCGGCGACCGGTGAACAAACCGCGCAGAATGATTAAATCATAGTGCAGGCAAGCGAAGCGCCCCGGCAACGTGCCCGATGGCGCTTACGCTTATCGGGCTTACGATTCTTTCCAGAATTTCTGCTTACTGGTTTTACCGATCCCTGGGTTCATGCTGTTGGTCGGATCATTTTCGCGATAAAAACGCGTCAAGGTTTCCGGGGCTTTGTACAGGTGTCCCACGTTGTGCTCTGCCGGGTACTGCGCCCCACGAGCCTGCAACAGTTCCAGCATCTGCTCTTTCAGCGCATGTGCATCTACGCCTTTCTTTACAATGTAATCCTGATGGAAGACGTAGCACATAAAGTGCCCGTAATAGAGCTTATGCACCAGCTTACTATCGATTTCGGGCGGCAGATGCTCGTACCATTCGGTGTCGTTACGGCGCAGCGCAATATCCAGCGCCAGAATATCTTCGACTTCATCGGCATGGACGGCCTGATAGCGAATCGCCGCCCCGGCTGCAGCAAAGCGGTGTAAAAAGGCTTTGCTACCTTCTTCCGGCGTACAGGCAAAGAAATCGCCCTCGGCGGCTTTGAAAAACTCAGTCAGCCAGCTTTGTGCTTCGGCCACGCCGCCACCGGCCATTTTTAACAGCAGATGGTGTTCGTATTTATCGCGCCAACTTTTCATCCGTGCCGGTAAATGGCTGGGGAATAAATGCCCAAATTTCTGCATGGCACGGTCGGTAAAGTGCGGGCGGAAAATTTTCACTTTTTCCAGCATCGCGTCGGTACGGCCTTTCAGGGTAAAGAAGAACGGCATTTTGTCGGTGCCGAGCTTGTCGATCATCAGAAATGTATCTTTGCCGTACTGCTCGGCGATATCGTAGATATCACGGTGCATATATTCACCGGCGACCGGCAGGTGCTCAAACTTTGCCAGAATATGGCGGCGGATCTCTGTCAGCACCTCTGGCTGATTAGTACCGATATAAAACACCTGCTGGTTTTTCTCGGCTTCAAAGGTGTCGAGGCGCACTGCAAACACCGCAAGCTTGCCCGCGCAGCCGGAAGATTCAAACAGCCGATCCGGGTCGGCGTTATAGCGTGCGGGGGTATCAGCGTCGATATCTCTGACGCGGGTAATGTAATCGTGGTCGTGCGCGTGACGCCCGTCGTGATGCACATCGTCATCTTTAATGCGTTCGTCATCAAGTTTGCTGAGGATCTGTTCCGGCGTCTGACCCAGTTCGATGCCCAAATGGTTGACCAGCTGTAATTTGCCCTGTTCATCAATACGTGCAAACAGCGACATCTCGGTGTATGCCGGGCCGCGCTGCACCAGCGAGCCGCCGGAGTTGTTGCAAATCCCACCAATTACCGATGCGCCAATGCACGAAGAGCCGATCACCGAATGCGGTTCGCGACCAAATGGTTTGAGTGCTTTCTCCAGGGAGTAGAGCGTGGTGCCGGGGTAGGCCAGAACCTGTTCGCCTTTGTCGATGACGTGCAACTTGTCGAGGCGCAGGGTGCTGATAATAACAATCTCGCGATCGTAGTCATTGCCGCTCGGCGTAGATCCTTCGGTTAGCCCGGTATTGGCGGCCTGCATCAGGATAATTTTGTCGGCTATGACGCAGGCGTTCAGGACACGCCATAGTTCCAGCAATGAGCCAGGAAAGACGACAGCTAGTGCCTCGCCCTGACCTGAGCGGAAGCCCTTGCGATAGCGGGCCGTTTTAGACGGTTCGGTGAGCAGGTGCGAATGACCCACCAGACGGGCCAGTTCGTTAAGCAACGCTTTATTATCGGTTGTTGTAATGGAAGACATTCTCCACTCCTTGTGGTGGGCAAAAATATCAGAAACAAGCATAGCGCTTTGTATGACAATACGCTTTCTCATTCAGGTTGTCTCTGAATTGACTGTGCTTCATTCATCCCGGTTTTGAAAATTAGGAGAATAACCTTAGCTTTCTTTATCTCTCCCGTTTAGGCTTACGGCAAACTGCGGTTTTTGTTATATTTTCGCTGCATCGTCGGGAAAAAATAAAGAGAGAATCAACATGAAATGGCTTTGTTCTGTAGGTATTGCGGTGAGCCTGGCGTTGCAGCCAGCGCTGGCGGACTCCTTGTTTGGTAACCATCCGCTGACCCCTGAAGCGCGGGATGCATTTGTGACCGATTTACTCAAACAGATGACCGTCGATGAGAAGATCGGCCAATTACGTTTGATAAGCGTCGGGCCGGATAACCCGAAAGAAGCCATCCGTGAGATGATCAAAGACGGGCAGGTCGGGGCGATTTTTAACACCGTTACCCGTGAGGATATCCGTAAAATGCAGGATCAGGTGATGGAACTCAGTCGCCTGAAAATTCCTCTCTTCTTCGCTTATGACGTGCTGCACGGTCAGCGCACCGTGTTCCCGATAAGCCTCGGTCTGGCGTCGTCGTTTAATCTGGATGCGGTCAGAACGGTCGGTCGTGTTTCAGCGTATGAAGCCGCAGACGATGGCCTGAACATGACCTGGGCACCCATGGTTGATGTCTCGCGCGATCCGCGTTGGGGACGCGCCTCAGAAGGTTTCGGGGAAGATACTTATTTGACTGCCACGATGGGCAAAACCATGGTGGAAGCGATGCAGGGTAAAAGCCCGGCCGATCGCTATTCAGTGATGACCAGCGTCAAACACTTCGCCGCCTATGGTGCAGTAGAAGGCGGGAAAGAGTACAACACCGTGGATATGAGTCCGCAGCGGTTGTTTAACGATTATATGCCGCCGTACAAAGCCGGGCTGGATGCCGGGAGCGGGGCGGTGATGGTGGGTCTTAACTCGCTGAACGGCACGCCTGCTACCTCTGATGCCTGGCTGTTGAAAGACGTGCTGCGCGATGAGTGGGGCTTTAAAGGGATCACCGTTTCCGATCACGGCGCGATTAAAGAGCTGATCAAGCACGGCACTGCCTCCGATCCGGAAGATGCGGTGCGTGTAGCGATCAAATCCGGCATCAACATGAGCATGAGCGATGAGTATTACAGTAAGTATCTGCCGGGCCTGATTAAGTCAGGTAAAGTGACGATGGCTGAACTGGACGATGCCGCGCGTCATGTGCTGAACGTCAAATATGATATGGGGCTGTTTAACGATCCGTACAGCCATCTGGGGGCCAAAGAGACTGACCCGCAGGACACCAACGCGGAAAGCCGTTTACACCGTAAAGACGCGCGTGACGTTGCCCGCGAAAGTCTGGTGCTGCTGAAGAACCGTCTGGAAACGTTGCCGCTGAAGAAATCGGGGACCGTGGCAGTCGTCGGCCCACTGGCGGACAGCAAGCGTGATGTGATGGGTAGC
This sequence comes from Citrobacter sp. Res13-Sevr-PEB04-36, assembly GCF_015672735.1. GTDB lineage: Bacteria > Pseudomonadota > Gammaproteobacteria > Enterobacterales > Enterobacteriaceae > Citrobacter. Next base: position 52,669 of record NZ_JADABY010000061.1, on the reverse strand, counting down.
TGGTCGGCAGCAGGCGTTGCCGAACAGTCGGTGACGGTGCTGACGGGCATTAAAAATGCGCTCGGCGATAAGGGCAAAGTGGTGTACGCCAAAGGGGCGAATATCACTAACGATAAAGGCATTGTCGATTTCCTCAATCTGTATGAAGAGGCGGTGAAAGTTGATCCGCGCTCGCCGCAGGCCATGATTGATGAAGCCGTCAAGGCCGCGCAGCAGTCAGATGTGGTGGTTGCTGTGGTCGGTGAAGCACAGGGTATGGCGCATGAAGCCTCGAGTCGGACCGATATCACGATTCCGCAAAGCCAGCGTGACCTGATTACCGCGCTAAAAGCCACCGGCAAGCCGCTGGTACTGGTGCTGATGAACGGTCGTCCCCTGGCTCTGGTGAAAGAAGACCAGCAGGCTGATGCGATTCTGGAAACCTGGTTTGCCGGGACGGAAGGTGGTAACGCCATTGCCGATGTACTGTTTGGCGATTACAACCCGTCAGGTAAACTGCCGATGTCTTTCCCGCGCTCTGTCGGGCAGATCCCGGTCTATTACAGCCACCTGAATACTGGTCGTCCGTATAATGCCGATAAGCCGAACAAATACACCTCACGCTACTTTGATGAAGCTAACGGTCCGCTGTATCCCTTTGGCTACGGCCTGAGCTACACCACGTTTACGGTTTCTGATGTGAAGCTTTCTGCACCGACGATGAAGCGTGATGGAACGGTCACTGCCAGCGTGCAGGTAACTAACACCGGCAAACGCGAAGGGGCGACGGTGATTCAGATGTATTTACAGGATGTGACCGCCTCCATGAGTCGCCCTGTCAAACAGCTGAAAGGATTTGAGAAGATCAATCTCAAACCGGGCGAGACGCAAACCGTCAGTTTCCCGATTGATATTGAGGCGCTGAAATACTGGAACCAGCGTATGCAATACGATGTGGAGCCGGGCAAATTCAACGTCTTTATCGGCGTAGATTCCGCCAGAGTGAAGCAGGGCGAGTTTGAACTGCTGTAATCGCCTGGCAAGTCCGCGTCAGGCCTGATGTCGCTACGCTTGTCAGGCCTACAGACTCATTCCCTCCGGCAAAGCCAACCCAGGTTTTGCCGGTCTTTTTTTATTTATCACCAACTTACTGCTTATAATTTCCCCCGTTACCACTCAATTGCCAGGTTAATGTCAGATTTTTCAACTATGCTTTTCCCTCTATGTCCTGAAAAGGGCAGTAAAAGGATGAGGAGAGCAGCATGATAATCTCAAAGGTCTGGGTGGGTTCGCTGGCGCTGTTTGCCGCGATGAGCTTACCCCTACAGGCCGCATCACCCGTCACAGTGGGATCAAAAATTGATACGGAAGGGGCGCTGCTCGGCAATATTATTTTGCAGGTGCTCGAAAGCCATGGCGTGAAAACCGTCAACAAAGTCCAGTTGGGAACCACACCAGTGGTGCGCGGGGCTATCACCTCCGGCGAGCTGGATATTTATCCGGAATATACCGGAAATGGAGCTTTCTTCTTTAAAGATGAAAATGACCCCGCGTGGAAAAATGCGCAGGCCGGTTATGAAAAAGTCAAAAAACTGGATGCGGAACAGAACAAACTGATCTGGCTAACGCCAGCGCCCGCCAATAATACCTGGACCATTGCCCTCCGTCAGGATGTCGCCGAAAAGAATAAGCTCGTTTCGCTGGCTGACCTGGCACGCTACCTGAAAGATGGCGGTACGTTCAAACTGGCCGCTTCGGCGGAGTTTATCGAACGTGCGGATGCGTTGCCTGCATTTGAAAAAGCCTATGACTTTACGCTCACTCAGAATCAGCTTTTATCGCTGGCAGGGGGAGACACGGCGGTGACCATTAAAGCCGCCGCGCAGCAAACCTCAGGCGTTAATGCCGCGATGGCCTACGGGACCGACGGCCCTGTTGCAGCGCTGGGGCTGCAAACGCTCAGCGATCCAAAAGGTGTCCAGCCAATCTATGCTCCTGCGCCGGTGGTGCGTGAATCGGTATTGCAAGCCTATCCACAAATGGCGGAGTGGCTGCAGCCGGTCTTTGCCAGTCTGGATGAAAAAACGCTGCAACAACTTAATGCCAGTATTGCCGTTGAAGGGCTGGATGCGAAAAAAGTCGCAGCAGATTACCTGAAGCAAAAAGGATGGGTGAAGTAACGGAGTTTGCATCAGGTGAGTGTTGTATCAACGATGTTTGTTAATCGAGTGCTGTTGCTGCTGGTATTTCTGCTAATGGCGGCCGCCGCGCTGCCTTTCATCAGTTATGCCCCTAATCGTCTGGTCTCTGGCGAGGGTCGACAACTCTGGGAACTCTGGCCCGGTTTTGTGTGGGGGCTGGCGGCGGTGTTTCTGCTACTGGTGGCGCTGTGTTTTATCCCTGGTCGCGCCGGCAACGTGTTAACCCTGATCGTGGTGCAACTGCTGCTAATAGCGGCATTGGTTGCCGCTGGTAAAACGGCTAGCGGGCTGGCGCAGACGGGAAGTCCGCTGGCGAGAACCAGCCTGGGTAGCGGATTCTGGCTTGGGCTGGGACTGATGCTGCTGGCGCTCAGCGACGTGATTCGTCGTCTAACCGCAAGGCCACTGTGGCGTTGGTTACTGCATATGCACCTTGCCGTCGTCCCCGTTGCGCTACTGCTGACCGGGATGTTCAACGACCTTTCTTTGCTCAAAGAGTATGCCAATCGTCAGGATGTCTTCGACGCTGCGCTGGTGCAACATCTGACTATCCTGTTTGGAACGGTACTACCTGCGCTGGTGATTGGCATCCCGCTTGGCATCTGGTGCGCATTCTCTACGTCGCGCCAGGGGCCGGTATTTGCCGTGCTGAATATCATCCAGACTATTCCTTCCGTGGCGCTGTTTGGCCTGTTGATTGCCCCGCTTGCCGGGCTGGTTCAGCATTTTCCCTGGTTAGGCGCGTTGGGCATTGCCGGTACCGGGCTGGCCCCTGCGCTGATTGCGTTGGTGCTGTATGCGCTACTGCCGCTGGTGCGCGGCGTGGTGGCTGGGCTGAGTCAGGTTCCGCGCGATGTGCTGGAAAGCGCCCGGGCAATGGGGATGAGCTCGCGTCAGCGTTTTTGTGCGGTACAACTCCCGCTGGCGTTACCGGTCTTTTTGCGCAGTTTACGTGTGGTGATGGTGCAGACGGTGGGGATGGCCGTCATTGCCGCGCTGATTGGCGCGGGAGGATTTGGCGCGCTGGTTTTTCAGGGATTGCTCAGCAGTGCCGTCGATTTAGTGCTACTGGGTGTCGTCCCGGTGGTGGTGCTGGCGGTGCTGCTCGATGCCCTGTTCGATTTAGGCTTAGCTCTGCTGAAGGTGACTGTTAATGATTGAATTTAGCCATGTCAGTAAAACTTTTGGCCAACAAAATGCGGTCAACGATCTCAATCTGCATTTTCGCGAAGGCAGCTTTTCCGTCTTGATTGGTACGTCGGGGTCGGGGAAGTCTACCACGCTTAAAATGATTAACCGCCTGGTGGAGCATGACAGTGGGACGATACGCTTTGCTGGGGAGGAGATCCGCAGTCTGCCTGTTCTGGAACTAAGACGGCGGATGGGGTACGCCATTCAGTCTATTGGGCTGTTTCCGCACTGGACCGTTGCACAGAACATAGCCACCGTGTTGCAGCTGCAGAAGTGGTCGCGTTCACGTATTGACGAGCGAACAGATGAACTGATGGCGCTGCTGGGGCTGGAAGAGGGATTGCGTCGTCGTTATCCTCATCAGCTCTCCGGTGGCCAACAGCAACGTGTCGGGGTTGCGCGTGCGCTCGCCGCCGATCCCCAGGTGCTGTTGATGGATGAACCTTTTGGTGCACTGGATCCGGTAACGCGTAGCGCGTTGCAACAGGAGATGACCCGTATTCACCGTCTGCTGGGGCGTACCATTGTGCTGGTTACCCATGATATTGACGAGGCGCTGAGGCTGGCGGAGCATCTGGTGCTGATGGACGCAGGCCAGGTGGTGCAACAAGGCACGCCGCTATCGATGCTTACAGCACCGGCTAACGAATTTGTACAAACTTTTTTTGGTCGCAGCGAATTGGGCGTTCGGCTGCTGGCGTTGCGTACCGTGGGTGATTTTACCCGCCGCCATGAGCAGCTCAGCGGTGAGCCGTTGGTAGAAGAGATGACGCTGCGTGATGCGCTCTCTGCTTTTGTGGCGCGAGGTTGTGATGTCCTGCCGGTGGTTGACGCACAGGGCGGCCCCTGCGGGACGCTCCATTTTCAGGATCTACTCTCACCGAGGCCGCACCGTGAAATGTCTGTCTGATCCGCTGCTGTGGCTGGTTATCTGTTTTCTGCTATTGCTGACGGGTTTGCCTCATAGTCAGGCGCTGTTTAGCGCGTTATTTCCGCAACTGCCGCGTCCGGTTTATCAGCAGGAGAGTTTTCTGGCGCTGGCTCTGGCCCATTTTAGCCTGGTCGGGATCTCGAGTCTGGTGGCGGTGATCATTGGCATGGGGGCGGGGGTTGCGGTCACCCGTTCATGGGGAACCGAGTTCAGGCCGCTGGTAGAAACCATTGCCGCCGCGGGGCAAACTTTTCCTCCGGTCGCCGTGCTGGCTATCGCTGTTCCGGTGATGGGTTTTGGCCCACAGCCGGCTATCATCGCGCTGATCTTGTACGGTGTGTTACCGATTTTACAAGCTACGCTGGCAGGGCTGGGTGGGGTATCGGCCAGCGTGTTGGACGTTGCGAGTGGGATGGGGATGAGTAACGGACAACGGTTGCGCAAAGTGGAGCTGCCGTTGGCCGCGCCGGTTATTCTGGCTGGCATTCGCACGTCGGTGATTATTAACATTGGCACCGCAACGATCGCCTCAACCGTGGGGGCAAACACGCTGGGCACGCCAATTATCATTGGGCTGAGCGGGTTTAATACCGCCTATGTGATACAGGGGGCGCTGCTGGTCGCGTTGGCTGCGATCATTGTCGATCGCGGGTTTGAGCGACTAGCGCGCTACCTTATCCGGCACGTAAAATAAAGGTATAACCTGCAAGCATCACACCGCCGATACCACCGATGGCCATCAGCAGGAAGAGGGTGATCACGCCGATTTTAGCTGCGCTCATGATGTACTCCTTATGGTATATAAAAGGATTGTACACGTTTGTTAATGGAATATTAAATACCGAGTGGATAAATATCGTGCCCTAGCGCACGCCACTCGGTTAATTGTTGGTGTTGAGCTACCGTCTGGTTATCGCCGCACCACACCAGTAATGTCCGACCTTCAAACAGTTCCGGTCGCAGTTGATTGAGCGAGTGAGCCAGCACGTCAACTCGCCACCCCTGCTGGCTGGCAACCCAACCTTCCAGCCATAGTCGGGTGGTATCGTGAATATTCCAGCCGACAACCAGCGCATCTTTACCCTGCTTTTTGCGGGCAGAGGCGAGGCAAATCGCAATGTAGTTAATCAGCACGCCGTCAAGAATGCCGAGCAGCGCCTGAAGGATGGGTTGCTGACATTGCAGGCGTCGCCGCAACGGAATGAACAGATGGGTGTTAAGCGTCTGAGCGGGATAATCCTGGCCACGCTCTTTGATCCACATCCGCAGGCTATGCAAATTATTACTTTGCAAATAGCTGAGCAGCGTTTCTTGTTGCTCACGCCAGCCGTTGTGTATATCGATGTTCTCATTGCTGAGTAACATTTTAACTTTACTGACCTGCACTCCGTTGTTTATCCAGCGTTTAATCTCACGGATCCTGTCGATATCCGCATCGTTAAACAGACGATGACCGCCGTCTGTGCGCTGCGGTTTCAGCAATCCATAACGCCTCTGCCACGCACGTAAAGTGACAGGGTTGATATCACAAAGCAAAGCCACTTCACCGATGGTGTAAAGCGCCATTTGTTGTCTCACTCTTGCTCGCGAGGTCCCAGTTTTACTTTAGACGCTCTTTTGCGAACCAGGTAGTTTTGTCTGTTTTTTGCTCAGATAACGGGTGATTTTGTAGTCATACCCACGCTTTTGAGTGACCGTTCTCACAAATTCCTCATTTTTTGCAACAGTTCAAAGAAAGTTACGCGCAGCCCATGTATGTTACGCGCTTTTAAGAAGACTGTGGTTGGCGGGTATGTACGAGTTTAATCTGGTGTTGCTGCTGCTACAGCAGATGTGCGTGTTTCTCGTTATTGCGTGGTTAATGAGCAAAACGCGTTTGTTTATCCCGCTGATGCAGGTGACTATCCGACTGCCGCACAAACTCCTTTGCTACGTCACCTTTTCCATCTTTTGTATCCTGGGCACCTACCTGGGGCTGCATATTGAAGACTCCATTGCCAACACCCGCGCAATTGGCGCGGTGATGGGTGGCTTGCTTGGCGGCCCGGTGGTTGGCGGGCTGGTCGGGCTGACCGGCGGTCTGCATCGCTATTCGATGGGCGGCATGACGGCTCTGAGCTGCATGATCTCGACCATTGTCGAAGGGCTGCTTGGCGGGCTGGTTCACAGCGTGCTGACCCGTCGCGGTCGTACAGATAAAGTCTTTAGCCCGCTGACGGCGGGCGCCATCACCTTTTTTGCCGAACTGGTGCAGATGCTGATCATTTTATTGATTGCGCGTCCCTTTGATAATGCGCTGCACCTGGTGAGTAATATTGCCGCGCCGATGATGGTCACCAATACCGTGGGTGCGGCGTTGTTTATGCGTATTTTGCTCGACAAACGGGCGATGTTTGAAAAATACACCTCGGCGTTTTCTGCTACTGCGCTAAAAGTTGCCGCCTCAACGGAAGGCATATTGCGCCAGGGGTTCAATGAGGTTAACAGCATGAAGGTCGCCCAGGTGCTTTACGAGGAGCTGGACATCGGTGCGGTGGCGATCACCGATCGTGATAAGTTGCTGGCCTTTACCGGAATTGGCGACGACCATCATCTGCCCGGCAGGCCGATTTCATCCTCTTATACCCAAAAAGCGATTGAAACCGGAGAGGTGGTGTATGCCGACGGCAACGAGGTGCCTTACCGTTGTTCGCTGCATCCGCACTGCAAATTAGGTTCGACGCTGGTGATCCCTTTGCGTGGTGAAAACCAGCGGGTGATGGGGACCATCAAACTGTACGAAGCCAAAAACCGCCTGTTTAGTTCGATTAACCGCACGCTGGGCGAAGGGATTGCGCAACTGCTGTCTGCGCAGATCCTCGCCGGGCAATATGAGCGCCAAAAAGCAATGCTCACGCAGTCAGAAATTAAGCTCCTGCATGCGCAGGTGAATCCCCATTTTTTGTTTAATGCGCTCAATACCATTAAAGCGGTGGTCCGCCGCGATAGCGAGCAGGCCAGTCAGCTGGTGCAATATCTGTCGACCTTCTTTCGCAAAAACCTCAAACGACCGTCAGAGATTGTGACGTTGGCCGATGAAATTGAACACGTTAACGCCTACCTGCAAATTGAAAAGGCGCGCTTTCAGTCGCGCCTGCAGGTCACCTTAACAGTACCGGATGAACTTTCGCATCAGCAATTGCCGGCATTTACGTTGCAGCCCATTGTCGAGAATGCGATTAAGCACGGCACCTCTCAGCTACTTGATACTGGTGAAGTCTCCATTACAGCCCGGCGAGAAGGGCAGTATCTGATGCTGGATATCGAAGATAATGCCGGCCTGTATCTGCCGACAACCGAGGCCAGCGGGCTGGGGATGAATCTGGTGGATAAGCGACTGCGTGAGCGGTTTGGCGATGATTTTGGCATCAGCGTAGTGTGTGAACCTGACCTCTTTACCCGAATCACTTTACGACTTCCTCTGGAGGAACTGGCATGATCAAAGTGTTGATTGTGGATGACGAACCGTTAGCGCGGGAAAATCTGCGGATCCTGTTGCAGGAGCAAAGCGACATTGAGATTGTGGGGGAATGTTCAAATGCGGTTGAGGCCATCGGTGCAGTGCATAAATTACGCCCGGATGTGCTGTTTCTCGATATCCAGATGCCACGTATTAGCGGTCTGGAAATGGTCGGCATGCTCGATCCGGAGCATCGTCCGTATATTGTTTTTCTGACTGCGTTTGATGAGTACGCGGTGAAAGCTTTTGAAGAACATGCCTTTGATTATTTGCTCAAGCCGATTGAAGAAACCCGGCTGGAGAAAACGCTGATCCGTTTACGCCAGGAGCGCACGAAGCAGGATGTGTCGGTGCTGCCGGAAAACCAGCAGGCGTTAAAATTTATTCCGTGCTCCGGGCATAGTCGCATTTATCTGCTGCAAATGGATGATGTCGCTTTTGTCAGCAGCCGCATGAGCGGCGTCTTTGTCACCAGCAGCGATGGCAAAGAAGGTTTTACCGAGCTTACGTTGAGAACGCTGGAGAGCCGCACGCCGCTGTTGCGCTGCCATCGACAATACCTGGTGAACATGGCGCAGCTGCAGGAGATTCGTCTGGAGGATAACGGCCAGGCCGAGTTGATTTTACGTAACGGTCTGACTGTGCCGGTGAGCCGCCGTTATCTTAAAAGCCTAAAAGAGGCGATTGGCCTGTAAAACTGATACACTGCGCGCCATTGCATCATCGACAGTTGAAGGCTCTATGCTAAGTAACGACATTCTTCGTAGCCTGCGCTACACCCTGAAAGCGAACAATAACGACATGGTGCGGATCCTTGCGCTTGCTGACATGGAATCCACCTCTGCAGGTTTCGACACCTGGATGACGAAAGAAGATGAAGACGGGTTTGTTCGCTGCCCGGACATTATTCTCTCCGGTTTTTTAAACGGTCTGATCTACCATCTGCGTGGCAAAGATGATTCGGCGCCTGAGCTGGCGCTTGAGCGTCGGGTGAACAACAATACGGTGTTGAAAAAGCTGCGTATCGCCTTTTCACTGAAAACCGATGATATTCTGGCCATTATGACTGAGCAGAAATTCCGCGTGTCGATGCCGGAAATCACCGCCATGATGCGTGCGCCGGACCATAAAAACTACCGCGAGTGCGGAGACCAGTTTTTACGCTATTTCCTGCGTGGTTTGACCAAGCGGGTGCACAGCACGAAAGCGTAAAAATAGACTGGCGACCACGGTTAAAACCGGGTCGCCGGTGCGATTATTTGACTTCTTTAAAGCCTGCCGCCGTCATGATGGTTTCCATTTGTTTCATGGTGATGCCTTTCGCTGCATCGTCCGCAGAAATGTTGATCCCGGAAATACCTTGCAAGGCTTTAAAATCAACCTTTTCCATATCGATAGTGACATTTTCCTGCGCGTAGGTATCGGAATATGTCAGTTTTTCTTCTATACCTGCGATGTTTTTATATTTCGCACTCAGAGCATCCAGCACTTTTGCCGCACTCTCTTTGTCGGTTGCGCCGATAGAAGCATAGTTAATTTTGCTCTCTGACGTTTGTTTCAGAACCTTATCGCCTTTATAGGTGTAGGTAATGGAAATTTCCACGCCGTTCAGATTAGCACTGTATTTTTTGCTTCCTTCTTTATCACCGCAGCCTGCCAGAGAAAAAGCCAGCACAGACGCAATGGCCAGCGTAAATAATTTCTTAAACATGTTCATGTAAAACTCCATTTTATGAATATTTGATGCCGAAAATAATCCCCGGGAATCTGGTGTTCTCAATACTCCTGAGCGCCAGAGGGGATACAGAATAAGAGGTTTATGCGGAATCAGGCAGTCCGAAAATGGAGTGAGAGGGGTATTTCAGATTAAAGGTATATACCCGTCATACTTCAAGTTGCTTATGTGTTGGCTACGCTCGCTCACCCCAGTCACATAGTTATCTATGCTCCTGGGGACTCACTCCCTTGCCGCCTTTAAGCAACTCGAATTATTTAGGGTATAGGTAACACAGGTTATCAAAAAAAAGCGCTGCAGTTGCAGCGCTTGATGTGAGGATTACTTCACCTGTTGGCCAGGTTTGGCGCCCTCGTCAGGACTTAGCAGGAAGATATCTTTCCCGCCAGGGCCTGCGGCCATTACCATTCCCTCTGAGATCCCGAAGCGCATTTTTCGTGGTGCCAGGTTAGCCACCATAACGGTCTGGCGACCAATCAGCACCTGCGGGTCCGGGTAGGCAGAACGGATGCCGGAGAAGACATTACGCTTTTCGCCGCCCAGATCCAGGGTCAGGCGCAGCAGTTTGTCGGAGCCGTCAACGAACTCGGCGTTTTCGATCAGCGCCACGCGCAGGTCCACTTTGGCAAAATCGTCAAAGGTGATGGTTTCCTGAATCGGGTCGTCCGCCAGCGGGCCGGTAACCGGTGCAGCAGCCGCTTTCACTTCTTCTTTCGATGATTCCACCAGGGCTTCAACCTGTTTCATGTCGATGCGGTTGTACAGTGCTTTGAAGGTATTGACCTTGTGGCCGAGAAGCGGTTGCTGGATGGCATCCCAGGTCAGTTCGCTGTTCAGGAACGCTTCGACACGCTCGCTCAACGTTGGCAGAACCGGCTTCAGGTAGGTCATCAGGACGCGGAACAGGTTGATACCCATGGAGCAAATTGCCTGCAGGTCGGCGTCACGACCTTCCTGTTTGGCGACAACCCACGGAGCTTGTTCGTCAACGTAGCGGTTAGCCATGTCGGCCAGCGCCATGATTTCACGAATGGCTTTACCGAACTCGCGGCTTTCCCACGCTTCGCCAATCACTGCTGCGGCGTCTGTAAAGGTTTTGTACAGTGCGGGATCGACCAGTTCAGCTGCCAGTACACCGTCAAAACGCTTACTGATAAAGCCCGCGTTACGGGATGCCAGGTTGACCACTTTGTTGACGATGTCGGCGTTAACACGCTGGACAAAATCTTCCAGGTTCAGGTCGATGTCATCAATACGTGAAGAAAGCTTCGCTGTGTAGTAGTAGCGCAGGCTGTCGGCATCAAAGTGCTTCAGCCAGGTGCTGGCTTTAATGAAGGTGCCGCGAGATTTTGACATCTTCGCGCCGTTCACCGTCACATATCCGTGGACGAACAGGTTAGTCGGTTTACGGAAGTTGCTTCCTTCCAGCATGGCAGGCCAGAACAGGCTGTGGAAGTAGACGATATCTTTGCCGATGAAGTGATACAGCTCGGCGTCAGAGTCTTTCTTCCAGTATTCATCGAAGCTGGTGGTATCGCCGCGCTTGTCGCACAGGTTTTTGAACGACCCCATGTAGCCAATCGGCGCATCCAGCCAGACATAGAAGTACTTGCCCGGCGCATTCGGAATTTCAAAACCGAAGTACGGTGAGTCGCGGGAAATATCCCACTGCTGCAGGCCGGATTCAAACCATTCCTGCATTTTGTTCGCCACTTGCTCCTGTAGCGCGCCGCTGCGCGTCCATGCCTGCAGCATTTCGCTGAATGATGGCAGGTCGAAGAAGAAGTGTTCGGAGTCACGCATGATCGGCGTCGCGCCAGAAACCACGGACTTCGGCTCGATGAGTTCGGTTGGGCTGTAGGTCGCACCGCACACTTCGCAGTTATCGCCGTACTGATCCGCAGCCTTACATTTCGGGCAGGTGCCTTTAACGAAACGGTCCGGCAGGAACATGCCTTTTTCCGGGTCGTACAGCTGGGAGATAGTGCGGTTTTTAATAAAACCGTTTTCTTTCAGGCGCGTGTAAATAAGCTCGGACAACTCCCTGTTTTCATCGCTGTGTGTGGAGTGGTAGTTGTCGTAGCTGATGTCAAACCCTGCAAAATCAGTCTGATGCTCCTGGCTCATTTCACCGATCATCTGCTCAGGTGTAATGCCAAGCTGCTGAGCCTTCAGCATGATTGGCGTACCGTGTGCGTCGTCCGCGCAGATGAAGTTTACCTGGTGGCCGCGCATTCGCTGGTAACGGACCCAGACATCAGCCTGGATGTGCTCCAGCATATGGCCGAGGTGGATTGAGCCGTTGGCGTACGGCAGCGCGCACGTTACCAGAATTTTCTTCGCGACTTGAGTCATAGTGGGCAATTACTTCTTTTGTAGTGAAAAGGGCTTTGATAGTACCAAAATGGTAATTACTGCGCCAAGTGATAAGGGCATTTATCCGTAAATGAATAATTGTCGCGGTTAGAGTAAACTAGCAGGTGACAATCGTCTTTCAGAACAACAAAAAGGAGTCGGGATGAACGCACAATCCCAGGCCAAATCACCAGAAACCCTGCGCGCAATGGTCGCCGGGACGCTGGCGAATTTTCAGCATTCAACCCTGAAGCATAATCTGACGACGCTAAAAGCGTTGCACCATGTCGCCTGGATGGATGACACGCTGCACGTTGAGCTGGTGATGCCGTTCGTCTGGCACAGCGCGTTTGATGTATTAAAAGAGCAATGCAGTGCCGATCTACTGCGCATCACCGGCGCGAAAGCCATTGACTGGAAGCTGTCGCACAACATCGCGACGCTGAAACGCGTGAAAAACCAGCCAGGCATCAACGGTGTGAAGAACATCATTGCCGTCAGTTCTGGTAAAGGTGGGGTAGGTAAATCCTCAACCGCCGTTAACCTGGCGCTGGCGCTTGCCGCGGAAGGGGCTAAGGTCGGTATTCTCGATGCCGATATTTATGGCCCGTCTATCCCGACGATGCTCGGCGCGGAAAATCAGCGTCCGACCTCACCGGACGGCACCCATATGGCACCGATTATGTCTCATGGCCTGGCAACCAACTCCATTGGTTATCTGGTCACTGACGATAACGCCATGGTGTGGCGCGGCCCGATGGCCAGTAAAGCGCTGCTGCAGATGCTGCAAGAAACATTATGGCCGGATCTGGATTATCTGGTCCTGGATATGCCGCCGGGCACCGGTGACATTCAGCTGACGCTGGCACAGAACATTCCGGTCACGGGGGCGGTGGTGGTCACCACGCCGCAGGACATTGCGCTTATCGATGCGAAAAAAGGCATTGTGATGTTCGAAAAAGTCGAAGTGCCGGTGTTGGGTATTGTTGAGAATATGAGTATGCATATTTGCAGCAACTGCGGTCATCATGAGCCAATCTTTGGCACCGGTGGTGCGCAGAAACTGGCCGAGCAGTACCACACCCAACTGCTGGGACAAATGCCGCTGCATATTTCTCTGCGTGAAGACCTCGATCGCGGTACGCCAACGGTTATCAGCCGCCCAGACAGCGAATTTACCGCCATTTACCGTGACCTTGCAGGGCGCGTGGCAGCGCAGCTGTACTGGCAGGGGGAAGTTATTCCGGGCGAAATTGCCTTCCGCGCGGTGTAATTTATAGTGTTACAGATATTCACCGCATCAATGCATTATTGATGCGGTGAATATATAGATTTAAATAAATTTACGGTATTGTTCACTCTGCGTTTATAATTCATGTCTTTTTCCGAATAAATCACCTCAATGCATCATTTGAATTGATCAAACCTATCCCATTAATCTACAATTTCAATTGGTTCAAACAGGCTGTTTTGCCCATAATCTACTGAACAGGTCCTCTGTATGTTATTTGATGTTAACCACAGGAATAACGATTAAAATGAAAAAAAGTTTACTGATGGGAATTATAGCCCTGGCTTATGGAATGAGTTCTTCTACGTTCGCTTCCGATACGGCGACCTTAACAATCAGTGGACGAGTCGTTGAACCAACCTGTAGTGCTGACATAGTGAATAACAACGTTCAACAGAAATGTGGTCAATCTCTTCATCTTTCCAATGTCAGTCATGTGGATCCTGTTCCAGCGAAGGGTGTCGTGACTGAGGTCATTTCTGTACCTGGGAACGCTTTGCGACAGATAGTGTTAAATCGTTACGACTAAAAATTTCAGCATTGACATTAGGCACTCATCATTTCAATGAATGATGAGTGCTTTTTTTATTTATGATAATAATTAAAAAAACAGTTAATAACGCTGATTTATTAAATGTAAAAATAATGTTTATCTTCATTTATTTGTTGTAATTATATTGCAATTCGTAATTTGTTTTAAATCAACAAAACAACGCGTTTACATTGCGGTAACGTTTCTGGTGTGAGAATTTAATTTCAAGAGTTGAACCCTCTTAACAAATAGAAATTAATTCATTAAGGAAGATACTATGAAACGTTCAATTATTTCTGCTGCTGTACTGTCTGCTGTATTTATGAGCGCTGGGGCTTTTGCTGCAGAGGTAGAAACTGGACAGTTGACCATTACTGGGAAAGTAACAAATGCACCATGCACATTTGACGTTGGTGGGGATTCTGTAAGCATTAATATGCCTACTGTACCAACCAGTGTTTTTTCACAAAAAGACATATATACCACGTATAATGATGCAGTAGGTGTAACCAGTAACGTACTTAAAATTAAGTGCTCTGGAGATTCATCAAAAATTAAACTCTCATTAATCAGTGGAGGTAAAATCCCTGGTAATGACAAAGCAATTAAAAGCGGTAATGACACTGTAGGCTATTATTTATATTTAGGGTCAGAAGCTACAGAACTTGATGTATCCAAACCATTAGATATTTCAAACTATAAAAACGCTGCAGGAGATTATTCAATTCCTTTTAGTGCGAAATATTTGAAATTAACCAGCAATGATGTGGCTGCAGGCGATGTCATTTCAAATTTGGTTTTGCGTGTTTCTGAGGATTAATTTCAGGTCGGCGGCATTGCCGCCGACGTTTTTCATCTCTTCGCTAAGGATGACGATTCCCCTTACGCAGCTCACCGACTGTAGAGAATAAACTTAAGTATAAGAGGCATCAAAATGAAAGGACTCGCAGTCATACTCATTGCATCGATAGTCCTGCCCGCGCATGCGGGCATTGTGATCTACGGTACTCGCATTATCTATCCGGCAGAAAAAAATGAAGTACTGGTACAGCTGATGAACCAAGGAGAACGTTCATCGCTGGTACAGTCATGGATTGATGATGGTGATACATCGCTACCACCAGAAAAGATTAAGGTTCCGTTTTTGTTGACGCCTCCAGTTGTTAAAGTTGCTGGGGATTCAGGCCAGCAGATTAAAATCAAAAAAATACCGAATATGCTGCCAAACAACAAAGAAAGTCTATTTTTTCTCAATGTTCTGGATATTCCTCCAAACAATCCTGACAGCGCAGGAAAGAATGTACTCAAGTTCGCGATGCAGAATAGGATAAACTATTTTATCGACCTAAAGGTATCTCACCAGTTAATAAGTATACGTTTCAAAAACTATCTATGAAACGTAGCGGCAGTATTTATTCCATTAAGAATGATGCCGCTAACTGGATTACGGTGACGGAAGTTAAAGCTGGTAATGTCAAAATAAACAACGAAAGCATTATGCTTGCCCCGCTTTCGAGTTCGGATGTGGCACTAAAAGGCGCTAATGCTAATCAGTATGAAATGACCATTATTGACGACCACGGTAATTATATTAGCGATAACGTCAGCCTAAAATAACAGGAGTTGATTATGTTAAGGATGACTCCGATTGCTTCGGCGGTATTACTGTTGCTGCTCGGTATCGACGCCCACGCCGCAGAAGAAACGTTCGACACTAACTTTATGATGGGTGGTATGAAGGGCGAGAAGGTTTCCGATTTCCGCCTCGATGATAATCAACCGCTACCCGGACAATATGACATCGATATCTACGTCAATAAGCAGTGGCGTGGTAAGTATGACATTACCGTTAAGGATAATCCGGATGACACCTGTTTATCTCGCGACGCATTAACGCGTCTGGGTATAAATATGCAAGCGTTGGACAAGCAGAATGAATGCCCAACCTTGAAGCAGGCGGTGCAAGGAGGCAGTTATGCCTGGGATATCGGCACGTTTCGTCTGGACCTCAGCGTCCCGCAGGCCTATGTCGATGAGCTTGAGAATGGCTATGTTCCTCCGGAAAACTGGGATCGTGGCATCAATGCCTTCTATACCTCGTACTATGCCAGCCAGTATTACAGCGACTATAAGGATTCTGGTAACAGTAAAAGTACCTATGCGCGTTTTACCAGTGGGTTAAATCTGCTGGGCTGGCAGTTGCATTCCGATGCCAGCTATAACAAAACCGATGACAGCAGCGGTGAATGGAAAAGTAATACCCTGTATCTGGAACGCGGCATTCCGCAACTTTTGGGCACTCTGCGTGCCGGGGATATGTATACCTCATCGGATATTTTTGATGCGGTGCGCTTTAGTGGCGTACGGTTGTATCGCGATATGCAGATGCTGCCAAACTCAAAGCAGAATTTTACGCCGCTGGTTCAGGGGATTGCGCAAAGCAACGCGCTGGTCACCATCGAACAGAACGGTTTTGTCGTTTACCAGAAAGAGGTTCCACCTGGCCCGTTCTCTATTGCTGATTTGCAGCTTGCAGGCGGTGGTGCTGATCTTGACGTCAGTATCAAAGAGGCTGACGGATCGGTAACAACTTATCTTGTGCCGTACGCTGCGGTGCCCAATATGCTGCAACCTGGGGTGTCAAAATATGATTTTGCCGCCGGGCGTAGCCATATTGAAGGGGCCAGTAATCAGACCGACTTTGCACAAATGAGTTATCAGTACGGGCTGAATAATCTGTTAACGCTGTATGGCGGCACCATGCTGGCGGATAACTACAACGCGTTCACCCTGGGCACCGGCTGGAACACGCGTATCGGCGCCATTTCTGTCGATGCCACAAAGTCCCACAGTAAGCAGGACAGCGGTGACGTGTTTGACGGGCAGAGCTACCAGATTGCTTATAATAAATATTTGACGCAAACCGCCACCCGTTTTGGCCTGGCGGCGTATCGCTACTCTTCCAAAGACTATCGCACTTTTAACGATCACGTTTGGGCAAATAATAAAAACAGTTACCATCGTGATGAAAATGATGTGTACGACATCGCGGACTATTATCAGAATGATTTTGGTCGTAAGAACAGTTTTTCGGCTAACGTCAGCCAGTCTTTGCCGCAGGGGTGGGGCTCGTTTTCGCTCAGTACGCTGTGGCGCGATTACTGGGGGCGTAGCGGTAACAGTAAAGATTATCAGTTGAGTTATTCTAATAGCTGGCAACGGATTAGCTATACTTTTTCAGCCAGTCAGACTTACAACGAGGATCATCACGAAGATAAGCGTTTTAACGTCTTTATCTCTATTCCGTTCGATTGGGGAGATGATATTAGCGCTCCGCGCCGGCATCTATATGTATCGAACTCGACCACCTTTGATGATGATGGCTTTGCTTCTAACAATACCGGACTTTCCGGCACCGCAGGCAGTCGCGATCAGTTTAACTATGGGGTGAATCTCAGTCATCAACGGCAGGACAGCGAAACAACGGCAGGCGGCAATCTGACCTGGAATGCGCCGATAGCGACGTTAAACGGCAACTACAGCCAGTCGTCTAAATATACGCAAGCAGGCGGCAGTATTTCCGGTGGCCTTGTGGCCTGGTCCGGTGGGGTGAACTTGGCCAACCGGCTGTCAGAAACCTTTGCCGTGATGCATGCACCGGGTCTGGAAGGGGCGTATGTGAATGGGCAAAAATACCGCACCACCAATCGCAATGGCGTGGTGGTCTACGATGGACTGACGCCTTACCGCGAAAACCACCTGATGCTGGATGTGTCTAATACCCGGAGTGAAACCGACCTGCAGGGCAACCGCCGCAGCACCGCGCCGTATCGTGGGGCGGTGGTACTGACAACGTTTGAGACCGACCAACGTAAACCGTGGTACATCCGGGCGCTACGTCCTGATGGCTCACCGCTGACGTTTGGTTATGAAGTAGAAGACAATCATGGACACAATATTGGTGTGGTCGGCCAGGGAAGCCAGGTCTTTATTCGTACCAACGACGTGCCATCAGAGATAAAAGTGGCGGTTGATAAACAACAGGGACTTTCATGTTCAATCACTTTCGGCAAAACGATTGATGAAAGTAAAGTTTATATTTGTCGGTGAGGTGGTAGATGAAAAAATATCTTATAATATTGACCATGTTATTTCCTATGATGGCTTATGCAACTTGCAATGGTTCACAAAAAAATAGTAATAATATTAGTGTTACCTTAACAGATGGAGCGAGTTCTCAAAACTTCAATACGAATTTCGCTGGTAATTTTACTTGTCACTTACCTACTGATAAAATGTATATGGTCAATGCGTTACAAAATTACATAGTTGAGCTATATGATATTTCAGGTGAGAAATCTATCTACATAAAGTTAAATGCATCTGTTGAAGGTGATTTCCCGATAGATACGTCAAGTTCATCTATATTCGGAAAGCAATATTCGGCGGCAAGTTTATTTAATACAAAAAATATTGTACTTAAGATGGAGTATGTCGATGCTCCTGGTAATGTAAATCTGAGGTCTTCTAATATGAACACCTTTACTGTTTCTGATGCGATTATATTTTCATCAAATTCTAGCTGCAGTTGGCAAAATATTCTTGCATGCTTTGGGCTTAATGCTTCATTTGCACAAAGTATAACCTTTAATGTAACGCACCAACCAACAACTTGTAAATTCCTACAGTCTGATTATTCTATTACATTACCTAACATTTCTATAAATGATTTACAGGCAGGTAGATATGGAGGAAATGTTTCTGATACATTAAAGCTAGAATGTAATGGTGTTAATAATGTAGCAACAAACCCGGTAACACTTAAAATTTCTTCTGGCGATTGGTCGGATGATGAACTTACACTAAAAAATACTTTGGCTGATGGTGCGCAAGGTGTGGGGTTTAATATCTACAGTGGTTCAGATACTAGTATCCCCATAAAAAATGGCTCTGTTTTAAAAAGAATAAAAAAGATGGGGGTTGTTGATAAATATTATAATTTTATAGTTAGTGCAAGGTATGCACGAATTAATGGTGAATCATTACGAACAGGGAAAGTGCAAAGCAAGGTTGTTTTTACTATTGCATATGATTGATTTTATATATAAAAAATAGAACACGAATTGCCCATTGGACAGTACGTGTTCTTCATTTTAATTAAATACCTTCACCGATGATAAAAAATCTCGCCGTCGTAGGCTTTAATGATCTTAGCATCGGCATCATTGACCAGCACATACGCGCCGCCCATGTAGGTCCAGTGGGTGCCTGCCGTCGGTGCGGGCAGGTTACGCAGGTTCCACTGCTTAATGGTGTATTCTTCGGTGAGATACAGTGGTGGAACTTTGTCACCGGGTTTGAAATGGGTAAAGTCAGCAATAAAGCTGCTCAGCTCATATTTATCGATGCCTTTAGGGGCTGCGGTGGCAGCAGGCGCTGCCCAGACTGCGCTGGTTACGAGCAGTAGTGCACCCAGCAACATTTTATTCTTCATACCCATCCTCTCTACTCATTCGGGTCGTCAACAACAGTCGTGTATCATTCCGGGCTTACAGGATATCTGACAAGCACTATTTTGTGAGAACTCCAGTTATTTCGTAAAAAGTGTAAGTGAAGTACAGGCTGGCGGCAACGTTGAACCGCAATTCAGCAATACCGCTGCTCTTCTGCAATTTGCATCAGTTTGTTGTGATGTAGTCACAGGACGACATCGCAAGATTTCAACATTGTTATTATCTTCAATCAATAAAGGCGACCTAAGCCGCCTTATGATGGTTTACCCTCTGGAAAGTTGGGCTTTTACGACTGTATCGGCTTCAACTTTAAGCGAGAGTACATAACCTTGTTTCTTCCATAAACCGTTATTAGGTTTCCATCCTTTAGCAAGGAGATATTCAGCACTGGTAGAAATTGGCTGATTTAGTACGTGATCGGCATCAGCAGTAAATGTGTTAGAGCCTGATTTAGCCTTCGCATTTTGCGCTTTGGTTTTGTGAATATCACAAGTCCCATCACTATCACTAACTTGTGTACAACCAGAACGCTCTAATTGAGCGCGATAATGTGCATTAATCGCATGGGCAGGCATAACGGCGAAAGAGCATACAAGAGCAATCAGGGCTAATTTAGTTTTCATAATACACCTTAGTTATGATGAGAATGTTTTTTCGCGTCCAGCTTACGGCTATTCTCCGTGTAAGCCTGGTAACGATCGGCGTTGGCGCGATTATCGGCATGATATTGCTCAAAGCATGCGGTACGATCAATGCCGTTAGCTTCACAATCATCAAGATATTGTTTTTCCAGATTACAACCGGAAAGTGAAAAAGCACCTGCCACGATAGCTATCATCATTAATTTATTATACTTCATTTCCAAACCTATAATTAACTATTGTCACAATAACTAGTTATATTTAAAATGGCGATGTGTACACCACCTGATAAATATACCTGGAACTACAAAGCATAAAGAAACGATTGCGGAAACAATCACCCCTTTGGTTATGCTATTAGCCTTAAGAGGTATAGACAAAAAAATTTTATCCATATGAAACATCAATAGTGTTTGATTGATACAAAGCCTAACCGCGGTTGTCGGTATAAATCAATATAGATTAATCTTTAAATCACGATCTTTTTTAGTGAAGTGAAATAACTATCTGATAGACCAAGGATTTAAATGTCGACATAGATCACAAAAAACATCCAGGGCTACGGATTTAGGGTGTGTGTATTTGTTTTATTTAATGTTTACATGTAGATAAGTTAACTTTAAATAGGTGTTTTATCCATCCACATTAAATAGCAAGCTAACGATTGACTTGTCCGAAAAGAGGAATGAATATTGTTATAAAGGGGGATGGCTTCAAAATGAGTTAACAAATTTTTTCGACCCGTTTTTAATTATTTGTAAAAATCTATTGGCTGAGTTATTTAAAATGTAATTATGACAAAATAAAAATTGAAATATTTTCACCTTCATTTTATTAGTTAATTTCGTTATCAGACTTTTATTTATTACAGCTATATAAATTGTCTCTTCGTCATCGGGGAGAAATAGAGCGTGCGAATTGTGAAATTGATTGAAACTCCTTGCACCACGTCTGTGCACCCGGTTACACTATCGTAGTACACATTTATGTGTAACTTATTGTTTTACAAGTAACAATGACTCGGGGTGCCCTTCTTTGTGAAGGCTGAGAAATACCCGTACCACCTGATCTGGATAATGCCAGCGTAGGGAAGTCTGACACTGCTCGTGTCCCTTCTTTCACGCGGGCAGGAGCTGAACTATGCAGCCTGACCTGCACAGCCGCGTGCTCGCGGCCCACGCCTTACACCAATTTAGAACCCTTTCTCCGCTCACGCATTGTATGACCAATGAGGTCGTGCAGAGCTTTACCGCCAATACGCTTCTGGCATTGGGCGCGTCACCTGCCATGGTGATCGAGCCTGAAGAAGCCAGCCAGTTCGCGACTGTTGCCCATGCTGTGCTGATTAATGTCGGTACGCTGACCGAGAGCCGCGCGGTTGCTATGCGTGCGGCGGTCGCGCAGGCGCAGCGGGTGAATACGCCCTGGACGCTTGATCCCGTCGCCGTTGGTGCACTGGAGTTTCGCCGTCGTTTTTGCCTGGAGTTACTTTCGCTCCAGCCTGCTGCTGTTCGCGGTAACGCCTCTGAAATACTCGCTCTGGCGGGAATGAAACGGGGCGGGCGCGGTGTGGATACCACTGACTCAGCGGCCGCGGCACTGCCTGCGGCACAGGCGCTGGCGCGTCGGATTGCCACCATCGTGGTGGTAACCGGAGAAGTGGATTACGTCACCGATGGCCAGCGAACTGTGAGCGTTAATGGCGGTGATCCGCTGATGACGCGTGTGGTCGGCACCGGGTGCGCTTTGTCAGCGGTGGTGGCTGCCAGCACCGCACTGCAGGGTGATCGGCTGAGTAACGTCGCGTCTGCCTGTAGCTGGATGAAACAGGCCGGTGAATTCGCCACTAAGCACGCGACAGGACCGGGAAGCTTTATTCCCGCATTCCTTGATGCTTTATATAACCTGAACGCGCAGGAGCAGGCATGAAACAGATTAACGCATTAACGATTGCCGGAACCGATCCTAGCGGTGGGGCAGGTATTCAGGCGGATTTAAAAACATTCTCGGCGCTCGGGGCCTATGGCTGCTCGGTTATCACGGCGCTGGTGGCACAAAATACGCGTGGTGTGCAGTCGGTGTATCGGATTGAACCTGATTTTGTTGCTGCGCAGCTGGACTCCGTGTTCAGCGATGTGCGCATTGATACCACCAAAATCGGTATGCTGGCAGAAACGGATATTGTTGAAGCGGTCGCCGGGCGTTTACGCCGTCATCAGGTACAAAATGTGGTGCTTGATACGGTGATGCTGGCGAAAAGTGGCGATCCGCTGCTGTCTCCCTCTGCAGTAGAAACCCTGCGTATTCGCCTGTTGCCGCAGGTGTCGATCATCACCCCGAACCTGCCGGAGGCCGCGGCGTTGCTTGAAACCACGCATGCCCGAACTGAGCGGGAAATGCTGGAGCAAGGGCGCGCTCTGCAGGCGCTGGGCTGCGAAGCCGTGTTGATGAAGGGCGGTCATCTGGATGACGTGCAAAGCCCTGACTGGCTATTTACCCGCGAGGGCGAGCAGCGTTTTACCGCGCCAAGAGTGAAGACCAAAAACACCCATGGTACAGGTTGTACGCTGTCGGCGGCGTTGGCGGCGCTGCGTCCGCGTCATGCTAACTGGGCCGATACGGTGCAGGAGGCCAAAATGTGGCTTTCGGCGGCACTGGCTAAGGCGGATACCCTGGAAGTGGGCGAGGGGATAGGTCCCGTTCATCATTTCCATGCGTGGTGGTGACGAACAGAAATGCGTATACTGGCGGAAGTTTCAGCGGCCAGGAAAAAGATAAATGGAACAAGCGCATACCCAGCTTATCGCGCAACTGAATGAACGTATTTCAGCGGCGGATAACACGCCGCTGTATCTGAAATTCGCGCAAACGGTCAAAAATGCTGTACGCAGCGGCATTCTTGAGCATGGCAATATTCTGCCAGGCGAGCGCGATCTCAGCCAGTTGACCGGCGTTTCTCGCATTACGGTGCGTAAAGCGATGCAGGCGCTGGAGGAAGAGGGAGTGGTAACCCGCGCGCGGGGTTATGGAACGCAAATCAACAATATCTTTGAATATTCGCTAAAAGAAGCGCGCGGCTTTTCTCAGCAGGTGGTGTTACGCGGAAAAAAACCGGATACGCTGTGGGTCAATAAACGCGTGGTACCATGTCCGGAAGACGTTGCGCAGCAACTGGCGATCACCGCCGGCGGTGATGTCTTCCTGCTTAAACGTATTCGCTATGTGGATGAAGATGCCGTTTCTATTGAAGAATCCTGGGTCCCTGCGCATCTTATTCATGATGTGGATGCTATCGGCGTCTCGCTGTACGACTATTTTCGCAGCCAGCATATTTTCCCGCAGCGCACGCGCTCCCGTGTCAGCGCCCGTATGCCGGATGCGGAGTTCCAGTCGCATATTCAGATGGACAGCAAAGTGCCGGTACTGGTGATCAAGCAAGTTGCGCTTGACCAGCAGCACCGGCCCATTGAATACAGCATCAGCTATTGCCGCAGCGACCTATACGTCTTTGTGTGCGAGGAGTAACGCGTCACGCGAGGGGGCGCAATCGCCACCGCGATGCCCAACCACCCACGACGCCACCGCGTTGCCCAGCAGAACGGCATCGGCCAGCGACCAGCCAGATGCCAGCCCGGCCAGCATACCGCCAGCGTGACTGTCGCCTGCGCCAATGGTGTCAACCACGGTCGTTGGAAATGCAGGCACGCAGCCGGATGTATTTTCACTGAAATACCATGCGCCGTCTTTATCATGGCGGACTACCACCGGCGCGGCAAAGCGCTTCATCCACTCAGCACCAAAACCCTCGACATCCACGCTTAACCTGAACCGCTCTGCGGCAATGTCTGCTTCCTGCCTATTCAGTGACACCAGCGGGTGACAGGCCATTATTCGCACCAGTAAAGCATTGGGGATGTCGCCGATGCGCGGCCCAAAATCGATAAACGGCGTCACATCATCCAGACTCTCCAGCCACTGCACCAGCAACTCGCCGCACGGTGAAGCCAGCTGATAGCCGGAAAGATAGACCAGACTGTGGCGCGGGATTGTCAACCGCGCCAGCCAGTCGGCGTTCCACTGATTTTCGACGCCGCTGAAGGACATAAACGTCCGCTCGCCATCCGGCTCGACTAACGCCAGACACCAGCCGTTATCACCTTCGGCATGGTCGATCAGACTGTGTATTCCCTCTTTTGCCATCCGGTTGCGGATAATATCGGCCCATACCCCCTGACCTAACGGCAAGGCATTGCTGGCATCGATTCCTAAACGCTTAAGCGCGACGGCAATGTTCAGCGCACAACCGCCGACGTTAACGCCTTGCTGTTTGAGTTCAATGTCACAGCCGCGCCAGGGCAGGGAATAAGCATCGGCAATCACATCGATCACCGCCGCACCGACTACCGTCACCGGGCGCTGGGTGCGCAACTGCGGGAGAAGTGCCTGCAAACGCGTGGTACTCATCGTGCCTCCCGTTGCTCACGCAGGCGCATTAATCCGCTGGCGTAGCGGGTAAAGTCCAGTTGGTTGACCGCATCCAGTTCCTGTTTCAACACAGGGTCAATCGCGCCGACGCCGTGCAGTGCGCCACAAATTGCCGTAGCCATGGCACCGATGGTGTCGGTGTCACCGCCAAGATTTGCGCACAAAATAGCGCATCGCTTAGGGTCGGTTTGTGCCAGTTCCACCATGGCGATGGCGCAGGGCACGGATTCAATAGTGCTGGTGCCCGCTCCCACCACCTGATATAGCTGCTCGCTGGCAGACTCGGTACCGTTGGCATCACGAACGATTTTCAGTGCCAGTTCGAGGCGAGCCGCGAGCGAGGCGCTAAAGGTGGTGATCCGTTTTTGCTGGGCGTGGCGGGCAATGGCGGGAAGCGCGTCGACAATATCGCACCATTGTTCGCCGTCGACCGCGCGCGAAACTGCCCACGCGATAACCACGGCCCCGGCCACCGCCAGATCCGATTTATGCGTCGGGCTGGACGCCAGCGCCACATCATCAATGAAGGCATCAAGATCGTGTGCGGGTAGCAGGCATCCTAACGGTGAAACGCGCATGGCCGCACCGTTGGTGATACCGTTGTTTTCCAGCTCAGTAACGGGTTTGCCGTCGCGGATGGCCTTAAGGGCAATCTTCGAGGTGGGGCCTAGCACGTTTTTATTGAAGGCATCGAAATCTTCCGCCCAGGCCAGGATATTGCGGCCAATGACGTCGGGGACAATTTCCCCGTTGCATTCCAGCAGGGCGTCAGCCAGGCACAGCGCCATGGCTGTGTCGTCTGTGAACTCCGCCTGATTAAAATAGCAGGCGGCGTTATTTTCCGCGGGGCCGGGCAAAAAGTGGTCGATCCAGCCAAAGTGTGCTTTCACGCGGGTTCTGGGCCATAGCTCTGACGGCATGCCCATCGCATCCCCTAACGCCTGCCCATAAAGAGCACCGAGAATACGCTCTGCTTTCATTTTACTTCCCCTTTTTTCAATGCCAGATCGCGGTCGTCCACGTTAATTGCGGTGATTTCTTTGTCGGATTCGCGAAAGAAAATCATAAACAGCACGGCAATGACGGCAATCATGACTGCGCCAAAGCCCCACATGCCTGCCCAGTTAAAGGTGAGACCGTTGACTGGCTCTTTATAAGCAAACATTTTTTCCATCATCACTCCGCCCAGACGATAGCCCAGCAGGCTGCCGAATCCTTGACAGCAGAGGGTGATCAAACCTTGTGCGGCGGTACGCATATGCACGGGCGCTTTTTTGTCTACATAGATATAGGCCGTGACGTAGTAGAAATCGTAACTGACGCCGTGTAGCAGGATGCCGAGAAACAGCAGCGCGTAGGTGAAATATTCTTCCGCGCCACCGTAAACGAAAAAGCCATAGCGGATCGCAGCAGTGATAAGACCAAGTAATAATACCTTTTTAATGCCAAAGCGCTTAGTGAAGAACGGCAGCGCCAGCATAAAGAAGATTTCCGAGAACTGACCCAGCGTCATCCAGCCGGTGGCATTTTTCATCCCGACTTCGGTCAGGTAGCCGTTGGCGAAAATGTAGTAAAACGCCAGCGGCATCGCAAACAAGAACGAACAGAAGAAAAAGACGAGGAAGTTTTTATCGCGCAGCAGAATTAGTGCATCCAGCCCCAGCATGACTTTGATATCCATCTTGCCGGTGCTTTTTGGCGGCGTATCCGGTAAGAAGAAGGCGAAGATCCCCAGCAGCGCGGAGCTCCCGGCAGTGATCAGCAACGGGATATTGGTCGGCGATATGTCGCTATAGCCCAGCATTTGCGGCAAGAACCCGCAGGCTAAACCGGAGGCAATCCAGCCAATGGTACCCATTACGCGAATGCGTGGGAAATCACGCTCGACGTCCGGGACGTTGGCAAAGGCAATACTGTTGGTCAGCGCAATGGTGGGCATATAGGTGAGTGAATACGCCAACAATAGCGGGAAAAAGCCGCCGAAGGTGGTCTGTTGCGCGGCGAAGTACATCAGAATGGCGCCAACGAACATCAACACCGCCAAGACTTTTTGCGCGGAAAAAAAGCGGTCGGTGAGTGAACCGACGAAAATTGGCGACAGGATCGCGGCGATCGCTGTACAGGCGTAGGACCAGCCAATTTCACCGGCGGTAAATCCGCTTTTACTCAGCCATAGCCAAAGCGGTACAAACCAGGCGCCCCAGATAAACCACTCCACAAACATCATGAACGACAGCTTTGCTGTAGTTTTCATCTTTAAATCCTTCATGACAGGTAAGGTACGTCGCGATAGTACCATTTGATAATACCTTTGAAATACCTTTGTGTTTTAATTTTGACCGCCGTAACATTTTTTAATGCCTGAATCGAGCCAGCGGAAAGGACTGAAAAGTGCGCTAAAGATGGAAAAAAAGCGCAGTCGGTACCAGGCTTATGGCTGCCCGCAACAAGGCGGGTCAGGATATTTCACATTCCGGTATCCAACCGGAACTTACGGGAGCATAGCTATGACTGATATTGCGCAGTTGCTTGGCAAAGATGCCGACAACCTCTTACAGCATCGTTGTATGACCATTCCTTCTGACCAACTTTACCTGCCAGGCCATGATTACGTCGACCGCGTGATGGTAGATAATAACCGTCCGCCTGCCGTGCTACGTAATATGCAGACGTTGTACAACACGGGCCGACTCGCAGGTACAGGATACTTGTCGATTCTGCCGGTAGACCAGGGTGTGGAGCACTCCGCTGGGGCCTCTTTTGCCGCCAATCCGCTGTACTTTGATCCAAAAAATATTGTTGAGCTGGCTATCGAAGCGGGCTGTAACTGCGTAGCGTCGACCTATGGCGTACTGGCTTCCGTTTCCCGCCGCTACGCGCACCGTATTCCGTTCCTTGTAAAAATTAACCACAATGAAACGCTCAGCTACCCGAATACTTTTGACCAAACGCTGTATGCCAGCGTGGAGCAGGCGTTCAATATGGGCGCGGTGGCGGTTGGGGCGACAATCTATTTTGGTTCAGAAGAATCTCGTCGTCAGATTGAAGAGATTTCTGCGGCGTTTGAACGCGCGCATGAGTTGGGTATGGTGACGGTACTGTGGGCCTATCTACGCAACTCCGCATTCAAGAAAGACGGGGTGGATTACCATGTTTCCGCCGACCTGACCGGGCAGGCAAACCACCTGGCGGCCACCATCGGGGCGGATATTGTTAAGCAGAAAATGGCAGAAAATAACGGCGGGTATAAGGCTGTTAATTTTGGCTATACCGACGATCGCGTTTACAGCAAGCTGACCAGCGACAACCCGATTGATCTGGTGCGTTATCAACTGGCTAACTGCTATATGGGGCGTGCGGGGCTGATTAACTCGGGCGGCGCGGCAGGGGGAGAAACCGATCTCAGCGATGCGGTCCGCACAGCGGTGATTAATAAGCGTGCTGGTGGTATGGGGCTGATCCTCGGACGTAAGGCATTCAAGAAAACCATGGCTGACGGCGTTAAGTTGATTAACGCCGTGCAGGATGTTTATCTGGATAACAAAGTTACTATTGCCTGAGTCATCGCGTGTGGCCGTGTATTAGCGCAGTAGCGGACAACCGGGCGGTAACCGGCAGCGTAGCGCGGCGGGGAGGATTTCGATGTGAAATTCCTGCCCGCTTAGCGGTTCACCATCGAGATTAAAGGTGATTTCATGGGGGGCGCGGATATCAAACCACGATGATGCGCCGTCAATAATATTGGGATTGTCATCGGATTGGGTGAGTGCCGAAAGCAACGCTGGAAGCAGCTCATCGCCGGTAAAAATGCGCAGTTGTAACAGACCATCGTTGATCAACGCCGTGGGGCAAAGCTGCTGCCCACCGCCAGCTTGTCGACCATTACCAATGCCGATCACCAGTGCGTCACCCTGCCAGTGAAAGTTTTCCCCGCGAATGTCACAGCTGTCGGGTTTCAGCGTATCCATGCGCATGAGCCCATGGATAAAGTATGACACGCCACCCAGCGCGGCCTTGAGTTTTTCTGGCGTTTCGGTGGTGATGCGTGTGCCGAAGCCGCCGGTTGCCATATTGATAAAACAGGTTTTATCGTTGACCTGTACCATATCGATCTCAGTCGCATTGCCGGCAATGGCCAGCTTTAATGCTTTATCTAACGTCTCCGGAATACCTGCACTTGTGGCAAAGTCATTTGCGGTTCCCAACGGTAAAATCCCCAGTGCGGGAATATTGTCCCCCTGGCAGTGGATTAGCGCGGTAGAAACCTCGTTGATGGTGCCATCGCCGCCGCCCGCAATAACGGTGGCAACACCCAGCTGACGCGCCTCATCCACGTAGCGCCGGGCGTCACCCTTTTCCCAGGTGACGCGCACGTGGATTTCTACACCTTCATCACGCAGCAGCGCTATCGCCTCACGTAGGGAGAGATTATCAGCACTTTTTCCATTCAGGATCAGTAAGCTGGCAGGGAATGCTATCATCCTATGGCCTCACTTTTATCGTTTTAACAAGTGTATGCCAGGAATGTATTTATGGCGTAAGAACTAACCGAAAGCGCGGACGTTAAACGTAAAAAGCCGCGGTTTGCGGCTTTTCAGGTAGGGCTGTGAAAGTATTACTGTGGGAACCACTGGTCGCTGATTTTCTGATAGGTACCATCAGCTTTAATGGCGGCCAGCGCGGTGTTTAGTTTTTCCAACAGCACTTTGTTATCCGGGCGAACTGCAATGCCAAGGCCGGTGCCGAAGTATTGTGGATCGGTGACTTTGTCCGTTGCCACGCCTAACTGCGGGTTGGTTTTCAGCCACTCATTAACCACGGCGGTATCGCCAAATACGCCATCAATACGCCCGTTTTTCAAGTCAATGATCGCATTCTGGTAGCTGTCGTATGCCACTGTTTTCACTTCAGGATGTTTGTCCTGCAGATATTTCTGGTGCGTGGTGCCGTTTTCCATGCCGATACGTTTGCCTTTCAAATCGGCAAAGGTTTTATAGGTGTCTTTTTTCGCAATCACCAGCGCTGAGTTGGCATAGTAGGGCTGGGTAAAAGAGACCTGCTTACTACGCTCTGGCGTGATATCCATACCGGAAATTACCGCATCGTATTTTTTGAATTTCAGCGCGGGGATCAGGCTGTCGAAAGCATGATTGGTAAAAGTACAGTCAGCCTGCATTTGTTTGCATAATGCCGATGCCAGATCGATGTCAAAACCGACAATTTTATTGCTGGCGTCCAGCGATTCAAATGGCGGGTAGGTTGCTGAGACACCGAAATTGATTTTATCAGCAGCTGAGGCGCCAGCGGCGAAGGTAGCAAGTAATGCGGCCAGGACTAACTTTTTCATGGTGGAACTCCCGTCTGTCAATCTTATGATGATTCACCGTGTCTGCGGCGTTGATTTACAATGCCATTTAATGAATTTGTATGCAATAAAAATGATTAAGTATTTTTTGTTGAATAAAAAAAAGCGGACAGTCCAGAGACATGCCCGCCTTTACTATTCAGCTTTATGCAGTTATTGACTTAATTGCGGTGTTCAAACGCCAGCGCTTTACGCTCGATTAGGCGCATCATCAGCGTCAGTAGGCCGTTAACAATCAGATAAATCACGCCCGCCGCGCCGAAGACCATGACGTCATAAGTGCGACCATACAACAGCTGGCTGTAACCCATGACTTCCATCAGCGTGATGGTATAGGCCAGAGAGGTACTCTTGAACACCAGTACCACTTCGTTGGAATATGAGGAGAGGGCGCGTTTAAAGGCGTACGGCAATAGAATCGCCAGTGTGTCCTTTTTGCTCATCCCCAGCGCGCCGCAGGATTGCCACTGACCTTCCGGGATTGCGCGAATAGCGCCGTAAAACAGCTGTGTCGTATACGCGGCACTGTTTAATGACAGCGCAATCAAGGCGCACAACCATGGCTCAGACAGCAGATGCCAGAGCACCGGATACTCCTGCAACGCAGGAAACTGGCCCGGACCGTAGTAGATCAGGAAGATCTGTACCAGCAGCGGCGTACCGGTAAACAGCGTGATGTAGATGCGCACCAGCCACACCAGCACCGGCGTCTTCAGCGTCAGGATGATGGTAAAAATTAGCGCCATAACCAGCGCAACCACAATGGAGGCGACCGTCAGCGTCAGGCTGGTATGCAGCCCTTTCATCAGTTCAGGTAAATACTCAAGCATCAGCCCGGTCTCCGCTCAAAACGTGTCGCGCGCAGGTCAATGCGTTTGAGGATGTACTGACTCACCAGCGTAATCACCAGGTAAATGGCCGCCGCCACGATGTACCAGGTAAACGGCTCCTGGGTACGCGTCGCAATGCTTTTAGTTTGTAGCATCAGATCGTTGACGCTAATAAGGCTCACCAACGCGGTATCTTTCAGCAGAACCAGCCACTGGTTACCCAGACCGGGCAGGGCATGACGCCACATCTGCGGCATCACCAGACGAAAGAAGATCGCGGTTTTGGACAGCCCCAGCGCCTGACCTGACTCCCATTGTCCGAGCGGGACGGCTTTCAACGCGCCACGCAGCGTTTGCGACGCATAGGCCGCATACAGCAATGACAGTGCGATAACCCCGCACAGGAACGGACTGACGTCGAAGTTTTCGATCTGCATCTGTATTGGGATCTGCACG
This sequence comes from Citrobacter sp. Res13-Sevr-PEB04-36, assembly GCF_015672735.1. Lineage (GTDB taxonomy): Bacteria > Pseudomonadota > Gammaproteobacteria > Enterobacterales > Enterobacteriaceae > Citrobacter. The sequence continues at coordinate 21,665 of NZ_JADABY010000061.1, read as the reverse complement.
AACCCAAGATTTACCGTAAACCCATCCGCCAGCGTCAGAAGCAGCTGTGAGGAGCCGAAATAGATAAACAGAACCACCAGGATTTCCGGTAGTCCGCGCAGAAGGGTGACCACAGCCGAGCCTGTCCATGCCACTGGGCGCCATTTAGCTGACTCCCAGACGGCAAACAACATCGCGAGTGCCAGGCCAATGATCAGCGCACAAACGGCAAGGCCGACGGTCATCCCGGCGGCGCTTGCTAAAGGAAAAAATTCATTCATCTAATATTACTTCTGGAACCATTTGTTATAGATGGTTTCGTACGTCCCATCTTTCTTCACTTTTTCCAGTGCAGCGTTGAATTTCTGCTGCAGCTCGGTATTGCCCTGGCGCATCGCGATGCCCAGACCGGTACCGAAGTAATCTTTATCAGTGACTTTATCGCCGATAGCGGCCAGTTTCGGATTGTCTTTCAGCCATTCGGTCACGACAGCGGTATCACCAAAGACGCCATCAATACGCCCGTTTTGCAGGTCGAGTTTGGCATTCTGGTAGCTGTCATACGGCACGGTGGTGACTTCCGGATGTTTATCCATGATGAATTTCTGGTGTGTGGTCCCGTTTTGTACGCCGACTTTCTTGCCTTTCAGCTGGTCAATGCTGGTGTATTTACCCTGTTGACCAACAAACAACGCCGAGTTGTCGTAGTAAGGCGTAGTGAACAACACCTGCTTTTCACGCTCAGGCGTGATGTCCATACCGGCCATAACCGCGTCAAAACGACGGAATTTCAGGCTCGGGATTAGACTGTCGAAGGCTTGGTTGGTGAACGTACAGGTGGCGTCGATCTCTTTACACAGCGCATTCGCCAGATCAACGTCAAAGCCTACGATGTTGTTATTGGCATCGATGGATTCAAACGGAGGATAAGACGCTTCGGTAGCGAAACGGATGGTTTGGGCTGCGGTAGCGGAAAGGCTAAAACCTGCGATTAGCGCGGCAATCAGAACTTTTTTCATTGTCATTGTCCCGAATCTTAGTGAGAGAGATAGTTTTTAAACGCTTCGGTTTGCGGGTTGGCAAAGCAGCTCGCATCCCCAAACTCGACGATATGACCGTTTTCCATATACACCACACGACTGGCCGTTTTACGGGCGACTTCCACTTCGTGGGTGACGATCACCTGAGTAATGTTGGTTTCCGCCAGCTCGCGAATGATGCTGACGATTTGTGCAGTAATTTCCGGGTCAAGCGCTGCGGTGGGTTCATCAAACAGCAATACTTGAGGTTCCATCATCAACGCACGGGCAATGGCCACGCGCTGTTGCTGACCGCCGGAAAGATGCAGTGGATAACGATCGCTGTAGGGCTTCAGACGCAGACGTTCCAGTAACTTTTCAGCGCGCGCCAGCGCCTGATCTTTTGTCAGTCCCAGTACGCGGCAGGGAGCTTCGATCAGATTCTGCTGCACCGTAAGATGCGGCCAAAGATTGTATTGCTGAAAGACCATGCCCACGTTCTGACGCAGCTCACGAATGGCCTTATCGGAAGGTGTTTTCGTGAAGTCGAAACGGTTACCGGCAATAGAGAGCGTGCCCGAACGCGGCATCTCAAGCAGGTTGAGTACGCGCAATAGCGAGCTTTTCCCGGCTCCACTTGGGCCAAGTAACACCAGTGTTTCGCCCTGAGGGCAATCCAGCGTGATATCGAACAGCGCCTGATGTGCGCCGTAGAAGCAGTTAATGCCGTTTAATTGAATACTCATTGACACTCGTATACTGGCAGTCTGATAGCTATTGAAGCCGCAGATACTACCTTTGACAGAATAGTTATGCAATATTTATGCGTTAAAAGTTAAATGCAAACCGCATTCTTCACTAAACATAGCACAAAATAGCGGGGTCACCAGAGGGTAAGAATAATTGTCGGCATTCTATGAAGAATGCCAGACAATTTATGGGGTTTATGATTTAAGTGGTTGAATGGCGAGGTTAACGGTTTTCTACGGACTGGCGCAGCGTCCCAGCTGGCGCGTGTACGCTACCACCCAGATAGCGTACATCATCCACTACCCAGCACTGGCCTTCACGGATCATCAGTACTTCATCACGCCAAGTTTGATTACCCTGCTTAAGCTCTACGCGCAGCGGAATGTTACGTGCATCACTATTCGGAATGGTCGAGGCGCTGGCGACACTGGCGCTGTCCGGTAAGGTGGTGCGGCTGGAGAAGGGATCGCTGGTCAGCAGCTCGCGGTGCGAGTTATCGCGGCTGGCATCGGTCAGCAATTTCGCCAGATTATCACTTAAATACGGGCGCAAGGCGGTGATGTCGTTGCTACGATGCTGAATACGGTAATCATAGAACTGTTGTGCCACACTGTCCGGCCCGCCTTCCACGCAGGCGCCGCTACGCGGGCCGTTGTCTTTATAAGCCGGAGTAACGGTGGTACAGGCGCTGAGAAGAAGTGCACAGGGGACCAGCAGAGAGAGTTTCGAGTAGCGCATAGTGATTTCCTTATAAGCTTTCTACTAATAGTGTTCTACGATGAACAATTCTATCCTTTCAATGATTGTATAATCGATTAACACATTGTTTTGTCTTACATAAATTCGCAGGGTTCACCGCTTCGGACATCAGAGGGTACTGACTGCTTACCTCAGTTCAGTATATCAAACTGTGACATGATGTTGTCGCCAACGATGCTCCCTATAGTGTATAGACCATCTACGTATCTGCATGCTTATTTACGAGACGATAAAACGCGGGGCGACGGATGGCGTCGGTATGCCTAAGGGTGTCGCGAGAGCGCTTATCAGGCTAACTGAAGATAGCGTTATTCATATTTAACGGCTATCAGGGTATCCGGATGGCTAAAATAAGAGTTGATTAATTGTTATCCCCATGCGTTAATAGCAACGTCGGTTTGAATAACAGACGATTTACAAAGTAGTTTACTCCCGCAGTTCTCATTTTCAGGTTTATCTATTTATCCCTTCTTTGAGTCACTCCGCTAAGCACTTAGTCGATTCTGTAAAAAACCAAATATGCCGAAAGGCTCAAATTAAGGAATAAAATATATGTCTAATAAAATGACTGGTTTGGTTAAGTGGTTTAATCCTGAGAAAGGTTTTGGATTCATCACGCCAAAAGATGGTAGCAAAGATGTGTTTGTGCATTTTTCTGCTATCCAGAGTAACGACTTCAAAACGCTGAATGAAAACCAGGAAGTCGAATTTAATGTGGAGCAGGGACCTAAAGGCCCATCCGCTGTTAATGTTGTGGCGCTTTAAGGTAACTATTATTACTAATCATATTCACTTCCGTTGCCCATGTTGCCATGGTTCTCAGTACAGAACATCGACCTTCGATGTGACTGAGGGAAATCCGTTTGGCGCGAAATGTATTTTTTGCAAATCTAAAATGATTACATTTGATAATGTTGCAATGTACATTCAGTCCGGCCAGACTCCGCTGGATTTCAGAAAATAATTTTTTAGGCCCCTTCAAGGGGCCTTTTTTAGTGACTTAACAGATGACTCTCCCTGTTTGTCGTGAGAACGTCATCTTGACGTTGTCGTTGTGAAGTCAGAATATCTTTTACTCTGAACCTGCTTTCAGTCCCTCTCTTGTCGTTTAATATGCAAACAATTTCTGCGTGCGTAATGAACAGTTGCGCCTGGGTTATTGATTCTTCTTATCGTATGGTTTATAGATATCCATGGTTATACAGATAATACTATCTACTGGCGCGTTGATGCCGTTACAGACCAGAAGAGGTGCATAATGGACGTTGAAAAATTAAAAAATAAAACTGAAGCGGATATATCTGAATTCATCACAAAGAAAATTGTCGAACTGAAGAAAAAAACCGGGAAAGAAGTTTCTGATATTCAGTTTATCGCTCGTGAGAAAATGACCGGGCTTGAAAGTTATGACATCAAAATTAAGCTAATCTAATTTTCAAACACAATCCAGTATGCGTTAGAGCATCGCCGTCCAGCTGAGGTGGTGCTTTTTTATTTTAATAATTTCGTGATGAAATTATGAGTGCGATCTCTTCTGAGTGTTAACGTCGCGGTGGCGAAAGTGTAAGAATTTCAGCGGTACCTGATAATCCAGTATTCCATCCTGGTGGATATTTATCATCACAGGCGTAGGATGATTCTGCTCTCGACAAGGTAAGACCTTCGCCCTGTCGTGTGCAGGCTTCTGATTATTCATTAACGACGAGGTGGTGCTGGTAATGAGTACACTTATTATTCGTTTATTGTTCTTAATGCTTATATTGGCCCCTCTTTCATTACGCGCCGATGAACAGAGCGGAATGAAGCTTGAGCGTGTTGTCATCGTGAGTCGACACGGCGTCAGAGCACCGACAAAATTCACCCCCCTTATGCAGCAAGTCACTCCGTATCACTGGCCGCAATGGGATGTTCCTCTGGGGTGGTTGACCCCCCGTGGCGGGGCGCTTGTTGCTGAATTGGGGCGGTATCAACGTTTACGTCTGGTGGACAAAGGCCTGCTTGATAACAAAACGTGTCCAACGGCAGGGCAGATCGCAGTCATTGCCGATATTGATCAACGTACCCGTAAAACGGGCGAAGCGTTTCTGACTGGACTGGCCCCGGAATGTAAAATACAGGTTCATTATCAACAAGATAAGTCAAAATCTGATCCCCTTTTTAATCCCGTCAAGGCGGGGCAGTGTTCGCTGAACCCATCGCAGGTGAAAGAGGCCATCCTGACCCGGGCTGGCGGAAGTCTTGATGAGTACACGCGCCACTACCAACCCGCATTTCAAGCGCTGGAACGGGTATTAAATTTCTCACAGTCAGAAATGTGTCAAGCATCCGGGCGGTCTACACCGTGTTCGTTAACCGCCGTCTTACCTGCTGAACTCAATGTCTCTCCTGAGAATGTTTCGTTGTCAGGCTCATGGGGACTGGCTTCAACCCTGACGGAAATCTTTCTGTTGCAACAGGCGCAAGGGATGCCGCAGGTGGCCTGGGGGCGTATTAATGGCGATAAAGAATGGCGTATATTATTAAGTCTGCATAATGCGCAGTTTGACCTTCTGCAGAAAACCCCGGAGGTTGCCCGTAGCAGGGCCACGCCGTTACTTGATTTGATACGTACAGCACTCGTAACACAGGGATCAATAGAGAATAAATACGAAATTCAGTTGCCCGTTTCTTTGTTGTTTATTGCGGGACATGACACCAATCTTGCCAATCTCAGTGGGGCATTAGGCCTTAATGTGTCGCTGCCTGGTCAGCCGGATAATACGCCACCGGGCGGGGAGTTCGTTTTTGAAAGGTGGAAACGAGTCAGTGATAATTCTGATTGGGTGCAGGTTTCTTTTATGTATCAGACCTTGCAGGAAATGCGTGACATGCAGCCTTTGTCGTTGCAAGCACCCCCTGGAAAAATTGTGCTGCCCTTAGCGGCCTGCGATGAGAAAAATACGCAGGGAATGTGTTCATTAAAAAATTTTTCCGCACTCATTGATTCCGTTCGCGTGTCTGAATGTGCTGAACAATAATATTTTTATTGCCTCATTTCGGTCGTGTGGAAAATTGAACAATCGGAACCTTTCAATGATAGTGTATCGGTTCGATAATGCTTTTAAAGTAGCGTTGTTAGCGCAATAAGGAGATATACCATGCAGTTTTCGACCACCCCTACGCTGGAAGGGCAAAGCATCGTGGAATACTGCGGTGTGGTAACCGGTGAAGCGATTTTAGGCGCCAATATCTTCCGCGATTTTTTTGCCGGTATTCGTGACATTGTCGGCGGACGCTCCGGCGCGTATGAAAAAGAGCTGCGTAAAGCGCGTGAAATTGCCTTTCAGGAACTTGGCGAGCAAGCGAAAGCGCTGGGTGCGGATGCGGTCGTTGGTATCGATATTGATTACGAAACCGTAGGCAAAGACGGCAGCATGCTGATGGTAAGCGTCAGCGGTACCGCGGTGAAAACCCGCCGATGAAGCGTCTGTTATGGCTGCTGGTATTCGCCGTGCTACTGACGGGATGTGCCAGTGAGAAAGGGATTGTCGATAAAAACGGGTATCAACTGGATACCCGACGTCAGGCTCAGGCGGCATATCCACGCATTAAAGTGCTGGTTATTCACTACACGGCTGATGATTTTGACTCATCGCTGGCCACGCTGACGGATAAAAACGTCAGCTCGCACTATCTGATCCCGGCAGTTCCGCCGCTGCACGGTGGCAAGCCGCGGATCTGGCAGTTGGTCCCGGAAAAGGATCTGGCCTGGCATGCAGGGATCAGCTTCTGGCGGGGCGCCACGCGGATTAACGACACGTCGATTGGTATTGAGCTGGAAAACCGTGGCTGGCAGAAATCAGCGGGCGTGAAATATTTTGCGCCATTTGAAGCCGCGCAGATCCAGGCGTTGATTCCGCTGGCAAAGGACATTATTGCCCGCTACGACATCAAGGCGCAGAACGTGGTGGCGCATGCGGATATTGCTCCGCAGCGCAAAGACGATCCCGGCCCGCTGTTTCCGTGGCGTGAACTGGCTGCACAGGGCATAGGTGCCTGGCCGGATGCACAGCGCGTCGCGTTTTATCTTGGCGGACGTGAACCCCATACGCCGGTGGACACCGCATCGTTACTTGATTTGCTATCGCGCTACGGCTACGAGGTGAAACCAGACATGACGCCGCGTGAACAGCAGCGGGTGATTATGGCGTTTCAGATGCACTTCCGCCCGGCGTTGTGGAACGGCGTAGCGGATGCACAAACGCAGGCGATTGCCGAAGCGCTACTGGAGAAATACGGGCAAGGTTAACGCAGGTCACTAATGTCTGATGGCGCTTCGCCTATCAGGTCTACAGTTAATTCGGGCAGGTTTTTCTCGGCCGGATAAGGCGTCTGCGCCACCATCCGGCAATGGCAATCAGCCTAACGCGGCAGCTTACCGTGGTCGCGCAGCCAGGCTGCAGTACGCTCAATCCCTTCATCCAGCGTCACGACAGGCTGATAACCTAGCTCTTCCTGGGCACGGGTGGTGTCCAGCGTAAAGTCAAAATTGAGCTTCGAGACACCGTAGTGCGTGAGCTTAGGCTCTTTCGCCGATTTATTCCCCAGACGCTCCATACTGCGGGCAATCATGTCCAGCATCGGATAGGGAACAGAGCGGATGCGGCAATCAATATTCAGTTCGTCAATCAGCTTCTGCACGATGCTGCGCAGCGTGCGATGCTCACCGTTGGTGATGTTATACACGCGACCTGATGGCAGATTGTCACAGGCTTCCTGACTTGCCAGCCACATGGCGTGAATCGCATTTTCATAGTAGGTCATATCCACCAGTGCGCTGCCGCCGTGCGGGAGCAGGACGCTGCCATAGTGGTGCATCATGTGCGCCAGGCGGGGGATAAAAACTTTATCATGCGGGCCAAACAGACTCTGCGGACGTAGTACCGTAAACCGGGTTTGCGGGTTGGCCTGGGCTAACAGCGCAATCACGTCTTCGCCGGCTGCTTTACTGCGGGCGAATTCGTTAGCGAAGCGGTGCGGACGGAAATCCTCTTTGATATCGCGATGGTGGTGATAATCAAAATAGAGCGACGGGGAGGAGATATGAATAAAGTTACGCACACCCCAGGCAACCGACCATTCGCCCAGTCGGCGGGTAGCGCGGACGTTAGCCAGGTCAAAGGCTTCCTGTGTTCCCCACGGCGAGGTAAAACTGGAACAGTGCCACAGCGTGTCGATACCTGCGAGCATCACTTTTGCTTGCGGAGAGACCAGCTCGGTCAAGTCCGCATGCACAAATTCTGCGCCCATTTTCTCCAGTAGCTTACCCATCGCTTCGTTGCGACCGGTAGCTCTGACGCTGATGCCTTTCTTGCGTAAAAACTCAACCGCGTTTCGGCCTAAGCCGCTGGTGGCTCCGGTAACCAGTACCTTCATATCATTCCGCTGTGTTTAATAGAACTTCGTGCGCATTCTTCCGTGAATTACGCCTGTATGCAATGGGAAACATGAAAGATTACAGCCTCTTTTTGTCTTTAGTCTGTGATTTGTTCTGCAAGTTTGGCGATACGCTTTGCCATCCCCCGGAAAATAAACAGATGTGCCGGGATCATCAGCAGCCAGTAGAACAGGCCGGGCATGCCGTGCGGGTGCCACCAGGCGCGGACGTCAATGCGTCGGCGATCGCCTTTATCTTCCAAGGTAAAACTCAGACGACCGAGTCCAGGCGCCTTCATACCAAATAACAGTGTTAGCTGTTTTTCCGGCTCGACGATAATGACCTTCCAGCTATCCACGGTATCGCCGACCTGTAAAAGCGGACGCTCCGGCCGACCTTTTGCCAGTTTATGCCCCACCAGCAGATCCATAGTTGCGCGCGTCTTCCACAAAATATTGCCAAAGAAATAGCCCTCTTTGCCGCCGAGGCGATTCACCACCTGCCACAAAGCCTTCAGGCTGGCGGGGGTCTCGACGCTAAAACCGGCCTGTTTGGCGAAATAGCCGTATTCCGGTCGCCAGCGGGCAAATGCCTGCGCGTCGTAGCCCCACTCGCTGGAGTCGACCAGTTTCTCTTCTTCTTTCAGCGTGCTACGTACCGCATCGTCAAAGGCGATGAGCTTTTGGGGGATTAATGCCCTCAGTTCGGTGTCATCGGCCAGCAGATCGTGTTTCAGGCCCTGTATCAGCGCTTTGGCAGTCGTCGGCGGAACCGAGGTGATCACATTTAAAAACCACACTGAAATCCAGCGGGTCGGGAAAGGGATAGGAATGAGCAGGCGATGCTTGCCGCTGACCGCCATAAAATGTTCGAATTGTTCCTGATAACTCAATACCTGCGGCCCCGCAGCTTCGAGTACGCGGTGGCTGCTTGCCGGGTGCGCCAGCAGCGCAACTAAATAGTGCAGCAGATTCTCCAGCGCAATAGGTGTGGTACGCGATCGTACCCAGCGCGGCGGAGTCAGTACCGGCAGGTTGTAGACCATATCTCGCATCACCTCAAAGGCCGCAGAGCCTGCTCCGACGATAATACCTGCCCGTAATTCCGTGACCGATACGCCGGATTCGCGCAGCGTGTCTGCTGTTATCTGCCGTGCGCGCAGGTGATCGGACTGTTCATGTTTGGGGGCCTGTAAGGAGCTCAGGAAAATCAGCTGGTTGACCGGCGTATGACGCAGGGCATCGCGGACATTCTGCGCTACCTGACGCTCGTGGGCGATAAAATCACCACCTTCACCCATCCCGTGCACCAGGTAATAGACCGTGTCAACGTCGGCCAGCAGCGGCGTCAGGGTATCTGGTTCGTTTAAATCAACCTTATGACAACTGACGCCAGGCAGTTGCTGCTTGTCCAGTCGCTCGATGCGACGTGCCGCCGCCAGCACCTGATGTCCTTGCTGGCTGAGCGCTTGTACCAGATGTTGACCAATGTAACCACTGGCGCCAAGTACCAAAATCCGTTGCGGCACGCCGGTCTCCTTAGCGGTTTAAGAAAGCACGCCAGTGGGCGGCGACTTCAGCAAGTTGTTCACGCGAGACGTCCAGGTGCATCACCAGACGTACAATCGGCGAGGCGTTAATCAGCACGTCTTTAGACTTCATGTACTCGCCCAGCGCGGCGGCGTGTTCTTCACCCACGCGAACAAACAGCATATTGGTGTCGTGACGCATAACATCGGCACCCGCTTCACGCAGTTGTTCTGCCATCCAGGCGGCGTTGTCGTGATCGTCTTGCAAACGCGTAACGTTATTTTTGAGTGCATACAGCCCGGCTGCCGCCAAAATACCGGCCTGGCGCATACCGCCGCCGGTCATTTTACGCCAGCGAATCGCGCGTTTGATGTAATCATGGCTTCCGACCAGCAGTGACCCGACCGGCGTCCCGAGCCCTTTGGAGAGACAAATGGTGAACGAGTCACAATATTGGGTGACGTCCTTCAGCTCACATCCGTAGGCAACGATGGCGTTAAAAATACGCGCGCCGTCAACGTGCAGCGCCAGATTTCGTTCGCGGGTGAATTCCCAGGCATCCTTCAAATATTCACGCGGTAGTACTTTGCCGTTATGGGTGTTTTCCAGGCTGAGCAGGCGGGTACGGGCAAAGTGAATATCGTCGGCTTTGATTTTAGCCGCGACTTTGTCCAGCGGCAGCGTGCCGTCTGGCGCGGCGTCGATAGGCTGCGGCTGAATGCTGCCGAGCACCGCGGCGCCACCGGCTTCGTATAAATAGTTATGTGCTCCCTGGCCTGCGATGTATTCCTCGCCGCGCTGACAATGGCTGAGCAGCGCCACCAGATTTGCCTGGGTGCCGGTCGGTAAGAAAATAGCCGCTTCTTTGCCAGAAAGTTCAGCGGCATACTGCTGAAGGGCGTTGACGGTAGGGTCGTCGCCGTAGACGTCGTCCCCGACCGGGGCCGCCATCATCTCTTCGAGCATGGCGCGGCTTGGGCGGGTGACAGTATCACTACGTAGGTCGATCACGGGCATTCCTTTTTAAGTGAGGTAATGCCCACTGTTTTACCTTAGCCAGTTGGTTTTCGCCAGTTCGATCACTTCATCACCGCGTCCGCTGATGATAGCGCGCAGCATATAGAGGCTGAAACCCTTCGCTTGTTCGAGTTTGATTTGCGGCGGTATGGCGAGCTCTTCTTTTGCAACCACTACGTCGACCAGCACCGGGCCATCAATCGACAGCGCTCTTTGCAACGCCTCATCGACTTCCGATGATTTCTCCACGCGAATACCGGTGATGCCGCAGGCTTCGGCAATGCGGGCAAAGTTGGTGTCGTGCAGTTCCGTTCCGTCGGTCAGATACCCACCGGCTTTCATCTCCATTGCCACGAAGCCCAGCACGCTGTTATTGAATACGATGATTTTCACCGGCAGTTTCATCTGCACCACCGAAAGAAAATCGCCCATCAGCATGCTGAAGCCGCCGTCGCCGCACATGGCTATTACCTGACGTGCAGGTTCCGTTGCCTGCGCACCCAGCGCCTGCGGCATCGCGTTCGCCATCGAGCCGTGATTAAACGACCCGAGCAGGCGGCGCTTGCCGTTCATTTTCAGATAGCGCGCGGCCCACACCGTGGGGGTGCCGACATCGCAGGTAAAGATGGCATCGTCGGTGGCGAAGTGGCTGATTTGCTGCGCCAGATACTGCGGGTGAATGGCTTTTTCGCTGGGCTTGGCTAAATCATCCAGCCCTTTACGCGCATCGCGATAATCACTCAGGGCCTTATCGAGGAATTTACGGTCGGTTTTTTCTTCCACCAGCGGCAGCAGGGCACGCAGCGTGGCTTTGATATCCCCCACCAGCGCCATATCAACCTTACTGTGCGCGCCAATGCTTGCCGGATTGATATCAATCTGAATAATTTTGGCGTCGGTGGGGTAGAAGGGACGGTAGGGGAACTGGGTGCCCAGTAAAAGCAGCGTGTCGGCATTCATCATGGTATGAAAACCAGATGAAAAACCGATCAGTCCGGTCATGCCTACATCGTAGGGGTTGTCGTATTCGACGTGCTCTTTGCCGCGCAGGGCGTGGACAATCGGCGCTTTGATTTTGGCAGCAAACTCCACCAGTTCTTTATGTGCACCCGCGCACCCGCTGCCGCACATCAGCGCGATATTGCTGGAATAGCGCAGCAGTTGCGCCAGTTTTCTCATCTCTTCTTCCGCCGGGGTGACCACCGGTAACGGCGCGTGATACCAGTGTGTGCTGGCGCTTTCCGGCGCGGCTTTCAGTGCAACATCGCCCGGTAGCACGACAACTGAAACTCCGCGGTTTAACACCGCTTTGCGCATGGCAATTGCCAGCACCTGTGGGATCTGCTCAGGGCTGGAAACCAGCTCGCAATAGTGGCTACATTCGCGGAACAACTCTTGCGGGTGGGTCTCCTGAAAATAGCCGCTGCCAATTTCACTGGAGGGAATATGCGCGGCAATCGCCAGCACCGGGACATGGTTGCGGTGGCAATCAAACAGGCCGTTAATCAGGTGCAAGTTTCCCGGTCCGCATGAACCGGCACACACCGCCAGTTCACCGGTCAGTTGCGCTTCCGCACCTGCGGCGAAGGCGGCAACTTCTTCATGCCGGGTTGGCATCCAGTCGATCGTTCCCATGCGATTGAGACTGTCACTGAGACCATTCAGTGAGTCACCCGTTACGCCCCAAATACGTTTCACACCAGCCTGTTCAAGCGTTTTAGCAATAAAAGCGGCAACCGTTTGTTTCATGGTTTTCCATCTCCTTTAATGTGATACCGGTTACAAGTTTAGATGAAGATAATAGTTATGCTTCTCATTACCCCTTATTTTCGGCAGCTTACATTTGGCGAAGATAACGCGTAGCTTGACTGTGGGCATGGCAAACAAGGAACGAATTCAAATGGTTACGAATTTATTAAATGCAGTAAATCGCATGCTGACGCATGAGGACTTTGGCAAGTTTTTGTTACGCCTGGCTGTGGGGGGACTGATGCTGTTCCACGGTCTGCATAAACTGTTCGCCGGGATTGATGGCATTAGCGGCATGCTGATAGCGAAAGGTTTTCCGGGTTTCATTGCCTACGGCGTTTTGCTCGGCGAGGTGCTGGCACCGTGCCTGATTATTCTCGGTATCCTGACGCGACCTGCCGCGTTAGGGCTGGCATTCACCATGGTTGTCGCGTGGCTGATGGTCGGAATGGGCGAAACCTGGTCGTTGGATAAAACCGGCGCATGGGCTATTGAAAGTCTGGTGTATTTCTTTATTGGCGCACTGGCGGTGGCATTTTTGGGCGCCGGGAAATACGCGTTGGGCGGTCATTCGGCCTGGCGCTAGTTTGCCATAGGACGACAAATGCGGAGGCGAGAACAGGTTAAATTTATGCTTGCCTCCCCATCAACGAGGTCCGTTAGTCAATGTCGTCACTGCTCCACAGTTTCCTTCGACGTCCCACCGCGCCTTGCGTTAGCACATTTGCCATGGCTGCGCCGATTTCAGCGCTAACGACCAGACCCTGAATAAAAGGACGGTCGTGCATTAACCATGGCAGCCCGCCAAAGGCGATGCGACCACCGGCGTCTTTTGGCGCGTGCAGCGTGTAATTTTCACTGATATCCGGGATCTCATCACCACAGGCGAGCAGTTGATGGCGCAAAGTGGGGAAGGGGATATCTTTGCTCTTCAACGCCTTCTGCCCTCTGGCATCAATAAACACATCAAATTCGCGGCGCTGATTGTTGTGATAGATAACCGTCATGCCTTGCTCATTTTTGCGTTGGTAATCCGAGCCAAGCGCGAGGATTTCAATCAACCCTGCGTCATACAGCGCCAGCAGGCGGCGAATGGATTCTGAGGGGATCGCCGCATAGTTATCGATAAATACGCGAGCCAGACCGTGCTTGAAGCGTTCTCTGTCGCCATCGTCAAGATGAGGCACGACCTGCTCGATAACCTCATGCAGCCGTAGCAGGGTATAGCGCCACGCGATGGTGCGTTGCTTCCGCTTGTTGCGCTCCACTTCCTGCAGGTTGCGTTTCGCCCAGTCAAAAGGACCGTGCTGAATTCGGTCGGCAAAATAGATGTCGGAAAATGTATCGGCCGTCAGCGTCTCAAGCGCTATCTGCTGGCTCCACTGCGGTGCTGCGTTTTGCAACTGTTTGACGATAAGCTGGAAGAGGCGGTCCAGTAATCCGCGCTGACCCTGTGCAATGACGTGTTCAATCGCCTGCCCGGTGGCGATATTCAATGGTTCATACGGTAAAGGGCAGTAAAAATCCGCCTCCGGCAGCACACCGCTGCGCGACATCAGGGTCAACTTCAGGCTTTGGCTGCCGGGTTTGCGCGTAAAATGGATGACGCTATCAGCATCGGTGGTGAAGGCGCCATGTTGAGTGACCACGGCAACCGCCGCATCGATAGCGCTTAATGACGTACCGAGAATGCCCACTTTGCAGGCGTTAATTTGTGCGCTCATCAGGCCGGTCCACGGGCTGGGGAAAAACTCTCGCGGTGTGTCGTCTCCCTCAGGCCACAGATGTCCGGTGGCGATAACCGCGAAATCAACCTCGACAGGCTGTGGTGTGTGGTTGATCCACAACGTAACACCCTGTGGGTTTGCGCGAAGATCGGTGACTTCGCTGGATTCATGAACACAAATCTCAAAACCGGACTCACGGGCTTTATCGACAATGGCTAAAAAGCGATCGCGAAAATAGTCGCCAAGGATCACACGGGGTAAAAACTGTCGCTCATGCAACGACGTACGTTCAATACCAAATTGTGTCAGGTAGTCATCGCTTTGATTCTGTAGCCACGTCAGATAGGTGATGTAAATCGGCGGGATTTCAATGCTGGCAATATTCGCCAGCATATGGTCCGCGTTATTGTCGTTGTTGTAAGGCATGCCCACACCCGCTTCTTCCGCTTGCTCGTAGAGTTGCACGGTCAGCGGTTCGCCGCGTTCAACCAGGGCATGGAAGGTATAGATTCCTGTGGGGCCAACGCCGATGATAGCCACTTTTTTCATGGGGCTCCTTTTTTGAAAAGCTCGACGGATGGTCGGGGATATTGATTAGTTTGTGAATGTTAATTGTGGTTGAAAAATTGAGGGGTGAAATGTTTATGCTCGCCTTTTTGCGACTACGATTCCCACACAGATTCACCAATTTCTCAGTAACCTGTTAAAAATAAAAGTCTTTACGCCATGGGTTATGTACCTAACCGCGTACCAGCACGCCTGTGCTGAATTTGAGCGGCAAGTGGTGGCGGGAAGCCGGGTTTGATACCGGAGTTGGCGGCGAAAGCGGCGGTATCAGGGCTCATCCCCGAGTAGCCCGGACGAGGTGCATCAGTACCGACTCCGGGGACGTTCCCGGCGGCACTTCGGCCAGCCGGGCTACCCGAAGATACTTTTGTCAGCAATCTGAACCCAGCGATAGGCTGGATTTTTTAGGGGGCGGTGTTGATGTTGGAAAATGTCGAACTCGAGAATACTTTTGCGAAGAGTACCATTTTTTCAAAAAATTGAGTTATTGGTGGCAGTCTGCTTTGAGCAAAGAGAAGACGATAAACGCAGTTGACGTGGCAAGAAAAAGTATTCTCAATGTGCACTTGCAGACTGCAATTTATGTTTAGATGAACATCCGAAATAAGAGTTTAAATTTTATTTAAGAGGGAAGATATGCGTACTCGCCCAGCCTCTCGATTGATAGTCCTTTCACCTGAAAATCATGTTCTGCTCTTCAGGTTCTGCCATAAAGATGATGCTCTGGAAGGAAAAACATACTGGGCAACGCCAGGGGGAGGACTTGAGCACAACGAGTCTTTTGAGCAGGCGGCGTTACGTGAATTATTTGAAGAAACGGGCCTGACAAGAAGAACTACGGGACCACAAATAGCCTCCAGAACCTTCCCTATGATGCTGCCAAGTGGTGAGAACGTTCTTGCTGAAGAACGTTTCTTTATTATTAGTGCAGATAAATCAGATATTGACCGATCAGGTTGGAGTAACAACGAAAAAGAAGTCATTCGCGAACACTACTGGTGGAACTTAGAAGAGCTCAGACAGACCAATGAAATCATCTTCCCACTCGATTTGATAATTAACATACTTGAAGGCTTTCCCAGCACTTAACCCTCTGAACGGCTTAGATTTCGCTTCTGGAATGAAGCGGCCCTTGAAGAGTCGTGAAGTCTACTGATATTACTGGCACCCAGGCCCATAAACTTCACTTCATCGACAAATGGCGTAAAACGTGAAGGGGATTGTTGTAAAAAAGGCGTCTCAATATGAATCCCTATGAAAAACATTACAGGCAACTGATAGCAAACGGAGCTGTCGCCTGGGCTGGCGAAGGTTATATTAGGGCAAAAAAACAGCAGGAAAAAATCTTTCATTGGCTCAATTTACATCACTATTTACCCCGGTCAGGTGCGCCGGTACTTGAAATGGGGTGTGGTAACGGAGCTATGGCATCACAGTCCCTTGCTGAACGAGGATATTCTGTGTGGGGTGTGGATTTTTCTGAGACTGCTATCAGATGGGCAGAAAAGCGTTTTCAGCAAGCTGGTATCTCCGCACAATTTTTTGTTGGCAATGTTTGCCGTATACATCAATGTAAGGACTCAACGTTTGAGTTGATTATTGACGGCAGTTGTTTGCATTGCCTGATAGATAATGACCGGGTTCTCTTTTTCGCAGAGGTGAAGAGATTGCTCAAACCCGGAGGTCGTTTTGTGATCAGTTCCATGTGCGGAACCCCCGGTTATTCGGCTGACATTAGCTCTTATGATCCGGTCAGGCACCATTTAGTGAAAGATGGTCAACCCTGGCGTACTCTGAAACCACTCCCGGCTTTAATTGATGAGATACAGAAAGCACAATTTAACGTGCTTGCAATAAGAGTGAATAACAATGCGTGGTGGGATCATGCCACACTGGTATGTTCGGTGAACTCATCACTCGGTGATTTGCAACAAGTATCGAGTGGTTAAAAGCTGACTTTGGATCCGCTTTGAGCAAGAGGCGGACATCAGCGGCAATTTTACTCAGGATTCTATATCCTCAGAGAATATCACTGCCTGATCATCAAAATTAAACTGTCTCAAGCATGGAATAAGACAAATGAATATAAGGACAAGATTAGCTCTATCCACTGATATAGAGGGTATTTTTGAAGTCAGAACTTCGGTTAAAGAAAATCATCTCAGTCGAGAAGAAATGGAGCAGATGGGAATTACCGAGAGCGTTGTCACCGATATGATTGAGAAAAGTCATTGCGCATGGGTTGCCGTAGATGACGGAAAAGTGATTGGTTTCTCGATGATTTTGCCAGATGAAGGATGTCTTTTTGCGGTCTTTGTTCTCCCTGAATATGAAGGCAGAGGTGTAGGTCGCAGCCTTGTTGACCTCGCAGAGCAGGAATTATTCAAACACCATAAGGCAGTCTGGCTTGAAACCGACAAAAACAGTCGTGCGGCAAAATTTTACATGCGACTGGGCTGGGTTAAAAAAGAAAATATTAGTGAATCTGATATTAGATTGGAGAAACTCCGCTGCGTTTAAGCAAAGATCCTCTTCTTTAATATCCGCTCCTGGCACGCAGCGGACATTGCTGACTGAGCTGAAGGTCCGCTGTGAGCGAGAAGCGGACGAAAGTTGTCTCCTCAATGAGGATTTGTCTTTCTATTTTGTAGCAATTTATGCGTTCACGCGTGTAGTGACCTATTCAAAACATACTGTTTCTGCCAACGCAGCAAGCAAATGTCTCTAAGGTTTCATGCTACATAATTCCATAGAGTGATGGATTAATGTAGAATCAGACATTAAATAAACGACACTTATCTACCCTTTCAGCAATCAGTTCCCAGCAGAAGTGAAGGCTGATGGGTATCATTTCCTTACTTAACACCTGAGCACGCGAAACTATGACTAGCGAATTAGATTCACATTTTTTTGATAAAGCCTCTGATATCGCAAAATCACTCGGCAATGGCAGACGCATGCAGTTACTTGAATTGCTGTCTCATGGTGAAAAATCTGTAGAAAGACTGGCGATTAGTCTCGATGTCGGAATCACTTCAGTTTCTGCTCACCTGCAGATCCTGAAAAATGCAGGTGTTGTTCGCGCCCGCAAGGACGGGGTTAAAGTATTCTATTCAATCGCTGATAAAGGGGTTTCACAGCTCCTCGATCACGTAAAGAATATTACAGCAAAGATAGGTTATCCCGAGACGGAGACCGCCCTGCATATGGTTTCAGAGCATTCGATATCCCTTCATCAATTAATCAATAAGTTAGATGCAGGTAATTGTGTATTAGTCGATGTTCGCCCAAAAGATGAGTTCGAAACCTTCCATATTCCAGGAGCGCAATCTGTTCCTGTTGAGGAGGTGAGTGACTGGGCACTCAATTTTAATGATAACCATGAAGTGATCATTTACTGCCGAGGCATTTACTGCCTTCTCTCGATTGCGGCAATGCAAAGCCTTACCGCCAAGGGGATTACGTGTTCAATCTACCCTCAAGGTATCAGTGAATGGCGACGAGCAGGTTTTCCTGTTGAAGGGGCATTTGCGTAAAATTTTTTCTTAATTAACAGTAATATATTTAATTTCGGGTATATAGCTCTATGTTTAGCTCATCACCGCATCCATTATTCCATTGTTCAATGGAATAATGGATGTTGTGGTTATTGCCTTGGCACGACCCTGAGCACTCTGGGTGTACGAATTGTATTACTACTTAAATTTGGACTTTCTGAATGGTATCTGAAGCGATTTCACTCATGGTGGGAGCCGGTATTGTTGCGACAATTGTCAGCGATCTGGTATCAAAATTTGTTTTCGGTAAAAGCCACTGGAACTTGGTTGGCCGATGGGTTGCAGGTATTCCCCATGGAAAACTTATAAATACTGAAATAAGCGAGAGTCCCTCTGTGTCTTCCGAGGTGGCGCTTGGTTGGGGATTCCATTATTTGACCGGCATTGTTTATGGGGCCATGTACATCGGTATTTGCCTTCTAATTAAAACTCCACCGAACTTCGTTAGCGCTGTTACCTTCGGTGTGCTGACCGCTGTAGCCCCGTTTTTTATTCTCATGCCGGGAATGGGTATGGGTGTTCTCGCACGTAAAACACCAACACCCTTAAAAAACTGTCTGTCCTCACTTTTCGTGCACACCATTTTTGGGGTAGGCCTATGGCTTGGTTCTCAATTTTTCACCATGCCGCTCTAACGTTTACCTGGTGAAGCTGTAGTACAAAGCAGCTTCCCGCTATTTTTTGCCGTAAATATCCCTAATGGGATGGCATTCAATGTAATTAAATAATTGGGAGTCATTATGCCTGTTGGCCTTTACGCCCTCGCTGTTGCAGCCTTTGCGATGGGAATGGCAGAATTTATCGTGGTAGGGATCCTGCCAGCTATTGCCTATGATATTCATATTGATGTCCCCAGTGCAGGGCTGCTTGTAACTCTCTATGCAGTGGGTGTTGCTATATCAGCTCCGGTATTAACTGCGGTAACCAGTCAGGCAAACCGGCGTTTGCTTGCATCCGGGCTAATGTGTCTTTTTATACTTTCCAATATCATTGCATGGCTCGCCCCCAGCTTCTCAGTACTTCTGATTTCACGGGTTCTTGCCGGGGTTTCTCATGGCGTATTTTTCTCCATTGCTTCTGTCATCGCCTCTGGTCTTGTGGCAAAAGAAAAAGCGGGTCGAGCAATTTCTATTATGTTTACAGGTCTGACAGTCGCACTGGTTACTGGCGGACCTGTAGGAACAATGATAAGTGAAGCATTCGGATGGCGAGCTGCTTTTCTTGGAATTGCGGTGACAGGAGTAATTGCGATGGCTGCTATGCTTATCTGGCTGCCCAAAAATCTTAAAACGTCGGGGGCTTCCTCATTCCTCTCCCAGTTTGAAGTGTTAATAAAACCCAGGCTTCTTTTGGTATTTGCAATCACCACGATTGGACATTGTGGATCGTTTGTGGCTTTCACTTTTCTATCTGAAATACTACAGGGCCAAACGGGCTATTCACTTACCTCTGTGGGCCTCATTTTTGTCTGTTACGGTGCAGGGGTTATGCTTGGCAATAATTACTTTGCACGGCTTGCAGACCGTCGTGGTGCAATTACCGCGCTTCTGTGGGTTTACGTAATGTTAAGTCTGGCGCTGCTAACTCTTGGGCTGACGGCTTCGAGTAAAGTTGCGGTCATCCCTGTGATTATTGCATGGGGGGCTTTTGCCTTTGGTAACGTTCCTGTTTTGCAACTGTATGTCATGCAGCAGGCGAAAAAAATCCTTCCTCATGCAACAGAAGCTGCATCCAGCATGAACATTTCGGCTTTTAATATTGGCATAGCTGCAGGGGCATGGTTGGGCGGCATAGTCGTCGCGAAATCAGGGATTGGGAGTGTCGGCGAGGTGGCCGGGATAATCGTGTCGATAAACGTTATTCTTGTACTGATAAGCGGTTATCTGGACAGACGGAATTACGCAAACTCTTCCGTTCCATGTGACAGCTGTCAGGAACCCTCTTAGGCCATTTTCGGAGAGTATCCACAATATATGGATACTCTCATTTCTCTTTATTCTGAATCATTGTCCGCTCTTGGCACAGGGCTGCTGTTGCAGCCCTGACAACCCTAGACTTCAATCGATTCAGAGATCTCTAACGCATCATCTACTTCAATGCCCAGATAACGGACTGTGCTTTCCAGTTTCTTATGGCCCAACAGAAGTTGGATCACCCGAAGATTCTTGGTTTTCTTGTAGATCAGGTAAGGTTTTGTTCTTCTCATGGAATGTGTGCTGTAAAGCGAATCTTCGAGACCAAGTTTTTCTACCCCCCATGAAAGATACGGTTGTATTGTCGGGTTGATATGTGCTGATTAGTTCCGACCCGAGACCGGAACAAGAAGTCTTTACTGTGCAAATTGCCAAGCTTTATCAATGCAGCAACAGCTTCTCTTGTTCCTTTGGTTATCTCAAATTGCACAGGGCTACCGGTTTTCTGTTGCAACCCCGTTGCTCTGTTTGAAACAGAGCTAACATATGCAACATCAGATACTTTGAGTTTGACCAGATCACAGCCCCGCAGCTTACTGTCCAGGGCCATATTGAACAGAGCCAAATCACGCGTTTTACCTTCCAGTTCCAGCCTGATTCGGATCCCCCAGATATGAGATATTTGAAGTGGTTTTTTTTGGCCGATAATACGGTCTTTGTTCCACGGTGACATATTCATACTTAAATCTCCTGCAATGTGGGAGATTTAAGTATGGTTGTCCCTCAAGAGCGAAATTTAGTCATTCGCACCCTGATAATTACACTTTTTAGTTATTCAGGATAAGATGTAGTTATTCAAACCATCACAGGTATATTGCAGCTTCATCGCATCAATAAATATTCAGGAGAAGTCAATGTCATCAGTTTTACAACATCGTTTCATTCTTACAGGTGGCCCAGGGTCAGGCAAAAGTACGATAATTGATACGATTATAAAACGAGGGTTTTGGTGTTCTAAAGAAGCTGGAAGAGGTGTGATACAAGACCAGGTTAACATCGGCGGCGATGCATTACCGTGGGCCAACCAGACTGCATTTGCAGAGCTGATGCTATCCTGGGAAATGCGTTCGTGGCATGAAGCGGAGGGGCAAACACAACCCTGCTTCTTTGATCGTGGTGTTCCTGATGTTGCGGGTTATTTACGTCTTTCTGAGCTTACCATACCGAGGCATCTGGAGAACGCCATCGAGAAATTTCGCTATAACCGAATCGTATTTATTGCACCACCCTGGCGTGACATATATGTACAGGACACAGAGCGCAAACAATCTTTCGATGTTGCCATCGCGACATATCACGCAATGGTGAAAACCTATCGTAGGTATGACTATCAGTTGATTGAATTACCATGCGCTTCAGTAGAGGAGCGTGTGGATTTTATCCTTTCCAATATATAGCACATCAAATATAGCCTAAATGTTTAAAAATTCTCTGATAGATATCGTGTACCACTTTACTTTTATTTTCATGATATTTTTGAATGTCAAAGCTGCAACCTTTAACTGCCTCAAATTTGGCATCAGCGTACAGTTTACAGTCTTTTTCTGACTGTCTAAGCCAATCTCGAAAAAGCAAATGCCGAGCTGTTTCAGGGGTGTCCCGAGTAAAAACATGTAGGTTAAC
>NZ_JADABY010000060.1 GCF_015672735.1 Citrobacter sp. Res13-Sevr-PEB04-36 | reverse complement strand
AAGGTAAGGAGGTGATCCAACCGCAGGTTCCCCTACGGTTACCTTGTTACGACTTCACCCCAGTCATGAATCACAAAGTGGTAAGCGCCCTCCCGAAGGTTAAGCTACCTACTTCTTTTGCAACCCACTCCCATGGTGTGACGGGCGGTGTGTACAAGGCCCGGGAACGTATTCACCGTAGCATTCTGATCTACGATTACTAGCGATTCCGACTTCATGGAGTCGAGTTGCAGACTCCAATCCGGACTACGACATACTTTATGAGGTCCGCTTGCTCTCGCGAGGTCGCTTCTCTTTGTATATGCCATTGTAGCACGTGTGTAGCCCTACTCGTAAGGGCCATGATGACTTGACGTCATCCCCACCTTCCTCCAGTTTATCACTGGCAGTCTCCTTTGAGTTCCCGGCCGAACCGCTGGCAACAAAGGATAAGGGTTGCGCTCGTTGCGGGACTTAACCCAACATTTCACAACACGAGCTGACGAC
>NZ_JADABY010000006.1 GCF_015672735.1 Citrobacter sp. Res13-Sevr-PEB04-36 | reverse complement strand
GTTGTTTATGAAAACGGGTGGATAGCAGCGTCAGCGCCTTATCCGTCCTGCGAAAGCCTCTCTTCTGTCCGCGTAAAATTCCCTTTATCCTGCCCGTGAACGACAAAGCATTCTCCTTTTGACCCTTACTGCACTATTCTACAGTGAGTAAGTCGTGAAACTTTCTCACCTTGAGCATGCAAGCTCGACATTCACATGATTCCTGGTTATTGTCAGCTATCTGGATGTCTAAACGTTTAAACGTATGTTGTGAGGTTATCAGGTTATGCCAATTCGCGTGCTGGACGAGCTACCCGCTGTCAATTTCTTGCGTGAGGAAAACGTCTTTGTCATGACGACATCCCGCGCATCCGGTCAGGAAATTCGTCCTCTGAAGGTGCTTATCCTCAACCTGATGCCGAAGAAGATCGAAACGGAAAACCAGTTTCTCCGGTTATTGTCGAACTCACCGCTGCAGGTGGACGTTCAGCTACTACGCATTGATGCCCGCGAGTCGCGCAATACGCCGACGGAGCATCTGAATAACTTTTACTGTAATTTTGAGGATATTTGCGATCAGAACTTTGATGGACTGATCGTCACCGGGGCACCGTTAGGCCTGGTTGAGTTTAACGATGTGGCCTACTGGCCGCAGATCAAACAGGTACTGGAGTGGGCGAAAGACCACGTCACATCAACACTGTTTGTTTGTTGGGCGGTACAGGCCGCACTTAATATCCTCTATGGCATCCCCAAGCAAACCCGCAACGACAAGCTTTCAGGTGTATATGAACACCATATCCTTCATCCTCATGCCCTGCTGACACGTGGTTTTGATGATGCCTTCCTGGCACCGCACTCACGCTATGCTGATTTCCCTGCTGCGTTGATTAGGGATTACACCGATCTTGAGATTTTTGCCGAGACGGAAGAGGGCGATGCCTACCTGTTTGCCAGTAAAGATAAGCGCATCGCGTTCGTGACGGGTCATCCGGAATATGACGCCCATACGCTGGCCGGCGAATATTTTCGTGACGCCGAAGCGGGGTTGACCCCGGACGTTCCGTACAACTATTTCCCACAAGATGACCCACAAAACAAACCTCGGGCAAGCTGGCGTAGCCATGGCAATTTGCTGTTTATTAACTGGCTCAACTATTACGTCTACCAGATCACGCCATACGATCTGCGCCACATGAATCCAACGCTGGATTAATCTTCTGTAGCAAACGATCCTTAAGCGTTTCAGCATGTTGAATCAGGCACCTTCGGGTGCCTTTTTTATTTCCGAAACGCACCTCACAGTGTAATTAATTTTTATTATTATTGTTATCAATAGGTTAATTGATAATTAAATTAAAAATGGAAATTGTTTTTGATTTTGAAATTTAAATGGGTAGTCTTAGTTGTGCTGAACGAAAACCGCACAACGATCCTTCGTTCGCATTGGGGATGTATTTGGATCAATGACGAGGAACTACGCAATGAATCAACAGGCAACAACAACCGATGAGCTGGTTTTTACCAGGCCGCATGGCGAGCAGGAACAGCAGGTTTTAACCGCAGAAGCGGTGGAATTCCTGACCGAGCTGGTGACTCGATTTACGCCAAAACGCAATAAACTTCTCGCCGCGCGTATTCAGCAGCAGCAGGATATTGATGACGGTAAGTTGCCTGATTTTATTTCGGAAACAGCTTCCATTCGTGACGGTAACTGGAAAATTCGCGGTATTCCTGATGATTTACAGGATCGTCGAGTGGAAATCACCGGACCCGTTGAACGCAAGATGGTGATTAACGCACTCAACGCCAACGTTAAAGTCTTTATGGCTGACTTTGAGGATTCACTGGCTCCTGAGTGGAGCAAAGTGATTGACGGGCAAATCAACCTGCGCGATGCGGTGAACGGTACCATCAGTTACACCAATGAATCTGGCAAGATATACCAACTGAAGCCCGATCCGGCGTTATTGGTTTGTCGTGTACGTGGCCTGCATCTGCCGGAAAAACACGTCACCTGGCGTGAGGAAGCGATTCCCGGCAGTCTGTTCGACTTTGCCCTCTATTTCTTCCACAACTACAAAGCCTTGCTGGCGAAAGGCAGTGGTCCTTACTTTTATTTGCCGAAAACGCAGGCCTGGCAAGAAGCGGCCTGGTGGAGTGAAGTCTTCAGCTATACAGAAGACAGATTTAATCTGCCGCGTGGCACGATAAAAGCCACGCTGCTGATCGAAACACTGCCAGCCGTTTTCCAGATGGATGAGATCCTGCACGCGCTGCGTGACCATATTGTCGGCCTCAACTGCGGGCGCTGGGATTACATTTTCAGCTACATCAAAACCTTGAAGAATCACCCGGATCGTGTTCTGCCCGATCGTCAGGTGGTGACGATGGATAAGCCTTTCCTCAGTGCCTACTCGCGTCTGCTGATTAAAACCTGTCATAAACGCGGTGCCTTTGCGATGGGCGGTATGGCGGCGTTTATTCCCAGCAAAGACGCTGAGCGTAACAATCAGGTGCTGGCCAAAGTTAAAGCGGATAAAGCGCTGGAAGCCAATAACGGTCATGACGGGACCTGGGTTGCTCACCCTGGACTGGCGGATACCGCAATGGCGATTTTCAACGACGTGCTAGGCAACAACAAAAATCAGCTGTTTGTCACCCGAGAAGAGGATGCACCGATTACCGCAGAACAACTGCTGGCCCCGTGCGAAGGGGAACGTACTGAAGAAGGCATGCGCGCCAATATTCGCGTTGCCGTGCAGTACATCGAAGCGTGGATCTCCGGCAACGGTTGCGTACCGATTTATGGCCTGATGGAAGATGCGGCAACTGCCGAAATATCCCGTACCTCCATCTGGCAGTGGATCCACCACCAGAAAACCCTCAGCAACGGTAAGCCGGTGACCAAACCGCTGTTCCGCCAGATGCTGGCCGAAGAGATGCTGGTGATTCAGGACGAGCTGGGCGAACACCGCTACAGCAGCGGGCGCTTTGATGATGCCGCGCGCCTGATGGAGCAAATCACCACCTCTGATGAACTGATCGACTTCCTTACCTTGCCAGGCTACCGCTTACTGGCTTAACAACCCAGGCTATTTTGTTCGCCATTTTAGCCCCGGGCAGTGCTCAAAATCCTCACGTACTATAAGTACGCTCCGGTTTTTGCGCGGCTTCCCGTGGCCAAACTGCCTTCACCAATAACGCCTGGGAAGCCAGGAGAATAATATGGAGCATCTGCACATGAAAACCCGTACTCAACAAATCGAAGACTTACAGAAAGAATGGACACAACCACGCTGGGAAGGCATTACCCGCCCGTACAGCGCGGAGGAAGTGGTGAAATTGCGTGGCTCGGTGAATCCGGAATGTACGCTGGCGCAGCTTGGCGCAGCGAAAATGTGGCGTTTACTGCACGGCGGATCGAAGAAAGGTTATATCAACAGCCTCGGTGCACTGACTGGCGGGCAGGCGCTGCAACAGGCGAAAGCCGGTATTGAAGCAGTTTACCTTTCCGGCTGGCAGGTGGCGGCAGATGCCAACCTGGCCTCCAGCATGTACCCGGATCAATCGCTGTACCCAGCGAACTCTGTGCCAGCCGTGGTGGATCGGATCAACAACACCTTCCGTCGGGCGGATCAGATCCAATGGTCAACAGGCATTGAGCCAACCGATCCGCGTTATGTGGATTACTTCCTGCCGATCGTTGCCGATGCTGAAGCCGGTTTTGGCGGCGTCCTGAACGCGTTTGAATTGATGAAATCGATGATTGAAGCCGGTGCAGCGGCGGTTCACTTCGAAGATCAGCTCGCCTCGGTGAAAAAATGCGGTCATATGGGCGGCAAGGTGCTGGTACCGACTCAGGAAGCTATCCAGAAACTGGTGGCGGCCCGTCTGGCGGCAGATGTCATGGGCGTCCCGACGCTGGTTATTGCCCGTACCGATGCCGACGCGGCGGATTTGATTACCTCTGACTGTGACCCTTACGACAGCGAGTTCATTACCGGCGAGCGCACCAGCGAAGGGTTCTACCGTACCCATGCGGGTATTGAGCAAGCGATCAGTCGCGGCCTGGCCTACGCCCCGTATGCTGACCTGGTGTGGTGCGAAACCTCCACACCGGATCTCGAACTGGCACGCCGCTTTGCCGATGCTATCCATGCTAAATATCCGGGCAAACTGCTGGCCTACAACTGTTCGCCATCGTTTAACTGGCAGAAGAACCTGGATGACAAAACCATTGCCAGCTTCCAGCAACAGCTGTCCGACATGGGCTATAAATATCAGTTCATTACCCTAGCGGGCATCCACAGTATGTGGTTCAACATGTTTGACCTCGCGCGTTCCTATGCACAGGGCGAAGGTATGCGC
This sequence comes from Citrobacter sp. Res13-Sevr-PEB04-36, assembly GCF_015672735.1. GTDB lineage: Bacteria > Pseudomonadota > Gammaproteobacteria > Enterobacterales > Enterobacteriaceae > Citrobacter. The sequence continues at coordinate 136,243 of NZ_JADABY010000006.1, read as the reverse complement.
CACTACGTTGAGAAAGTTCAGCAGCCAGAATTTGCGGCGGCGAAAGATGGCTACACTTTCGTATCCCACCAGCAGGAAGTGGGTACCGGTTATTTCGACAAAGTGACGACCATTATTCAGGGTGGCGCGTCCTCCGTTACTGCGCTGACCGGGTCCACTGAAGAATCACAGTTCTGATCGACCTGATGCCCGGTGGCGTGACGCTTACCGGGCCTACAGAACTGTGTAGGCCGGATAAGCGAATGCGCCATCCGGCATTATTCGACTCTGAACGAGGGCAAAAGATGTCGCGTGGCCTGGAATTGCTGATTGCCCAAACCATCCTGCAAGGTTTTGATGCGCAGTATGGCCGGTTTCTGGAAGTGACGTCTGGCGCGCAGCAGCGTTTTGAATACGCTGACTGGCATGCTGTACAGCAGGCGATGAAAAGCCGTATCCATCTCTACGATCATCATGTTGGTCTGGTGGTGGAACAGTTGCGCTGTATTACCGACGGCAAAAGTACCGATGCGGCATTTTTACTTCGTGTAAAAGAGCATTACACCCAGTTGCTGCCAGACTATCCGCGCTTTGAGATTGCCGAGAGCTTTTTTAACTCCGTGTACTGCCGGTTATTTGATCACCGCTCGCTGACGCCCGAACGGTTGTTTATTTTCAGCTCTCAGTCAGAACGTCGATTTCGTACTATCCCGCGCCCGCTGGCGAAAGACTTTTTCCCTGATTCAGGCTGGGAAGGGCTGCTCACGCGCGTGCTCAGCGATCTCCCCCTTCGTCTGCCATGGCAGAATAAACAGCGTGATATTCACTACATCATCGAGCACCTGACGGAAATTGTTGGCGAAGCGGTGCTGGCGCGCTGCCATTTGCAGGTGGCGAACGAACTGTTTTATCGCAATAAGGCCGCCTGGCTGGTGGGGAAGCTGATCACACCAGAGGTCACGCTGCCGTTTTTACTGCCGATCCACCGTACCGATGAAGGCGAATTGTTTGTCGATACCTGCCTGACGACCACGGCGGAAGCCAGCATTGTGTTTGGCTTTGCCCGCTCTTACTTTATGGTCTACGCGCCGCTGCCTGCGGCATTGGTTGAGTGGCTGCGTGAGATCCTGCCCGGTAAAACCACCGCTGAGCTGTATATGGCGATTGGCTGTCAGAAGCATGCGAAAACCGAAAGCTATCGTGAATATCTGCTGTATCTGGCCGACTGCGATGAACAGTTTATTGAAGCGCCGGGGATTCGCGGCATGGTAATGCTGGTGTTTACTCTGCCCGGATTCGATCGGGTCTTTAAAATCATCAAAGACAAATTTGCGCCGCAAAAAGAGATGTCTGCAGCCCACGTCCGCGCCTGTTATCAACTGGTCAAAGAGCACGATCGCGTTGGACGCATGGCCGATACCCAGGAATTCGAAAACTTTGTGCTGGATAAACGTCAAATTTCCCCGGCGCTGATGGCGTTGTTGCAGCAGGAAGTACCGGAAAAAATGACCGATCTTGGTGAGCAGATTGTCATTCGCCATCTGTATATCGAACGGCGGATGGTGCCGCTGAATATCTGGCTGGAGCAGGTTGAAGGCCAGCAACTGCGCGATGCCATTGAAGAGTATGGTAATGCTATTCGCCAACTGGCTGCCGCCAATATTTTTCCGGGTGATATGCTGTTTAAAAACTTCGGCGTGACCCGTCATGGGCGGGTGGTATTCTACGACTACGATGAAATTTGCTACATGACGGAGGTGAATTTCCGTCATATCCCGCCGCCACGCTATCCGGAAGATGAGATGAGCGCTGAGCCGTGGTACAGCGTCTCACCGGGAGATGTATTTCCGGAAGAGTTTCGTCACTGGCTATGTGCCGACCCGCGTATCGGGCCATTATTTGAAGAGATGCATGCCGATCTGTTCAGCGCCGACTACTGGCGAGGTCTGCAAACGCGGATCCGTGAAGGGCACGTGGAAGACGTTTACGCCTATCGGCGCCGCCAGCGGTTCAGCGTGCGTTATGAAACCGACCGTAGGCCGGATAAGGCCTTTGCGTCGCCATCCGGTAATGTGCGCCGTGCCTGATGGCGCTGCGCTTATCAGGCCTACAAATCAGCCCCAACCTTGAATAGCAGGCCGGGCCAGGCGTAGCTGCCACCCGGCAGTCCCATCTTAACGAATTCCACCGTATGCCAGTGTGACTTCTTTGGCCGCTTTGATTGCCATCGCACCGAACTCGGTGACGCGATCGTCGGTAATGCGGGAAATTGGGCCGGAGATGGAAATGGCGGCGAACGGCTCGCGGTGTTCGTCGTAAATGCACGACGCCACGCAGCGCAGGCCCAGCGCGTGTTCTTCATCATCAAACGAATAGCCGCGCTTACGCGTCTGGGCGAGATCTTCTTTCAGATGCACCGGCGAGACCAGCGTGGCATGGGTATACGCGTGCAGGCCTTTGCGGTGCAGCAAGCTGGTAACCTGTTCTTCGCTGAGTTGCGCCAGGAACGCTTTCCCCGCACCAGAGGCGTGCATCGGCAGTTTGCCACCGATAGGGGCAGACATTCGCATCAGCTGCGTGCACTGTACCTGATCGATGATAATCGCCTGATGGTCGCTGTGATCCAGTACCGCCAGGTTCACTGTTTCACCGGAGTCTTCCATCAGCTTGCGCAAAATCGGGTGGACGATCGCCAGCAGGTTGCGGCTTTGCAGGAAGCTACTACCTACAATAAACGCATGGGCGCCCACGGCCCAGTGTCCTAAGTCACCCACCTGACGCACAAAACCCTGCTGCTGCATGGTGGTCAATAAACGGTGCGTAGTGGAATTGGGCAGACCGGCCTGCTGCGCCAGCTCGGTCAGCGCCACGCTGCCGTTGGATTCCGCAATCCATTCCAGCAGCTTCAGACCTCGGGTCAAAGACTGAACCTGCCCGGTTGCAGGCGTAGTTGTGGCGGCAGGTTTTCTACCGCGTTTCGCGGGGACAGTGGCAACCATGGCAGACTCCTTTTCTGTATCGTGGAAATCATTTTCGTTTTATTCAATTATAATGCAAGAGTTCCTGTACTGATCGGATGAGTGAAGCTGAACATGTCTCATGTTGGTCGTTGTTTGCTTTTCCGTCTGCCATGTTTATGCCAGTATGCTTTGTTGGCCTTTTTTCGGTCTGGTTGAGCGTTGTCGGGAGTGAGTGTGAGCAGCAAAGTTGAACAATTACGTCAGCAGTTAAAAGAACGTATTCTGGTGCTGGACGGCGGTATGGGTACCATGATCCAGAGTTATCGTCTGAGTGAGGAAGACTTCCGTGGTCAACGCTTTGCCGACTGGCCGAGCGATCTGAAAGGCAACAACGACCTGTTGGTGCTGAGCAAGCCGGAGGTCATCACCGCGATTCATCACGCCTACTTTGAAGCGGGCGCGGATATCATTGAAACCAACACCTTCAACTCGACGACTATCGCCATGGCGGATTACCAAATGGAATCCCTGTCGGCGGAAATCAACTTCACCGCGGCAAAACTGGCGCGTGCCTGCGCTGACGAATGGACGGCTCGTACGCCGGACAAACCGCGCTATGTCGCAGGTGTTCTCGGTCCGACTAACCGCACCGCATCTATCTCACCGGATGTCAACGACCCTGCCTACCGCAACATTACCTTTGATCAGCTGGTGGCCGCGTACCGTGAATCCACGAAAGCGCTGGTGGAAGGTGGTAGCGACCTGATCCTGATCGAAACCGTTTTTGACACGCTTAATGCCAAAGCCGCTATTTTTGCGGTAAAAACCGAATTTGAAGCCCTGGGCGTTGAGCTGCCGATTATGATCTCCGGCACCATCACCGACGCTTCCGGGCGTACGCTCTCCGGGCAGACCACCGAAGCCTTCTATAACGCACTGCGCCATGCTGATGCGCTGACCTTCGGCCTCAACTGTGCGTTAGGCCCGGACGAGCTGCGCCAGTATGTACAGGAACTGTCGCGGATTGCCGACTGCTATGTCACCGCGCACCCGAATGCCGGTTTGCCAAATGCCTTCGGCGAATACGATCTCGACGCTGACACCATGGCGAAGCAAATCCGCGAATGGGCTGAAGCGGGTTTCCTGAACATCGTCGGTGGCTGCTGCGGCACTACGCCGGAACATATTTCCGCCATGAGCCGTGCGGTTGAAGGCTTACCGCCGCGTCAACTGCCGGAACTGCCGGTTGCCTGTCGTCTTTCAGGCCTTGAGCCGCTAAACATTGGTGATGACAGCCTGTTCGTTAACGTCGGCGAACGGACTAACGTCACCGGTTCTGCCAAATTTAAGCGACTGATTAAAGAAGAAAAATACAGCGAAGCGCTGGATGTTGCCCGCCAGCAGGTGGAAAGCGGCGCACAGATTATCGATATCAACATGGATGAGGGGATGCTTGACGCCGAAGCGGCGATGGTGCGTTTCCTCAACCTGATCGCCGGTGAACCAGATATCGCTCGCGTACCGATCATGATCGACTCCTCGAAATGGGACGTCATCGAAAAAGGGCTGAAGTGCATTCAGGGTAAGGGCATCGTAAACTCCATCTCGATGAAAGAGGGCGTTGAGCCGTTTATCCACCATGCCAAACTGGTCCGTCGCTATGGCGCAGCCGTGGTGGTGATGGCCTTTGATGAACAGGGCCAGGCCGACACCCGCGCGCGTAAAATTGAGATTTGCCGCCGGGCGTACAAAATTCTCACTGAAGAAGTGGGCTTCCCGCCGGAAGACATTATCTTTGACCCGAACATCTTTGCCGTCGCGACCGGCATCGAAGAGCACAACAACTACGCGCAGGACTTTATCGGCGCCTGTGAAGACATCAAACGCGAACTGCCGCATGCGCTAATCTCCGGCGGCGTCTCCAACGTGTCGTTCTCGTTCCGTGGCAACGACCCGGTGCGCGAAGCGATCCACGCAGTGTTCCTCTACTACGCCATTCGCAACGGCATGGACATGGGGATTGTGAACGCCGGTCAACTGGCGATTTACGACGATCTGCCTGCTGAACTGCGCGATGCGGTTGAAGACGTGATCCTCAACCGCCGCGATGACGGCACCGAACGCCTGCTGGAGCTGGCAGAGAAATATCGCGGCAGCAAAACTGACGAAACGGCCAATACGCAACTGGCAGAATGGCGCAGTTGGGACGTGAAAAAACGCCTTGAATACTCGCTGGTAAAAGGCATTACCGAATTTATCGAGTTGGATACCGAAGAAGCTCGCCAGCAGGCCGCGCGCCCGATTGAGGTTATCGAAGGGCCGCTGATGGACGGTATGAACGTGGTCGGTGACCTGTTCAGCGACGGTAAAATGTTCCTGCCGCAGGTGGTGAAGTCTGCCCGCGTGATGAAGCAGGCGGTGGCTTACCTAGAACCGTACATTGAAGCCAGCAAAGAGAAAGGCTCCAGCAATGGCAAGATGGTGATCGCCACCGTGAAGGGCGACGTGCACGACATCGGTAAAAACATCGTCGGCGTGGTGCTGCAGTGTAACAACTACGAAATTATCGATCTTGGCGTGATGGTGCCGGCAGAGAAAATCCTGCGCACCGCACGCGAAGTGAATGCTGACCTGATTGGCCTTTCCGGGCTGATCACCCCGTCGCTGGACGAAATGGTCAACGTGGCGAAAGAGATGGAGCGTCAGGGCTTCACCATTCCGCTGCTGATTGGCGGCGCGACTACCTCAAAAGCGCACACGGCAGTGAAAATTGAGCAGAACTACAGCGGCCCGACGGTCTATGTGCAGAACGCCTCGCGCACCGTCGGCGTGGTCGCCGCGCTGCTGTCGGATACTCAGCACGACGAGTTTGTTGCCCGCACGCGTAAAGAGTACGAAACCGTGCGCATTCAGCATGCGCGTAAAAAACCGCGTACCCCGCCGGTGACGCTGGAGGCTGCGCGTGATAACGATCTGGCCTTCGACTGGGAAAACTATACCCCACCTGTGGCGCACCGCCTGGGAGTGCAGGAAGTTGAAGCCAGCATTGAAACGCTGCGTAACTACATCGACTGGACGCCGTTCTTTATGACCTGGTCGCTGGCCGGAAAATATCCGCGCATTCTGGAAGATGAGGTGGTGGGTGAAGAGGCCAAACGCCTGTTCAAAGATGCCAACGATATGCTGGATAAATTGAGCGCCGAGAAAACCCTGAACCCGCGTGGCGTCGTTGGCCTGTTCCCGGCTAACCGCGTAGGCGATGATATTGAGATCTACCGGGATGAAACGCGGACTCACGTCCTGACCGTCAGCCACCACCTGCGTCAGCAGACAGAGAAGGTCGGATTCGCTAACTACTGCCTGTCCGACTTTGTAGCACCGAAAACCTCCGGTAAAGCGGACTACATTGGCGCTTTCGCCGTCACCGGCGGCCTGGAAGAAGACACGCTGGCTGACGCGTTCGACGCACAGCACGATGATTACAATAAAATCATGGTCAAAGCGATTGCCGATCGTCTGGCGGAAGCCTTCGCTGAATATCTGCATGAGCGGGTGCGTAAAGTTTACTGGGGATATGCGGCAAACGAAAACCTCAGTAATGACGAACTGATCCGCGAGAACTATCAGGGTATTCGTCCGGCTCCGGGTTATCCGGCGTGCCCTGAGCACACCGAGAAGGCGACCATCTGGGAACTGCTGGACGTAGAAGCGCACACCGGTATGAAGCTCACCGAATCCTTCGCTATGTGGCCTGGTGCGTCGGTGTCCGGTTGGTACTTCAGTCATCCGGACAGCAAGTACTACGCCGTCGCACAAATTCAGCGCGATCAGGTTGAAGATTATGCCTTCCGTAAAGGCATGAGCGTGGCGGAAGTGGAGCGCTGGTTAGCGCCTAACTTAGGCTACGACGCCGACTGATTCACAAAACTGTCATCTTTCTTTACAACAAACAGGGCGCTCAATGAGTGCCCTGTCTCTTTATTACGTTTAAACCCTTATACTGAAAGACGGTTCATTGGTACTGCTTGCTGGATGGCGGTGTAAAAACCTTGCCCGGCCTACAGACGCTTTTTTGTAGACCTGATAAGCGTAGCGTCATCAGGCGTGATGTCATTGTCATGAGCCTCAGGAACATATAACGATAAGGAGAACCTGATTCCGTGCTAACTCTGTTACACCTGCTTTCTGCCGTGGCGATGCTGGTTTGGGGTACCCATATCGTGCGTACCGGCGTGATGCGCGTCTTTGGCGCCCGCCTGCGTACCGTGCTCAGCCGTAGCGTTGAAAAGAAGCCGCTCGCCTTTTGCGCGGGCATTGGCGTCACTGCTCTGGTGCAAAGCAGTAATGCCACCACCATGCTGGTGACGTCGTTCGTCGCTCAGGACCTGGTGGCGCTGACCCCTGCGCTGGTGATTGTGCTTGGTGCTGACGTCGGGACCGCGCTGATGGCGCGTATCCTGACCTTTGACCTCTCGTGGCTGTCGCCGCTGCTGATTTTCATTGGCGTTGTTTTCTTCCTCGGACGTAAGCAGTCCCGCGTCGGGCAACTGGGACGCGTAGGCATTGGGCTAGGGCTTATTTTACTGGCACTGGAGCTGATTGTGCAGGCGGTCACGCCGATCACCCAGGCCAACGGGGTGCAGGTCATTTTTGCCTCGCTCACCGGCGATATCATGCTCGATGCGCTGATTGGCGCCATGTTCGCGATTATCAGTTACTCCAGCCTGGCGGCGGTCCTGCTGACGGCAACGCTGACCGCTGCGGGTATTATTTCGTTCCCGGTGGCGCTGTGTCTGGTGATTGGTGCTAACCTCGGTTCAGGCTTGCTGGCGATGCTCAATAACAGTGCCGCCAACGCCGCCGCCCGTCGCGTGGCGCTCGGCAGCCTGTTGTTTAAGCTGGTGGGCAGCCTGATTATTCTGCCGTTTGTGCATCCGCTGGCGAATCTGATGGATGAACTGCCGCTGCCGAAATCTGAACTGGTTATTTACTTCCACGTCTTCTACAACCTGGTGCGCTGCGTGGCGATGGTGCCGTTCGCCGAGCCGATGGCGCGCTTTTGCAAACGTATTATCCGCGATGAGCCGGAATTGGACGCGCATCTGAAGCCCAAGCATCTGGATGTCAGCGCACTCGATACGCCTACGCTCGCACTGGCGAATGCGGCTCGCGAGGCCCTGCGAATTGGCGACGCCATGGAGCAGATGATGGAAGGGCTGAAGCGCGTGATGCACGGTGAGCCGCGCGAGGAAAAAGAGCTGCGCAGGATGGCCGACGATATCAACGTGCTGTACACCGCGATCAAACTTTACCTGGCGCGTATGCCAAAAGATGAGCTGGCGGAGGAGGAATCGCGCCGCTGGGCGGAGATTATCGAGATGTCACTCAACCTGGAGCAGGCTTCCGATATTGTCGAGCGTATGGGGAGCGAGATTGCGGATAAGTCGCTGGCTGCGCGCCGGGCCTTTTCTCTGGAAGGTTTGAAAGAACTGGATGCGCTCTACGATCAGCTGCTCAGCAACCTGCAGTTGGCGATGTCAGTGTTCTTCTCTGGCGACGTGACCAGCGCCCGTCGACTGCGTCGCAGCAAACACCGTTTTCGCATTCTTAACCGTCGCTATTCGCACGCGCACGTTGACCGCCTGCACCAGCAAAACGTGCAGAGTATCGAAACCAGTTCCCTGCACCTCGCGCTTTTAGGCGACATGCAGCGCCTGAACTCGTTATTTTGCTCTGTTGCCTACAGCGTGCTGGAGCAACCGGATGAAGACGACGAGCGAGATGATTACTAACGAGGACCGGTGAAATGTTGCCCGGTGCGCTTATGCTTACCGGGCCTACGGATAACCGTCAATTTTGTCGTCGATCTTGTAGGCCGGATAAGGCGAAGCCGCCATCCGGCATCAGACAGCAAATCAACTAAAAGCAGTGACCTGCTTCCAGGGCAACCGCGTCTTCACCCGCCTTGAACACGTAAGTGGTGTTCGGGCCGCCAAGAACTGCCTGACCGTTGCTCACCTTGATCCAGTTACCTTCCGGCAGACCAATTACCGTCAGCTCTGGCGCAACCACCAGCAGCTCGCGAATACGCTGTTCACGCGTTTCGCCTTTGTGGCCTTCCGGCAACGCGTTGGTGAAGTGCGGGTTAATCTGCAGTGGGAACAGGCCCAGGGCATCAAAGCCTTTTGGATCGACAATCGGCATGTCGTTAGTGGTACGGATGGTTGGGCAGGCGAGGTTGGAACCTGCACTCCAGCCAATGTACAGCGCGCCGCGTTTGACTACGTCAACGATCGGCGCCAGCAGGCCGCGTTCGCGGCTCTCTTTCAGCAACTGGAAGGTGTTGCCGCCACCGACAATCACCACGTCTGCATTTTCAATCGCCGCCACCGGATCGGTAACGGTATGAATGCCGGTGACGTCTACGCCCATAGGTGCAAAGACTGCCGCTGTTTTCGCCGTGTACTCATCCCAGGTTTGTGTCACGCCAGCAAACGGGATAAAAACCGCAGAGCGGCGACCGTTCAGTTGCTCAGCAATCAGCGGCAGCGCATGTTCCATCCAGGCTTTGCCCGGCAGCGTCGAGTTACTCAATAAAAGCAGTTCCATCATTTCTCCATGTAATCAAAAAACTACAAACCTCGGCTATGTTACCACTGTCAGCGTAACGCCTCACTGATATGGCTCACGGTGTAGGAAGGGGACGATAGAATCTGGGGCTATTCTTTAAGTGTTAATCTTGTAGCGCTCTGTAAGCCGTGTAGCAGCAACTTTAATAGCAGGTGTTTTTGCTTGGGTTATCACTTTTGTTCCTCTTGTCTTATTTATTATTGCGGCGGTTTAATTATTAAAAATAAAAAAGAGCCAGAAGAAAATACGGAAATAGTTTATCCACAATATTAACCATTGGTTAAATTAAAGTAACATCACGTAAAATTGTGATATTCTCATTTCTCATAGACGAGAATTTATACATCATGATATAATGTATTAGGAAAATGCAGGTTATTAACCTGACAGTAAATTTAAATAAATTTTTAAGGGGATTATTCCAGTGGGACGTAAATGGGCCAATATTGTTGCTAAAAAAACGGCTAAAGACGGTGCAACATCTAACGTATATGCAAAATTCGGTGTAGAAATCTATGCTGCGGCTAAACAAGGCGAACCAGACCCAGAATCAAACTCATCTTTAAAATTCGTTATTGAACGTGCGAAACAAGCACAAGTTCCAAAACATGTTATTGATAAAGCAATTGATAAAGCCAAAGGTGGCGGAGATGAAACATTCGTGCCAGGCCGTTATGAAGGCTTCGGACCAAATGGTTCAATGATTATCGCTGAAACGTTGACTTCAAATGTTAACCGTACGATTGCTAATGTCCGCACAATTTTCAATAAAAAAGGCGGAAATATCGGAGCGGCAGGTGCTGTCAGCTATATGTTTGACAATACTGGAGTGATTGTCTTTGAAGGAACAGATCCTGACCGTATCTTTGAAATTTTGCTTAATGCTGAAGTTGATGTTCGTGATGTAACCGAAGAAGAAGGAAACATCGTTGTTTATACTGAACCAACAGACCTTCACAAAGGCATTGCAGCTCTAAAAGCAGCTGGGATTACTGAGTTCTCAACAACATCATTAGAAATGATTGCTCAATCAGAAGTTGAACTTTCACCAGAAGATTTAGAAATCTTTGAAGGACTTGTTGATGCCCTTGAAGATGACGATGATGTTCAAAAAGTATATCATAACGTTGCGAATCTCTAATTATAAATTAAAGAAATCTGTCATTATGGCAGATTTCTTTAATCTTATACGTTCGTTATAAAACAATATATCTAACCAGATATATTGTTTATAAACATAGATAAAAACCACGCTCTCTCAAAAGAAATTATATTAATTGAAATTTTTATTTTAACTATCTAATGATGGATGGCAACGGAGCACCTGTAATTCAAGTACTTTCAGAATACGATTCAATTTTTATATATACCCGTCATACTTCAAGTTGCTTATGTGTTGGCTACGCTCGCTCACCCCAGTCACATAGTTATCTATGCTCCTGGGGACTCACTCCCTTGCCGCCTTTAAGCAACTCGAATTATTTAGGGTATACAACGGCATATAGGGTTTTAATGTTTTACCGAGGTCCAGATTTTTTAGTTGAAAACTAATGATATTCTCCGTCAGGCTTCAGCGTACTTTGCCCTGACGAAGGTCGACTGCCATGGTCAGTATCAAATCACGTTGTTTCAGTAGTGCTTTATTCTCATCTGCGATGGCGTTGTAAATAGACCTGTTTTAGACGGGTACTGTTTTTAGGGAAAAGATCACCTGGTTAACATCAGCCGGTTGATTCCTGCACTGGCATAGCTGGAAGCAAAAGCGGACCAACAGCTGTTTGCTCGCGAGCTCTTAAACCAATCTGGAAAGTGCCTCGCAGACTTCTTCTTCAGGGCGTGACAGGTCTGCGCAACCACCTTACTGTGACATGATGATTTGCTGGTAGGGGAATAGAAATGCTCGCTTATTACGCTAACCTTAAATGTGTCATGCGCACAGTGTCTAAGGTAAAAAAATCAGTCAATGTATCTCTGGCTCCAGAGATACAGGAAGAGGTGCGCAAGCCTATGTGGCGATGACGCACATGATGACAGGCATCCCTGTGAAAAGTATGGGTAGCGGTGTAGGAGACCTGACCGCAAACAGGGCTGAACTTCAAGATGCGATTGATTTCCGGCTTGACGATTATTAGAGCACCATGACGGGGCTGATTATGTTGAAAGGAGTGACAGATCGCAAATAGTGTCGGGACTGGCGTTCACGATTATTTTTATCCCCCGCAAGGTAGGGTATATTTCGCTTTTAATACACAAGATCATTCAAGCTGTATCAAGGCGGCAAGGGAGCGAATCCCTGGGAGCATAGATTGCTATGTGACCTGGGTGAGTGAGGTCCGCCAACGCAGAAACAGCTTGAAGGATGAAGTGTATACAGGAGAAATTATGCTGCCCGACTCATCCATCCGATTAAACAAATACATCAGTGAAAGCGGAATCTGCTCGCGTCGCGAGGCGGATCGCTTTATCGAACAAGGGAATGTCTTCCTGAATGGCAAACGCGCGACCATTGGCGATCAGGTGATGCCTGGCGACGTCGTAAAAGTAAATGGTCGGTTGATTGAGCCGCGAGAAGCGGAAGATCTGGTTTTTATCGCGCTAAACAAACCTGTCGGTATTGTCAGCACCACTGAAGACGGCGAGCGCGATAACATCGTTGATTTCGTTAACCACAGCAAGCGCGTGTTCCCGATTGGTCGTCTGGACAAAGATTCCCAGGGGCTGATCTTTCTCACCAACCACGGCGACCTGGTGAATAAAATCCTGCGTGCCGGTAACGATCATGAAAAAGAGTACCTGGTGACGGTCGACAAACCCGTAACCGATGACTTTATTCGTGGCATGGGGGCGGGCGTACCCATTCTCGGTACCGTCACCAAGAAATGTAAGGTCAGGAAAGAGGCACCGTTTGTCTTCCGTATCACTCTGGTGCAGGGCCTGAACCGTCAGATCCGTCGGATGTGCGAACACTTTGGTTATGACGTGGTGAAACTTGAACGTACACGGATCATGAACATCGGCCTGTCCGGGTTACCGCTGGGTGAATGGCGTGATCTGACGGATGACGAACTGGTTGATCTATTTAAGCTTATCGAGAATTCATCTTCGGAAGCGAAACCGAAGCAGAAAGCGAAGCCAAAAACTGCAGGTATTAAGCGCCCGGTGGTGAAAATCGAAAAAACCGCTGAGAAAGAGAAAGCGCGCCCGGCGTCTAACGGTAAACGTTTTGCTCAGCCGGGGCGTAAGAAGAAAGGGCGTTAACGTCTGCCGCGCGTTGGCGTATTCGCTGACCAGGAAAACGAGGATTCCGCGTCCGGTTTATAAGCCTGCTTTTTCTTCAACTGGCGGGCTTTTTTTGCCTCAGCTTCGCGCTGCAGCATCAGCTTATCGATGTACTCTTTCTTAATGCTGTTGGTTTCCGCGTTGGTCAGCAGTCGACCGTGTGCAATACGCGCGCGGTCGAGCAGCGTTTTCAGTTCGCGCTGTTCGCGCTCGGTCATCTCTTTTTGGGTAATGCGGGGGAGTGCCATACGGTTGCCCTCAGTTTGCCGATTAACTCAGTGTACGGTAATACTGGGCTGGCTGATAGCGTAATGCGTTGCATCATTCAGCAATACGCAATTTTCCACCGAAATCCTGCTGAGTATAACCCGTTGTTTTGAATCCTTTATCGGTGATGATGTTATCGATTTCTTTTAAGGTAGCGATACACATCACCCCATCCTGACCAAATTTAGTATGGTCGGCCAGTATCACCGATTTTTTGCTCATGGCAATCATCGACTTCGCAACGTACGCTTCATCAAAGCTTTTCACCAGTACACCGTGTTGAGGCGAGATTCCACCTGCGCCGATGAAGCAGAGATCGGCGTGAATGGCATTAATTTGCTGACAAACCGAGACGCCGAGGTTAGCGCGAAAATGGTAATCATATTCGCCACCCAATACATAAACGCGAGCCTGAAGATTATTCTCTTTGATTTTATCGGCAATTAACGCGGAGTTGGTAATAACAGAATAGGCCAATGGAGGTAATTGTGCGGCCAGAATAAGATTGGTTGTACAGGAGTCGATAAATAGGGTGTCGTGCTCGCTAACCATTCCGGCGGCAAGTCTACCAATTGCCATTTTTTCTTCGCGGTGTATATCTATCCGCGCGCCAAACTCGTCTTCCTGAACAACCTGTTTTTTGACCGCGCCGCCGTGGATCTTGGTAATTTGCCCTTCGGACTCCAGGATGGAGAGGTCGCGGCGAATGGTCTCTGATGTGACTTTTAACGTTTCCGATAATTTGATAACCGTCACTTCACCGAATTTGCTTAATTCATCAAGAATATGTTTTCTTCTTTTAATCGGGTTCATCATTTTCCGCCAGCATCGTGCTTTGGCGCATGGTAACTGGATGTGCAGAGCAACGCAACCACTCCAGGGCACAGACAATACCCTCATCATCATTAGAGGCCGTCACATAGCTGGCCTGCTGTTTTACCACATCAGGTGCATTGCCCATTGCGATACCGATGCCGGCAGAGGCAAACATACTGATATCATTCTGCTGATCGCCAATCGCAACAACCTTTTCAGTAGATATATTCAACTGTTGAATTAACTTGTTTATTGCATAACCTTTATTTATTTCGTCACGCTGAATATCAATATAATTCCCACCGGTGATTGTCGCGGTATAGCCATAAGGCAATCTATTATTCACTTCGGTATAAAGTGCATTTATTTTAGATTGTTCTGCTACCAACGTGATTTTATAAATATCATGACGATTAAATATATTCCCTGGTGCAGCTGCAATAAGTGGTAGTTCAAATAAGGCCGCCTCATAAGTCGTCCATGGTGCAATGAGTCGATCATAACGGTGATAAATAGCCTCCGCGCTAAAGAAATGGTGAGGATAGCGGGCAAGTGAAATATGTCGGTCAATATCCCGAAGATTCATACAGGATAGCGCGGAGGAATGAATAATACGTTGCTGCGCCATCTCAAGGATTTGACCCCCGTTGAATCCGGCGCACCAGCCAAAAAGTCCGTCAGCATGCTGCTGCTGTAACAGACGCACTATTGAGGAAACCGGTCTGGCGGAACAGGCGGCCAGCAGGCCACCGCGCTGGTGGAACTCAACTAATGCCTGACGTGTGCGTGGACTGATTGTCTTTTGCGATGTCAGTAATGTTCCATCCAGATCGGTGACCAGCAACATATTTCTTTTCTCCGTGGTATCAATGCGTAATAAACGGCGTGACGGCCTCTTTAGCGGCGTTGCAGACCATATTGTCGATGGCCGTACCGACGACCAGAATATTGACGCCGGTATCCTTAAACGCTTTGGCATTGGCGAGGTTTATGCCACCTTCTGCCAGTGTCGGGACATCTACTGCGGCGACCAGCGCCCGCAGGCGATCTTTAATCGCCTGCGGAATATCGCCCGCAGCCACGCCTTCATAGCTCATGCCGGTCATCAGACCGATCATATCGACACCAACCTCCTGCATTCGCTTCGCCACGCTGGCGACCTCTTCCGGCGTGCGCGCAGGGATACCAAAGGTATGCAGATCATCCGGATGGCCAATATAAGCATCAACAGTCAGGCCATACTGATGGGCGAGATTGACGATGTCCTGCAGATCATCCCAGTCGGATTTGTGAGTGTGTAAACCGTCGGCTCCTGCACGGGCAATCTCCAGAATCTCCGTTTCGCTAAGCGGCACTGGCAGCGTTTCGGTAAAACCGCCTGCGATACCGACGGTAATGAAGATGTCGTCAGGCACCACATTACGCACGCCGTGTACCGCTTCAGCCATCTGGCTATTGGTGATTTCGTGGCGAATTTGTTCCGCCGCGTGCATGTTACTCACTCCTTTATGGCCACGCGCCAGTGCCAGCGCAGGGTGGTTCGGCTCCAGCAGCTTAACGCCTGCCTCGCATACCGCTTTTGCCAGACGAGCATCGTCGCCGGTGATCCCCGTACTGAGGATGGTTTGCCCGCCGTGCAGCACGATGGCATCTTTCACTTTCTGTAACGCTTTGGCGCGTTTTTTATTCATATCGCCTTTAAACATGGTGTACCTCTGGTGTTGGTGCATTAATTACTGGACTGACGCTGCGGATTCTTTCTGGGCGACAGCCTTAAAACGGTTGGCAATAATGGTGGAAATACAGGTCAATGCCATGACGGTCACCATCACAATCGCCATCTGTAGCGCATTGCTGGATAAAAACGGGGAAGCAAAAGCAGGGACATAAGCCACGCCTTTGACGTTAAAGAAACCGAGCATCATGCCGCCCAGGCCAGCCCAGACGATGGCTGAACCAAAGACAATTTTGTTGGCAAACATGAAGGGGTAGGCCGATTCAACAAAGGTCCCAAAACCCAGATTAATGAGCAAACCGGGTGTGGCGACGGCGGCTTCACTTTTTTCTCGTGGGGCGATGACGTTGGCGAGGTTAATTCCGGCAGCGACCATTACCAGACCCACCATATCGACTGCGCCGAGGAAGCTGACGCCGGATTTTTCCATCTCCAGCAGTACCAGCGGCAGGATGACCGCGTGGTAGACACCGCCCAGGATGGCTGGCCAGATAACCAGACCCGCCAACAGCCCGGCAAGAATAGGGCTGAATGCCAGCGTGCTTTCGATAGCCAGTTTGATGTAATTACCTGCAGACAACGCCAGCGGGCTTAACAGGTAGTGCATGATCAATCCGGCGGCAAGGCCCGAGATCCCGCCGGCAACAATGTTGACGGTGGTCATCGGGAAGCGCCAGTTCAGGCACAACTCAAACAGCCAGCGAACGAAAATACCGGCCATCAGACCGCCGATAATCCCGCCGATCAAACCGCCTTCAACGGAGAGCACCCCGGCGACTACCCCAGCAACAATAGAGACTTCATCCAGCTCGGAGATCTGTTTGGCAGCGAGAACGGCAACTAAAACAGGCAGCCCCTTCAGCAGAATCTCAAAGATATCATTGAGTTTTTCCAGTCCCGGAATGTGGCTCAGCGCGAGTACAATCGCCATGGCGATAAAGCCCGGCAAGGCAGGAATCATGATGCTACGAATATTAAAGCGCTTGAGCAGACTTTTCCCTGAACCACCCTGTGAAGGAGAGGCGCTACCCAACTGGGGTTTGTACTTGATCCCCCAGTGTTTACACAGTGATGCCACGAAGGAAACGGCGCGGGTGCGGCTGGTGGTGCCTGTCGTCCCGGATGTTGCGACCACATTTGCCCCTTTTGCCGCCACCAGCGCCATTGATGTACCTCCGGTGCCGACAATCGGTGTTTTCATCTCGACGGCGGCGGCGAAGACAGCCTGGTTGGCTTTCACCGGATCGGCGCTCATCACGACGATCCCGTCGATCTCACCGTTGCGGATCATCTCAGCAATGCGGCGATCGCTCTCCACCACTGAGGCGTTCACCTCGGAAAGTTGGCCCTGAAAGATACATTGTGGTTTTTGTTGGTTTTCTGTGGTTAGTGCATAAACGGATGCCGGTGTATGGGGTTTGGCAACGTCCATTGAGGCTTCAGCCGCAATAAACTGTAGAGCGGCAACATCTACGCCTGCTGCTTCGCACTGCTGGTAAATTTCCTGGAGTAACTTCTCTGGCTCTGCGCCACCCAGGTTGTAGAGGTTGCCTCCACTGCTTCCAATAATCGCAATTTTTTTCATAGCGGCCTCGAAGATAGGGTAAGGGTTTTATCTGTGTTGTAGTGGAATTATATTCCCAACTAAAACAAAATAAATCAACATTTGTGGATGGTGTTATTTTGATGTTTATATGCGTTTTATTATTTAACTATATGAAATAAAAAGAATAGTTATGGAATTTGTTTTATGTTGATATTTGTTGTTTTGTGATGGGTGTCAAATGAGGAAGGATAAAATGGAGGATGTCTCCTCCATTCATGAGGGTTAGTGTTGTTTTACCGAGTGGCGTTTCTCAGTAATCGTCTTACCGGACCAGTACCCCGCCAGCAGCGAGCCAGACAAGTTATGCCAGACGGAGAACAGCGCGCCGGGCAGTGCCGCCAACGGCCCAAAGTAGATTTTACCCAGCGCTGCTGCCAGCCCTGAGTTCTGCATCCCGACTTCAATGGCCAACGTGCGGCAGGTGGACTCGTCAAAGCCAAACAGTTTTCCACCCCAGTAACCGCCAAGCAGACCAATGGTGTTATGCAGAATCACCGCGATAATCACCACAAAGCCAACCGACGCAATATGTGACGCGGAACCTGCGACCACCGCGCTGATGATCGCCAGAATGCACACCATGGAAAACGCAGGCAGATACGGCTCCACGGCCTTTACAACTCGTGGGAACAGATGATGAATAACCAGCCCTAAAGCAATCGGGATCACCACAATTTGCAGGATGCTGAGCAGCATACCCATCACATCGACCTGAATATGTGCATCGACATACAGGCGTGTCAGCAGCGGCGTGGCGACAACGCCCACCAACGTTGAAACGGATGAAATAGTCACAGAAAGCGCAACGTCACCTTTTGCCAGATAGATCATCACGTTAGAGGCAGTCCCGCTGGCGACGCTACCGACCAGTACCATACCCGCAGACAGTTCCGGTGGCATATGGAAAGCCAGAGCCAGAAGCCACGCGGCGAGCGGCATCACCAGATAATGCAAGAAAATCCCTGCGGCGACTGGTGCAGGGCGAGAGAGGACGCGTTTAAAATCGTCCACTTTCAGGTGCACGCCCATGCCGAACATAATCAGCATCAGCAGCGACGGCACGAATGGCCCGACAGGTGTAAAAGTGGATGGCGTGTAATACGCAATAACAGAGAGCAGCAGCGCCCATAACGGGAACAGCCGCGTAAGAGTAGCGAGCATGGTGTATTCCTTGCGATTGAAATGTGTTGTGTTGTTATAAACAAGCCGGGATCGAGCCCGGCTATAGTTATTGTTTATCGCGTGATGGAATATTATTCAAACAAATTATGTTCATGTTCCGCAGTGAAGGCTTTCCCAGCTCAGTCCAAAACGGGCCAGATATTTGCGCAGGCGGTCGGCGTCGTTAGGATTGGCTTTCTTCAGCCGGGAAACGGCAAACAGCTCGCGGCCCGCTTCAGACAACGATGCGCTGCGTTGGCAGACGTCGATCACCGTTTCTAACTGACGCTTATCAAACAGGTCAATGTCCAGATCGAATTCCGGTTGTGAATCGGTGAGCTGCCAGCTTTCCTGCAGCAACGCTATCTCCTCTTCGACCAGCGCGAGCGTGATGCGCCCCTGTTCGGCCAGCGTCGCCATGCGTGCAACGGATGAACTCAGCTCGCGAAAGTTGCCGTGCCACTGCGCCTTTGGTGAACAGGCAAAAGCCAGATAGCGCTCGCGCGCCTCTTTATCAAAGCGAGTCTGCGCCTGTTTGAGGCTGGAGAATCGTTGTAGCTCATACTCAATGTTGGGGGCGATATCTTCCCGCCGCTGCGCCAGACCGGGCAGGGCAAAGCGCCACATATTGATGCGCGCGTAGAGATCTTCACGAAAACGACCTTCCACCACCCATTGCTGCATATCGCGATGCGTCCCGGCAATTAGCTGGAAATCGCTGTACACCTCTTTGTCGGCACCAAACGGAAAAAAGGTTTTTCTTCAATCGCTTTCAGCAACATAGCCTGCTCGTCCAGCCCCAGTTCGGCGATCTCATCGAGAAATAACACGCCACCGTCGGCCTCGCGCAACAGCCCGGTGCGTGGCGTGAGTGCACCGGTAAACGCCCCTTTGACGTGGCCAAATAACGTCGACATCGCGTTGTCGCCGCGCAGGGTGGCGCAGTTAACCGCTACCAGTTTACCGGCCACCAGATGGCGTGACTGGCGTAGCTGAAAAATCCGTTTGGCGAGGAACGATTTCCCCGCGCCGGTGGGACCGGTCAGCAGAATCGGATCGGTCGAGCGCAGCGCCACACGCTCAATACGGTCGATGAGCATATTGAACGTGGCATTACGGGTATCAATACCGGCTTTCAGGAATGAGACCGATTGCTGCTGTTCACGCTGAAAGCGGCTGGTCAGCGTGGTATAGCGGCTTAAATCGAGATCGATAACCGAGCAGACGCCTGCGGCGATGGCCTCATCAGATGCCCCCCGTGGTGCCGGGCTGGATTGCAAAAGGCTGGCTGGCAGATAGCGTGCTTCCGTCAGCAGGAACCAACAAATCTGCGCCACGTGCGTACCGGTGGTGATATGCACCAGATACTCTTCGTTTTCAGTATCAAATGTGTAGTGGGTGGCGAAGTCGAGGAACGCGGCGTAAACCTCTTCAAAATCCCACGGGTCGTTAATGGTCACTGCATGCGGGCGCACCTCGGTATGAGGAGAGAGCAGGGCGATATCTTCAATCAGCCGCTGTGCCATGCTTTCGTCGCGCGGCTGGTGGAGCAGTTCCAGTCTGTCGATGGGGAAATCAGCCTGCTGGCACAGTCCAACCGTAGGGCGCCATTTCTTCAACCGATTCGCCCGTTTACCGCGCTTATCCAGCACCGTGCCCAGAACGCCAATCACCACTCGCCGCTTTTTCATTTTTTATCCATAAAGATAAATATCGATATTTAAAGATAAAAAAATCTGTTCGCGACGGCAATCGCCAATCTGAACGTGAAAAATAAAAATTATATTAATCAATGCACTAAAAAATAAATTTGATGATTTTTCTTTCTGGCACGCTTCTGGCAATACCTGATACGTCAACAACGCTGAAAACGCAGGGGATTAAACCTCGCCGGCACGTCAGGAACGGCACAGGCTGTTTTCCCGGGGTGTTCCGTCAGCCGATGACCACCAAGTGGGTTCGATTCCCAATTTCATCCTCCAAATGAAAACTGGTTGTTAATCATAGAAATAAAACGGGTTCGTGCGCAGTCAGCACCGCCCAAAAACAGGCTGCCGGTAATGACGCCGTGCGGCAGGCAAAAGGGAATTCCCCTGCCGCTTCGCCCCTGCACCCGCGCCTGACTCACAATAAGGAATAAAAAATGATGAAGAAAATCACTATTCGTAAAGGCCAGCTTGGCCTGTTATCCCGCCAGGGTGACTACTACAAGGTGCTGAATGCAGGTGAACACCGTTTGCCGTGGTTTAACACGCCGGATGTTCTGGTGGTAAATGCCGATGGCAGCGATGTTCCTGAGGCGCTGGCGGAGTATTTGCGTCGCTTCCAGCCTGCGTGGGTGGAACAGTACTGTGTGGCGGCCGATTTAACCGATACCGAAGCCGGTGCGCTGTATGTGAACGGCGTCTTGCAGGAAATTTTACCGCCTTCAACCCGTCGTCTGTACTGGCGAGCCGAGGAGGCGCTAACGCTGGTACGCATGGATACGCGTCAGGTTCAGGTCCCAACGGACGTGATGAATGCCGTGTTACAGCCACGCCGTAGCGGTGCGGTAAAAGGTCGTGACGCGATCTTAACGGTGCAGGTTCCGGCCTGGCACGTCGGTGTGCTGAAAATTGATGGCGAGACGCAGACGCTGTTGCCGCCGGGTCTGAGTGCGTACTGGAAGGTGAATCATCTGGTGGAAGCGGAAGTCGTTGATACCCGCTTGCAGGTACTGGAGGTCGGTGGGCAGGAGATCCTGACCAAAGATAAGGTCAACCTGCGTCTGAATCTGGCGGCGAACTGGCGTTACAGCGGCGTGTTACAGGCGTTTGGCCAGCTGACAAAACCGCTGGATCACTTGTATCGCGAGCTGCAGTTTGCGCTGCGTGAGGCGGTTGGTACCCGAACGCTGGATGAACTGCTGGAAGATAAGCAGGTGATTGACGACGTGGTCAGCACGCAGGTGAAAAACCGCATGACACCGTTTGGCATTGAGGTCGCTTCGCTGGGCGTGAAAGATATCGTGCTGCCAGGCGATATGAAAACCATCCTGTCGCAGCTGGTGGAGGCCGAAAAATCGGCACAGGCTAACGTCATCCGTCGACGTGAAGAAACGGCCGCCACGCGCTCGCTGTTGAACACGGCGAAAGTAATGGAAAACAACCCGGTGGCGCTGCGTTTAAAAGAGCTGGAAACCCTCGAAAGAGTGGCGGAGCGTATCGATAAAATCTCGGTATTTGGCGGTCTGGACCAGGTTCTGCACGGTCTGGTGAATATAAAAGGATAAGTAAAATGAGCAATAACGGAGTGAACGCCGCGATGCGTGAACGGGTAGTGCGCCAGCTAAAAAAGGTGGAACAGCGCTATGGCGTGAAGGTGCTATACGCCTGTGAATCCGGCAGCCGTGGCTGGGGATTCGCTTCCCCGGACAGTGATTACGACGTGCGATTTCTATACGTTCATCCGCCAGAATGGTATCTGCGGGTGGAAGCGCCGCGCGATGTTATTGAACTGCCCATAGACGATGAACTGGACGTGTGTGGCTGGGAGTGGCGTAAAGCGCTGGGTCTGCTGAAAGGGGCTAACCCGACGCTTATCGAGTGGCTGGATTCGCCAGTGGTTTATCACCAGGATGACGCGACGGTGTCTGCGTTGAAAGCGCTGGTGCCAAAATGGTTTTCGCCTGTGCGTGCCCGCTGGCACTACTATTCGATGGCGCGAAAAAACTTCCGTGGCTATCTGCAAGGCGATGAAGTGCGACTAAAAAAATACTTCTACGTGCTGCGTCCGTTGCTGGCCGTACGTTGGGTCGAAGCGGGAAAAGGCGTGCCACCCATGCGCTTTGCCGAACTGTTGGCGGGGAGCGAGCTGGATGCGCCACTGCGTCGGGAGATAGACGATCTGCTGGAACGCAAACAGCGGGCAGGGGAAGCGGAATATGGACTGCGTCGCCCGCTGCTGCATGCGTTTATCTGCGCGGAGCTGGCGCGAGGCGAGATCCCGCCAGTTCTTCCGGATAGCCGGGAGGGCGACGTCAGGGAACTGGACCGACTGTTATATGAGACTGTGATGTCATGACTGTGTTGCCCGACGGCATTGCCGCTTATCGGGCCTACGGGGAATATGTAGGCCCGATAAGGTGTTTCGCCGTATCCGGCATTCCGGCGGATATTACTCAAACAAATTATGATGCAGTTTCTGTACGACCTGCTCGGCTTCGGTGCCCGGCACCAGGAAGCACAGGTTATGGCTGGATGCACCGTAGCAAATCATGCGGATATTGAACGGTTCCAGCACGCCGAACACCTCTTTTCCTACGCCACAGGCTTTAGACAGGTCGTTCCCGATCAGGGCGACCAATGCCAGACCTTCTTCTACCTCGACCCGGCACAGCGCAGACAGCTCCATCAGCAGGGATTGCGTCAGCAGAGTATCTCCGGTGGACGTTGAACCGGTGGTATCCAGCGTCAGTGCGACGCTGACTTCGGATGTGGTAATCAAATCCACCGAGATATTGTGGCGCGCCAGGATGCCGAACACTTCCGCTAAAAACCCGCGAGAGTGCAGCATATTCAGGCTATGCAGCGTCAGCAGCGTTTGCTTGCGACGCAGCGCCAGGGCACGAAACAGTGGTGGATTCTCGGTTTTATTACATACCAGCGTGCCGCCTGCTTTGGGGTCTTTGCTGGAGCCGACAAACACCGGAATATCGCTACGCACGGCAGGGAGCAACGTCGCCGGGTGCAGGACTTTGGCACCGAAGGTCGCCAGTTCTGCGGCCTCTTCAAAGGCAATTTCATCAATGCGTTTTGCGGCTGGCACCACGCGCGGGTCGGTGGTGTAAATGCCCGGTACATCGGTCCAGATATCGACGCGTGTGGCGTGCAGGGCTTCTGCCAGCAAAGCGGCGGTATAGTCGCTACCGCCGCGTCCCAGCGTAGTAGTGCGGCCTTTGCTTTCGCTGCCGATAAAGCCCTGGGTGATCACCAGACCTTCTTCAAGGCGTGGTGCCAGCTGCAGCGTGGCCAGTTCAGACAGCGCTACGACATCCGGTTCGGCGCGACCAAAACGATCGTTGGTACGCATGACTTTACGCACGTCAAACCACTGCGCCTGAACATTACGCTCGCGCAGGATTTCGACAAACAGCAGGGTGGACATCAGTTCGCCGTGGCTGACCAGTTCGTCTGTCAGCGCGGTTGAGGTCGCCAGCGAAGCCGCTTCTGCCAGCGTGGTGATATTTTCCAGCAGACGTTCGATCTCTTCGCGGATCACGTTGGGATAACGCAAACGCTCCAGAATATCGAACTGGATCTGACGAATAGCGTCGAGTTTCTCGAAGCGTTCAGTTGCCTCCAGCCCTTCAGCCAGCGCGACCAGCAGGTTAGTAATTCCCGCTGACGCGGAAAGCACCACTAAACGGACGTTAGCATCGGAAAGCACCACATCAGCGCTGCGGTTCATGGCGTCGAAATCCGCGACGCTGGTTCCGCCAAATTTGGAGACAACTACATCAGTCATAACTACCTCGTGTCAGGGAATGAATAGAGCGACCATGGCACATAAGGCAGAATGGAAACCGGTGCAGGCGCAAATACCGTATTACATTTCGTCCTTCGATCTGCCTCTTCGTTGGCTGTACCTGCTCACAACAGTCACTTACTTCAGTAAGCTCCTGTGGATTCTCAGGTTTGCCGCCTTGACGCATATCGAATGACTTTATGTATATAAATAAAAGGCATGGCCTGTACTGTCAATGCTGGGATTATGCGGATTTTTCATGCTGCGTTTACGCTCAGTAACAGCGCTTATAACATCTATACTTTTTACCCCTGTTTGATGGACGCCAGGACAACGGCACTAAAACAATCACACTTTTCTGTGACTGGCGTTACAATCGATCTCAGTCACAATTCTCAAAATCAGAAGAGTATTGCTAATGAAAAACATCAATCCAACGCAGACCTCAGCCTGGCAGGCACTACAAAAACACTTTGAAGAGATGAAAGACGTTACGATCGCGGACCTGTTCGCGAAAGATAGCGATCGTTTCGCCAAGTTTTCCGCAACGTTTGACGATTTGATGCTGGTGGATTTTTCCAAAAACCGCATCACCGAAGAAACGCTGGCGAAACTGCAGGACCTGGCAAAAGAGACCGACCTGAGCGGTGCTATCAAGTCCATGTTCTCCGGTGAGAAGATCAACCGTACGGAAGATCGTGCAGTGCTGCATGTGGCGCTGCGCAACCGTAGCAATACCCCGATCATCGTGGACGGCAAAGATGTGATGCCGGAAGTGAATGCGGTGCTGGAGAAGATGAAATCCTTCTCTGAAGCGATTATCTCCGGCAGCTGGAAAGGCTACACCGGCAAAGCGATTACGGATGTGGTGAACATCGGTATCGGTGGCTCCGACCTCGGTCCGTTCATGGTGACCGAAGCGCTGCGTCCGTACAAAAATCACCTGAATATGCACTTTGTGTCTAACGTCGATGGTACGCACATCGCTGAAGTACTGAAGAAAGTGAACCCGGAAACCACGCTGTTCCTGGTCGCCTCAAAAACCTTCACCACCCAGGAAACCATGACCAACGCCCATAGCGCGCGCGACTGGTTCCTGGCGACCGCCGGTGATGAAAAACACGTGGCGAAACACTTCGCGGCGCTGTCCACCAATGCGAAAGCAGTCGGTGAGTTCGGTATCGATACGGCCAACATGTTCGAGTTCTGGGACTGGGTTGGCGGTCGTTATTCCCTGTGGTCAGCGATTGGTCTGTCGATCATCCTGTCCGTGGGCTACGACAACTTCGTTGAACTGCTGTCCGGCGCGCACGCCATGGATAAACATTTCTCCACTACCCCAGCGGAGAAAAACCTGCCGGTACTGCTGGCGCTGATCGGTATCTGGTACAACAACTTCTTTGGTGCCGAAACCGAAGCCATCCTGCCGTACGACCAGTATATGCACCGCTTTGCGGCCTACTTCCAGCAGGGCAACATGGAATCCAACGGTAAATACGTTGACCGTAACGGCAATGCGGTGGATTACCAGACTGGCCCAATTATCTGGGGTGAGCCGGGGACCAACGGTCAGCATGCGTTCTATCAGTTGATCCACCAGGGGACCAAAATGGTGCCGTGCGATTTTATCGCCCCGGCTATCACGCATAACCCGCTGTCTGACCACCATCCGAAGTTGCTGTCTAACTTCTTCGCCCAGACCGAAGCGCTGGCGTTTGGCAAGTCTCGTGAAGTGGTTGAACAAGAATACCGCGACCAGGGTAAAGATCCGGCCCAGCTTGACCACGTTGTGCCGTTCAAAGTGTTCGAAGGCAACCGTCCGACGAACTCTATTCTGCTGCGTGAAATCACCCCGTACAGCCTGGGTGCGCTGATTGCGCTGTATGAGCATAAAATCTTTACTCAGGGCGTTATCCTGAACATCTTCACCTTCGACCAGTGGGGCGTAGAGCTGGGCAAACAGCTGGCGAACCGCATTCTGCCTGAGTTGAACGATGATCAAGAGATTAACAGCCATGATTGCTCGACCAACGGTTTGATTAACCGTTATAAGTCCTGGCGTTAATCAGCTTCTTCCTTCGAACCGCAGCGGTGTTGGCTGCGTTCGTTAACCCCGGTCACATAGTAATCTATGCTCCCGGGGATTAACGATCTTGCCGCCTTGCTGCAATTCGAATGAATTTGCTGATTACTTATAAAAAAAGCCGATATTATTATCGGCTTTTTTTATAAGATAACTCATCTTGTCTTCTTCGTGACATGAAATTGAATTGAGCTTAATCCTAAAATAATATTATCACGTTATATTTAACACCGTGATTTTCAGATTTTACGGATGTTGTATTATTTATTGATTTATTTCATGTGATTGATTTATATTGATTTAGATATTTTAAATAATATTAATTCCCGCTTTTTTCTAATTATCTTAAATTCCTGCGTGGCGTAATTTACACACTTTCGGTTGTGTATACTCGATCTCGCCCGAAATTCTTTTGGGTAAATCTCCATTCATACCATGAAGGGATATTGTGATGAAAAAAGTACTGTATGGCCTGTTGGCTATATCTGCGCTTGCGACGACTTCTGTCTATGCAGCCCCCGTTCAGGTGGGGGAGGCGGCAGGGTCGGCAGCCGCGTCGGTTTCGGCAGGAAGTTCCTCCGCAACCAGCGTGAGCGCCGTAAGCTCCGCGGTGGGGGTCGCCCTGGCGGCAACCGGCGGTGGCGATGGTTCGAATACCGGAACCACCACCACCACGACCACCAGTACCCAGTAATACCGGTACGTAGCCCCTAAATAATTCGCGTTGCAGGAAGGCGGCAAGTGAGTGAGTCCCCGGGAGCATAGATAGCTATGTGACCGGGGTGAGTGAACGTAGCTAACGCATCTGCAACGTGAAGAATGACGGGGATTAATTCTAACCACACTTCGGTGTGGTTATTTTGCCCCTCTGGAGAAGCGTCTTGAAGCGACCCACGCTCATATTGGTTTGTCTGTTATTACAGGCGTGTTCAGCCACCACCGAAGGGCTGGGTCATTCGCTGTGGCAAAGCGTGTTTGGTACTCCCGGCGTACAGATGACGGATGACGATATCCACAACATGCCCTACGCCAGCCAGTACATGCAGCTTAACGGCGGTCCGCAGCTGTTTGTAGTGCTCGCTTTCGCCGAAAACGGGCAACAGAAATGGGTCACCCAGGACCAGGCCATGCTTGTGACGCAACACGGGCGTCTGGTGAAAACGCTGCTCGGCGGCGACAACCTGATTGCGGTGAATAATCTGGCGGCAGACCCGCTTATCAAACCAAACCAGATTGTTGATGGCGTCACCTGGACCCGCACGATGGGCTGGACCGAGCATAAGCAGGTGCGCTACGCCACCGCCCGTTCAGTCTTCACATGGGACGGCACTGACAGCATTCGGGTTGCCAGCGAAGACACCCCGGTACGCGTGCTGAGTGAAGAAGTCACCACCGATCGGACTCGCTGGCATAACCGCTACTGGGTTGACAGTGATGGGATGATTCGCCAGTCAGAGCAGTATCTGGGGGCGAATTATTTCCTGGTGAAAACCACGCTGATCAAGGCGGCAAAATCATGATGAAACGAATGATTACCGCGCTGGCTTTCAGCCTTTGTGCGGCATCTGTTTTTGCCGCAGGAACGGTAAAAGTGATCACCTCAGGCAGTGCAGAACCGAAAACGCTAACCGGCGCGGAGCATCTTATCGATCTGGTGGGTCAACCAACGCTGGCGAATAGCTGGTGGCCAGCGGCGGTGATTGGGGAAGAGCTGGCGACGGTTACGGCGCAGCGCCGGCAACAGGCGCTGTTGGGACGGCTGGCGGCGCTGAGTGCAGAAGAAGGCGGCGACGATGCAGCCGCTATCAACACGCTACGCCAGCAAATTCAGACCCTGAAGGTAACCGGCAGACAGCGGGTGAATCTCGACCCGGACGCGGTGCGGGTGAGTGAACAGGGGAATCCGCCGTTGCAGGGCAACTACACGCTGTGGGTTGGACCGCAGCCAACGGAAATCACCCTGTTTGGTGCGATCAATCATCCGGGTAAACAACCGTTTGTGCCCGGGCGTGATATTGCCAGCTATCTCGCCGGGAAAAGCCTGCTGAGCGGTGCAGATCGCAGCTATGCGTGGGTGGTCTATCCCGATGGGCGCACGCAAAAAGTACCGGTCGCTTACTGGAATAAACGTCACGTTGAGCCGATGCCCGGCAGCATCATTTTTGTTGGGCTGTCTGACTCTGTCTGGAGCCGCGCCCCGGATCAAATCAATGCCGACATTCTTCGCACTCTGACCCAGCGGATACCTGAATAATGAGAAAAACTTATCTGCTCAGCCTGCTGGCGCTGGGTATCAGCACGGCCTGCCACGGTGAAACGTACCCTGCGCCGATTGGGCCTTCCCAGTCTGACTTTGGCGGCGTGGGGCTGCTGCAAACGCCAACCGCGCGGATGGCGCGTGAAGGGGAAATGAGCCTCAACTACCGCGATAACGATCAGTACCGCTACTATTCCGCGTCGGTGCAACTGTTCCCGTGGCTGGAAACGACCCTGCGTTATACCGATGTGCGCACCAAAAAATACAGCAGCGTGGAGTCATTTTCGGGCGATCAGACCTATAAAGACAAAGCGTTCGATCTCAAATTGCGATTATGGGAAGAGAGCTACTGGATGCCGCAGGTCGCGGTTGGCGCACGGGATATCGGCGGAACCGGTCTGTTTGATGCGGAATACATCGTGGCCAACAAAGCCTGGGGGCCGTTTGATTTCTCGCTTGGCCTCGGCTGGGGATATCTTGGTACCAGCGGCAATGTGAGTAATCCGCTGTGCTCGTACAGCGATAAATTCTGTTATCGCGATAACAGCTATAAACAGGCGGGCTCCATCGACGGTAGCCAGATGTTCCACGGCCCTGCGTCACTGTTTGGCGGCGTGGAATACCAGACGCCCTGGCAGCCGCTGCGCCTGAAGCTGGAATATGAGGGTAACAACTACCAGCAGGATTTTGCCGGCAAGCTGGATCAGAAGAGCAAGTTTAACGTCGGCGCCATTTACCGCGTCACCGATTGGGCCGACGTTAACCTCAGCTACGAGCGTGGCAATACCTTTATGTTTGGCGTCACGCTACGCACGAACTTCAACGATCTTCGACCAACGTATAACGACAACGCGCGACCGCAATATCAGCCCCAGCCGCAGGATGCCATCCTGCAACATTCGGTGGTGGCAAATCAGCTCACGCTACTGAAATACAACGCCGGGCTGGCGGATCCTAAAATTCAGGTGCAGGGCGATACGCTGTATGTGACCGGCGAACAGGTGAAATACCGTGATTCGAGGGAAGGGATCGAGCGGGCAAATCGGATCGTAATGAACTCCCTCCCCGACGGGATCCGTACGATCCGTATTACGGAAAATCGCCTGAATTTACCGCAGGTCACCACCGAAACAGATGTTGCGAGTCTGCAGGATCATCTGCAAGGCGAGCCGCTGGGCCATGAAACACCGCTGGTGCAAAAGCGCGTGGAGCCCGTGGTGCCGCAGACCACCGAGCAGGGCTGGTATATCGATAAATCACGCTTTGATTTTCATATCGATCCGGTGCTCAATCAGTCCGTGGGCGGCCCGGAAAACTTCTATATGTATCAGCTGGGCGTCATGGGAACGGCAGATCTGTGGGTGACAGACCATCTGCTCACGACCGGCAGCCTGTTTGCTAACCTGGCCAATAACTACGACAAGTTTAACTACACTAATCCGCCCAGCGATTCGCATTTGCCGCGGGTCCGTACTCACGTCCGTGACTACGTGCAGAACGATGTGTATGTGAATAACCTGCAGGCCAACTACTTCCAGTCACTCGGCAACGGGTTTTACGGACAGGTGTACGGTGGCTATCTGGAAACCATGTTTGGCGGCGCGGGGGCTGAAGTGCTGTACCGTCCGCTGGACAGCAACTGGGCGTTTGGCGTTGACGCCAACTATGTGAAGCAGCGTGACTGGCGTAGCGCGCAGGATATGATGAAATTCACCGACTACAGCGTGAAAACCGGACATCTGACAGCGTACTGGAATCCGTCGTTTGCCCAGGATGTATTGGTGAAAGCCAGCGTGGGGCAGTACCTGGCGGGCGATAAAGGCGGAACCCTGGAAATCGCCAAACGCTTTGACAGCGGCGTGGTGGTTGGCGGTTATGCAACCCTCACCGATGCATCACCGGATGAGTATGGGGAAGGTGATTTCACCAAAGGCGTGTATGTCTCCGTGCCGCTGGATCTCTTCTCTTCGGGACCAACCCGCAGCCGTGCGGCAATTGGCTGGACGCCGTTGACGCGCGACGGTGGTCAGCAGCTTGGGCGTAAGTTTGGTTTGTACGATATGACCAGCGATCGCAGCGTGAATTTCCGTTGATCGAGCCGTCTGCCAGTCGGATGTCTCTACGCTTATCCGTACCTACATTGCAGGCCGGATAAGCCATTTACGCCGTCATCAGGCAATTTACAGACGGCGCAATAATTTTGCCGGATTTCCCGCATACACGCCTTTCTCGGTGATCGATTTGGTCACCACACTTCCCGCACCGATGACCGCGCCATCGCAGATAGTGACCGCCAGAATGGTCGCGCCACTGCCGATCGAAACATCATCGCCAATTATAATTCGTCCCCAACTGTTGCGGTCGGCGTTGGGTTTTCCTTCACGAAACATATCGTTGGCGAACATCACGCCATGGCCGATAAAACAGCGGGCGCCAAGGGTGACATATTCGCAGATGAAGGTGTGCGACTGAATTTTGCTGTCTGCACCAATCTGCGTATTACCCTGGATTTCAACAAATGGCCCGACAAAAACGTTGTCACCCAATGTGCAGTCGTAGAGATTGGCGGGTTCATAAATCACCACGTTCTCACCGGCGGTAACGTTGCGGACAGCGGATTGACGAGTATTCACCATATTCATCCTTTTAAAGCTGTTTTTCCATGACGTACAAAACGCTGGTCTGGGAGTCGGTAGTGAAAGCGATTTCTTTCACAAATATCATACCTTGCTGCTCATAAAACTGCCGCGCACGGGGATTTTCAGCCAGTACGTCAAGCCAGAGCCGTTGTTCATTTTGCGCTTTGGCCTGGCGGACAACTTCGGCAAATAGTTGCTCGCCATACTGCTTACCGGTTTCTCCTGGCATCAGGTAGATCTTATGCAGTAGCGTTCCTGGTTGGCCTTCTGGATCAATAGATTGTTGTAGACTGTATTTCGCAAAACCAATCGGCTCGTCATTAAAGGCGATAAGCCAGAAGGTCCCGACCTCGGCTAAACTGTGGGCGATCGCGGGTAGGGAATACTCTTGCTCAAGATAAGCGTCAAGCTCGTGGTTTTTTTTCCACAGATGTGAAAAATGATGTCGATAGCTGGTATATCCCATTGAACTTAACAGGCTGGCATCATCAGCAGTTGCCATTTGAATCTTAAGCATTTTATATTCCGTTCAAGATGTTAGAGGCGGGATCATTGTTGCACTATTATTGAACGGCACAAAACATAAACAAAAAATGTAGATCTCCGTCACATTTTTGCGTTATACAGGAACTTCGCCATTGAGCAAGAGGGGCTGCTATGACGCCGATATCTCGTCCGCGCGTGGAGTTTATCTCCACGATGTTACAGACTGTGTTGAACCTTGGGCTGCTGAGTCTGGGACTGATCCTGGTGGTATTCCTCGGCAAAGAGACGCTGCATCTGGCGGATGTGCTGTTCGCGCCGGAACAAACCAGCAAATATGAGCTGGTGGAAGGGTTGGTGGTTTACTTTCTCTACTTTGAATTTATTGCGCTGATTGTGAAGTACTTTCAGTCAGGTTTTCACTTTCCGCTGCGCTACTTTGTTTATATCGGGATCACGGCGATTGTGCGGTTGATCATCGTCGATCATAAAGCCCCCATGGACGTGCTGATCTATTCCGCAGCGATCCTGCTGCTGGTGATCACGCTGTGGCTGTGTAATTCCAAACGGCTGAAGCGTGAGTAAACAACAACGCGCCGCATGGGCTGCGGCGTGTTGTTCTCGTTGATTACTGCGCAGACGCAGGTTTCGCTTTCTCTGCTGTGGGTTCCCACAGCTCTTCAAGTTCTTCCAGCGTTTTGCCTTTGGTTTCCGGTACGAATTTCCACATAAACAGCGCCGCCAGAATGCCCATACAACCGTAAATCCAGTAGGAGAAACCGTTGTGGAAATGGGCAACCAGCCACGAATTTTTGTCCATCATCGGGAAGGTCCAGGAGACGAAGTAGTTTGCCAGCCACTGGGCGGCCACCGCAATGGCGAGCGCTTTGCCACGGATCGCGTTGGGGAAAATCTCTGCCAGCAGTACCCAGCACACCGGGCCCCAGGACATGGCGAATGCGGCAACGTAAAACAGCATCGACAGCAGCGCCACCAGACCAGAAGCCTGGGTATAAAACGCGGTACCGAGGCTGAACATGCCGATGGCCATACCCAGCGCGCCAATAATTTGCAGCGGTTTGCGGCCAAATTTATCGACCGTCATGATCGCCAACACGGTGAAGCTCAGGTTGATTACGCCCACGATGATGGTCTGCAACAGCGCGACGTCGGTGCTGGCGCCCAGGGTTTTAAAAACTTCCGGCGCGTAGTACAGCACGACATTGATGCCGACGAACTGCTGGAAGATTGACAACATAACGCCGATGACGATGACCGCTGTGCCAAACATCAGCAGACGCCCGCCTGTTTTGCGACCGTGCTCCAGCGACTGATTGATCTCCTGCATCGCCTGGGTAGCAAGATTGCTGCCCATAATCTTGCGCAGAATACCTTCCGCCTGCTCGTGTCTGCCGCGTGCCATCAGCCAGCGTGGGCTTTCCGGTACGGTATATAAAAGTATTAAAAACAGCAGGGCGGGAATACTTTCAGAGGCAAACATATAACGCCAGCCGTCGGTATTTAACCAGCTGGCATCGCCGGATCGGGCAATAAAATAGTTCACGCAGTACACCAGCAGTTGCCCGAAAATAATCGCGAACTGGTTAAAGGAAACCAGTTTTCCACGAATATGCGCCGGGGCCAGTTCTGCAATATACATTGGTGAGAGCATGGAGGCTAAACCGACGCCGATACCACCAATAATGCGATAAATAACAAATTCAGGGACATATCCGGCTAAATAGACGGGGACGGCGTTATCGGGGTTAATAGGGGTAAAACCTAATTCCGGCCATGCGGAACCGATACCGGAAATAAAGAACAGGATCGCGGCGATTTTTAGTGAATCGCGACGACCAAAGCGGTTACTGCAATAGCCGCCCAACGCACCGCCGATGATACAGCCAATCAGCGCACTGGCGACGCAGAAGCCCAACAGGGAGTTGGCAGCAGATTCATTTAAGTGTTGTGGAACGACAAAAACCGTATTTAAGGATTCGACCGTGCCTGAGATGACGGCGGTGTCATAACCGAATAACAGTCCTCCTAATGTGGCAACTAATGTAATCGAAAAAATATAACTGGAATTATATTGGGTGTTCATTCAGACCTGCCTTAGAAGATACAGCTCTTTTTATCAGTGTTGTGATGGTGGATTTAACAGGCAGGTATGACAATTATCATTTTTTACATTGCAATTATGTTTTGTCTTTTCTGTGATCTTCACTCTGTTTAATTAATGTCTGCTCAGGCGAGAAATAAAATTGCAGTGATGGCGAGCACGAAAGAAAATAATCGTAACCGCAATGCAAAATTACATAAAAAAAGGGCGCTCCGTAGAGCGCCGAAAAACAGTCACAGGTTGGGATAACATAAGTTGAGGGTTGCAGTGGCATGCCCGTTGCCGGGCGGGTACATCGATGAAACTTAGCCTTTCACACCGCCTGCCGTCAGGCCGTTAACCAGCCAGCGCTGGGCCAGCAGGAACACCAGGGTGATCGGGATAGCAGAAAGCACGGCTGCAGCGGCAAAGTCGCCCCACAAATAGTTCTGTGGATTGAGATACTGCTGCATACCGACTGCCAGGGTATAGCTGTTCACATCACGCAATAGCAGTGAGGCGACCGGGACTTCGGTAATCGCGGCGATGAACGACAGAATGAACACCACCGCCAGAATCGGCACCGACAACGGCAACAGCACCAGGCGGAATGCCTGCCACGGCGTTGCGCCATCCAGCGCGGCCGCTTCTTCCAGCGAACCGTCGATGGTTTCGAAATAACCCTTGATCGTCCAGACGTGCAGCGCAATGCCGCCGAGGTAGGCGAAAATCACGCCACCGTGGGTGTTCAGCCCGATAAACGGAATGTACTGGCCCAGACGGTCAAACAAGGCATATAACGCCACCAGAGACAGCACCGCCGGGAACATCTGGAAAATCAGCATGCCTTTCAGCAACGTGGCTTTACCCGGGAAGCGCATGCGGGCGAAGGCGTAAGCACAGGTGGTGGAGAGGGTCACGATACCGATCGCGGTAATGGTGGCCACTTTCACCGAGTTCCACAGCCACAGCAGTACCGGGAACGGTGGCGGCGTCACGCGGCCATCCGCGTGTTCCACGCTAAAGCCCAGCGCCAGTTTCCAGTGCTCCCAGGAGATATTTTCCGGGATCAGGCTGCCGGTGGCGAAGTTACCTTCACGCAGCGAGATGGCAATGACCATCAGCAGCGGGAACATAATCGCCGCAATGAAAATCAGCAGACCTAAGTGCGTTGCGAATAAACGTAACTTCTGAGATTTGGGTTGAACCATAGCCATAATATTTTTACTCCCCTTGATACCGCTCCAGGCTATTTTGCTTGCCATTTTGAACTCGGGCAGTGCTCAGAATCCTCACGTACTACGTGTACGCTCCGGTTCTTCCGCGCTGGCCGAGCTCAAACTGCCCGCGCCAATGACGCCTGGTTATTCCAATTAATCAAACTTCATACGTGTGGCTTTCAGGTTCACAATGGCCAGCGCACCAACCAGCAGGAAGATCAGGGTGGCTATCGCCGCCGCCAGACCAAAGTCCTGACCGCCGCCACCTTCAAAGGCGATACGGTAGGTGTAGCTGACGAGCAGGTCGGTATAACCGGCTGGCGTGGTGGTGCCGAGTCGGTCCGGGCCACCGTTGGTCAACAGCTGAATCAGCACGAAGTTGTTAAAGTTAAAGGCGAAGCTGGCGATCATCAGCGGCGTTAGCGGCTTGATCAGCAACGGCAGCGTAATCTTAAAGAAGTTCTGGAATGGGCCAGCGCCATCCATCGCCGAGGCTTCATACAGATCGTCAGGAATCGCCTTCAGCAGCCCCATGCACAGGATCATCATGTACGGATAGCCCAGCCAGGTGTTGACGATGATAATCATCGAACGCGCGGTGGTTGGGTCGCTGAACCAGGCCGGCTTGATACCGAACAGCGCGCTCAACATCATGTTGATTTCACCGAAGCTCTGGTTAAATAACCCCTTGAAAATCAGAATCGAGATAAACGACGGCACGGCGTAAGGCAGAATCAGCAGCACGCGATAAATCGCTTTGCCTTTCAGCGATTCCCATTGCACCAGACAGGCCAGAATCATACCGACGGCAACGGTCAGAATGACGGTGAGCACCGAGAAGACGACGGTCCAGATAAAGATCGCGAAGAACGGTTTCTGAATGCCTTCATCGGTAAAGACGCGAGTGAAGTTATCCCAGCCGATGGCGACGGTATAGCCCGGGCTGAGTTTCTCCGTACCCCAGTTACCGTCTAGCGCGAGTGACTGATAGTAACCAATATCGTTATTGGCACGGTATTTTACGCCGCTCTGATTGTTGGTGAGCGTGCCGTCATCAGCAAGCGTGTACAGCGGCTGCGTACCGGAGAACTGGCGCAGCGAGCTCATAATCACCTTGCTGTCATCCGGCAGCACGGCGGTCAGTTGGGTCAGCGCCTGGCGGTTTTGCGTGATGATACGCAGCGTGGCGCGTTCACCTGCTGGCAGCGCTTCGGCTTCTTTCAGTTGTAGTTTCTGCTCGCCGCCAAATTTAAAGGCGTCGGAGACATAATTTTTACCTGTTTCACCGTCGGTGAGGGCCAGTTGCCACTCCGAACCCGCCGGATACAGACCAAAGTTGTAGGTTTTACCCGCCTGATAAGAACGGTCCATCAGGACTTCCTGGGCGCGTTCAAAGGTCAGCTGGTTGGTACTGCTGTAGTTGGTAAAGGCAATCGCAATGGTGCAAATGAGTGGGAACAGAACAAATAGCCCCATACCAGCCACGCCAGGATAGACATAGCGCCAGGCATAGGCTTTACGGTTGGCGAAAATATACAGGCCAGCAGAGCTTAAAATAAGCGTCATGATGGCAAACAGGTACTCCCCCTGAGCGTACATCAAAACAACAAGGTAGCCCACCAGTAGACCCAGCAGACCCATCACTGACCATTTCAGCGTGTCGCTTTGCCACCAGTATTTCTTTTTAATGACATCCATGGGGATCTTCCTCTTTACACTTTATCCTTCACGCTACCTCTTTGTTGGCTGCGAATGCGCACCCCAGTCACTGACTTTTGTCAGCTCCTGGGGATTTGCATCCTTGCCGCCTCGATGTAGCGCGAATGATTTCGTGTAACAACGTATTCAATAAACCTGATTCCCTAAGAAATAAGGGAAACCGTATTACTTGGTGATACGACCTTGTGCATCTTTCAGCGCAGCATCAACGGTTTGACGACCGCTAGCGGCGTTGATCACTGCGGTACGAACGGCATACCAGAATGCAGACATCTGCGGGATGTTCGGCATGATTTCGCCTTTCTCGGCGTTACCCATGGTGGCCGCGATACGTGGATCTTTCGCTAACTCTTCCTGGAAGGATTTCAGCGCGACGGCACCCAGCGGTTTGTCCTTGTTCACTTCATCCAGACCCTGATCGGTCAGCAGGTAGTTTTCGAGGAACTCTTTCGCCAGTTCTTTGTTCGGGCTGGCGGCGTTAATACCGGCGCTCAGTACGCCGACAAACGGTTTAGACGCTTTGCCTTTGAAGGTTGGCAGCAGCGTTACGCCGTAGTTCACCTTGCTCTTATCGATGTTCGACCATGCCCACGGACCGTTAATAGTCATCGCAGTATCGCCTTTGTTAAAGGCTGCTTCGGCGATGGAATAGTCGGTATCCGCGTTCATGTGTTTGTTCTTAATCAGATCGACCAGGAAGGTCAGACCCGCTTTCGCGCCAGCGCTGTCCACGCCCACGTCTTTGACGTCGTATTTGCCGTTTTCAAACTTGAACGCGTATCCGCCGTCGGCAGCAATCAGCGGCCAGGTGAAGTACGGTTCTTGCAGGTTGAACATCAGGGCAGATTTGCCTTTCGCCTTCAGCTCTTTATCCAGCGCCGGAATTTCTTCCCAAGTTTTCGGTGGATTTGGCACGAGGTCTTTGTTGTAAATCAGCGACAGTGCTTCAACGGCGATCGGGTAGGCGATCAGCTTACCGTTGTAACGTACGGCATCCCAGGTGAATGGGAACAGTTTGTCCTGGAACGCTTTGTCTGGCGTAACTTCAGCCAACAGACCAGATTGCGCATAGCCGCCAAAACGGTCATGCGCCCAGAAGATGATGTCCGGGCCGTCACCGGTCGCGGCAACCTGCGGGAATTTTTCTTCCAGCTTATCTGGATGTTCAATGGTGACTTTGATGCCGGTGTCTTTCTCGAATTTTTTACCCACTTCAGCGAGGCCGTTATAGCCTTTGTCGCCGTTGATCCAGATAACCAGTTTGCCCTCTTCAATCTTGGCGAGAGCCGAGGCGGAAAACATCATCGTCGTCAATGCAGACAATGCGAGGATGCGTGCGCCAGTTTTGATTTTCATATTCCCCATCCTTTTTGGTGATGTGCGCTTGGATACACAGAGGTGGCTTAACGGTATCTAGTTTCTTTATACGACAACCTCTTTCCATCCTCCTTACCCCTACGCCCCACCCATTCTTTATGTGATCTGTGTTACAGAAATGTGAGTAATGCGTGCTGGAGCACATAAAAACCCACTGATTTTTGCGGACAACATCACGAAATTCCTTGGCGGCGTACGGCCCGGGTCTCAGACGCGACTCTCTCATCCTCCCGCCTCCTCCCCCATAAAAAAGCTGGGGGGTGGAGGATTCACGCTCCTAATGGATAACGCATAGTCAGCCCATGATGAATGTTGCTGTCGATGACAGGTTGTAACGAAGGGAGAAGGGCATGGCGAGCGTACAGCTGCGAAATGTAACGAAAGCCTGGGGTGACGTGGTGGTATCGAAGGATATCAATCTCGACATCCATGAAGGAGAGTTCGTGGTATTTGTCGGACCGTCAGGCTGCGGTAAGTCGACCTTGCTGCGTATGATCGCCGGGTTAGAAACCATCACCAGCGGCGACCTGTTTATCGGGGACACCCGAATGAACGACATCCCGCCCGCCGAACGCGGCGTGGGCATGGTTTTCCAGTCCTACGCGCTGTATCCCCATTTATCCGTCGCCGAGAACATGTCCTTCGGCCTCAAACTGGCCGGTGCAAAAAAAGACGTCATGAACCAGCGTGTGAATCAGGTTGCTGAAGTCCTGCAACTGGCACACCTGCTCGAACGTAAGCCAAAAGCGCTCTCTGGCGGTCAGCGCCAGCGTGTGGCGATTGGCCGTACGCTGGTGGCCGAACCGCGCGTGTTCCTGCTCGATGAACCACTTTCTAACCTTGATGCGGCACTGCGTGTGCAGATGCGCATTGAAATCTCCCGCCTGCATAAACGTCTGGGTCGCACGATGATTTACGTCACCCACGATCAGGTCGAGGCGATGACGCTGGCCGACAAAATCGTGGTGCTGGATGCAGGCCGCGTCGCGCAGGTCGGCAAGCCGCTGGAGCTGTATCACTACCCGGCGGACCGCTTTGTGGCGGGCTTTATTGGTTCACCGAAGATGAACTTCCTGCCGGTAAAAGTCACCGCAACCGCAATCGATCAGGTGCAGGTTGAATTACCTAACCGCCAGCAAATCTGGCTCCCGGTAGAAAGCCGTGCTGTGCAGGTTGGCGCCAACATGTCCTTAGGTATTCGCCCGGAACATCTGCTGCCCAGCGATATCGCTGACGTCACTCTCGAAGGTGAAGTTCAGGTGGTCGAGCAGTTGGGTCACGAAACGCAAATTCATATCCAGATCCCCGCCATCCGTCAAAACCTGGTGTACCGCCAGAATGACGTGGTGTTGGTAGAAGAGGGTGCCACATTCGCTATCGGCCTGCCGCCAGAGCGTTGCCATCTGTTCCGTGAAGATGGCACTGCATGTCGTCGGTTGCATCAAGAGCCGGGCGTTTAAGGTGTCCCATTAAAAAAAACGCAAATCCGTCAAGGTGAAGCGTTCAAAGAAAAGCAATGATCTCAGGAGATAGAACGATGATTACTCTGCGCAAACTCCCTCTGGCGGTTGCTGTAGCAGCAGGCATTATGTCTGTTCAGGCAATGGCTGTGGATTTTCATGGTTATGCTCGTTCCGGTATCGGCTGGACGGGTAGTGGCGGCGAACAACAGTGTTTCCAGGCAACCGGTGCACAAAGTAAATACCGTCTTGGTAACGAATGTGAAACCTATGCGGAAATTAAACTGGGCCAGGAAGTGTGGAAAGAGGGCGATAAGAGCTTCTACTTCGATACCAACGTCGCCTACTCCGTCGCACAGCAGAATGACTGGGAAGGAACTGACCCGGCATTCCGTGAAGCAAACGTGCAGGGTAAAAACCTGATTGAATGGCTGCCAGGTTCCACCATCTGGGCCGGTAAGCGCTTCTATCAGCGTCATGACGTCCACATGATCGACTTCTACTACTGGGATATTTCAGGTCCTGGTGCCGGTATTGAAAATATCGATCTGGGCTTCGGTAAACTGGCGCTGGCAGCGACCCGTTCTCAGGAAGCGGGCGGCTCTTACGCGTTCAGCAGCCAGAATATTTATGACCGTACCAAAGACACCGCCAACGACGTGTTTGACGTGCGTTTAGCGCAAATGGCGATTAACCCGGACGGTATGCTGGAACTGGGTGTGGACTACGGTCGTGCTAACACCACCGATGACTACAGCCTGGCAGACGGTGCATCAAAAGATGGCTGGATGTTCACCGCCGAACATACTCAGAGCATGCTGAAAGGCTATAACAAGTTTGTTGTTCAGTACGCGACAGACTCTATGACCACGCAGGGCAAAGGCCTGAACCAGGGCTCTTACGGTTCTTCTACTGGAACAATTACCAATCCAGACGGCTCTACTTCAAATGTCGCCAATAACTTCACTAATAACAACGGTAGCCTGTTCCGCGTGCTGGACCACGGTGCTATCTCGCTGGGCGACAAATGGGACCTGATGTATGTCGGTATGTACCAAAACCTCGACATGGATAACGACCTGGGTACCGAATGGTACACCGTAGGTATCCGTCCGATGTACAAATGGACGCCGATCATGAGCACCCTGATGGAAGTCGGCTACGACAACGTCAAATCGCAGCAGACTGGCGATCGCAACAGCCAGTACAAAATTACCCTGGCGCAACAATGGCAGGCGGGCGACAGCATCTGGTCTCGTCCGGCAATCCGTGTCTTCGCAACTTATGCCAAATGGGATGAAGAATGGGGCTACGTCAAAAATGGTAACGACGTAACCAAATTTGCGGCAGCAACCAACTCTGGTCTCAGCACCACCAGCCGTGGCGACAGCGACGAGTGGTCCTTTGGTGCCCAGATGGAAATCTGGTGGTAATCCGGCATTAATCTGACGTAAAGACCGAAAGAGGGGCGCAAGCCCCTCTTACTGAAGGTTTAGCGCGCTATTGCCTGGCCACCGCTGAACCCATGCTATCTGAGGTGATAACAATGAAAATGAAGAAAAGTCTCGTTGCCCTTTGTTTATCTGCAGGGTTATTTGCCAGTGCGCCTGGCATCAGCCTGGCCGATGTGAATTTTGTGCCGCAGAACACCACCGGCGCACCCACGATCCCCACTTCCGCACTGCAACAATTAGCCTGGACGCCTGTTGATCAATCCAAGGTACAGTCCACACAGCTTGCGACCGCCGGTCAGCGTCTGGATGTGGCGGGAATTAGCGGTCCGGTTGCCGCCTATAGCGTACCGGCCAATATTGGTGAGCTGACCCTGACGCTCTCCAGTGAAGTGAACAAACAAACCAGCGTCTTTGCGCCAAACGTACTGATTCTTGATCAGAACATGACGCCATCTGCCTTCTTCCCCAGCAGCTATTTCACCTACCAGGAGCCCGGCGTGATGAGCGCGGATCGTCTGGAAGGGGTGATGCGCCTGACGCCAGCGCTTGGCCAGCAGAAGCTCTATGTTCTGGTCTTCACCACCGAGAAAGACCTCCAGCAGACCACGACTCTGCTTGACCCGGCAAAAGCCTATGCCAAGGGCGTGGGTAACGCCGTACCGGATATTCCAGATCCGATCGCCCGTCATACCACCGATGGCCTGCTGAAACTGAAAGTTAAAACCAGCTCATCCTCCAGCGTGCTGGTCGGGCCGCTGTTTGGCTCTTCAGGTCCGGGACCGGTGACGGTGGGCAACACTGCCGCACCGGCAGCGGCCTATGCGGCTCCGGCTGCGGTGGCAGCTGCCCCGGTCGCAACGCCTGCGCCGCAGAAAAGCGAGCCGATGCTGAACGACACGGAAAGCTATTTTAACCAGGCGATTAAGGATGCTGTGGCGAAAGGCGATGTCGATAAAGCGCTGAAGCTGCTTGATGAAGCTGAACGTCTGGGATCCAAATCTGCCCGTTCCACCTTTATCAGCAGTGTAAAAGGCAAGGGGTAACCGTCTCCCCACATTGCTGATTTTGCAACAACTGGTGCGTCTCCTGGCGCACCTTTTTTTATCCTTCCATGCTACTTGTTACACTTATGTTGCTCTGCCGATCACTTAATCATGTTTGCTCACCCCGTAATGTCTTTTCTGCGATACAATGCCTGAACGTGATAAATCGGAGAGTAAGGCATGCCACACCCTGCGTTAACGCAACTGCGTGCGCTGCGTTATTTTGATGCGATCCCGACGCTGGACCCCCAACTGCTTGACTGGTTGTTACTGGAAGACTCCATGACCCAACGTTTTGAGCAGCAGGGAAAGCAGGTCAGCGTAACGTTGATACGAGAAGGATTTGTTGGGCAAAATGAGGTGGCTGAAGAACTGACGCTGCTGCCAACAGAATCCCGCTATTGGTTACGTGAAATCCTGCTCTGTGCGGATGGTGAGCCCTGGCTTGCCGGGCGTACCGTGGTGCCGGAATCCACATTGTGTGGCCCTGAACTGGCCTTGCAGAATCTGGGGAAAACCCCGCTCGGGCGCTACCTGTTTACGTCATCGACATTGACCCGAGATTTTATTGAGATTGGCCGCGATGCAGGGCTGTGGGGGCGTCGTTCCCGACTGCGGCTAAGCGGTAAGCCGCTGATGCTTACCGAGCTTTTTTTACCTGCATCGCCGTTGTACTGAGAGGAAGATAAAGATGGAGTGGAGTCTGACGCAGAATAAGCTGCTGGCGTTTCACCGCTTGATGCGTACGGATAAGCCAATCGGTGCCTTACTGCTGCTCTGGCCAACGCTATGGGCGCTGTGGGTGGCGACCCCAGGGGTACCGCAGTTATGGATCCTGGCGGTGTTTGTCGCAGGCGTCTGGTTAATGCGCGCCGCCGGATGCGTGGTGAATGATTATGCTGACCGCAAATTTGACGGGCACGTCAAACGCACCGCGAATCGACCGCTGCCAAGCGGCGCGGTGACGGAGAAAGAAGCCCGCACGTTGTTTGTTGTGCTGGTGCTGCTCGCTTTCCTGCTGGTTCTGACGCTCAACACGATGACTATTTTGTTGTCGATTGCCGCATTGGCGTTGGCGTGGGTATATCCCTTCATGAAGCGCTATACGCACCTGCCGCAGGTGGTGCTCGGCGCGGCGTTTGGCTGGTCTATCCCGATGGCGTTTGCCGCTGTGAGCGAGTCGGTGCCGCTGAGCTGCTGGTTGATGTTTCTGGCCAATATTCTTTGGGCGGTGGCCTATGACACCCAATATGCGATGGTCGACCGGGATGATGACCTGAAGATTGGCATTAAATCGACCGCTATCCTGTTTGGTCAGAATGATAAGTTGATTATTGGTCTTCTGCAGGTTGGCGTACTGGTGCTGATGGCGCTGGTGGGCTGGCTGAACGAACTAGCGCTGGGCTATTACTGGTCTTTGCTGGTGGCGGGGGCGCTGTTTGTGTATCAGCAGAAGCTGATCGTTAACCGCGAGCGAGATGCCTGCTTTAAAGCGTTTATGAATAACAACTACGTGGGCCTGGTGCTGTTCTTAGGCCTGGCGATGAGTTACTGGCATCTTTGAGTTTGGTCTGCGATAAAATAAAAACCGGTCATGTCGACCGGTTTTTTTATGCTTACTCGCCCTGTGTGGCGCTCTCGATGGTCAGACGAACATCCGACGTCACCAGTTCGGCCAGCATCTGGTAAATCTTCATCGTCTCTTCCGGCTCAGCATCACCGGTGTCGCTGATGTAGCCTTCGTCACGTAGGGTCAGTACCAGGGAACTGAACACCGCTTTATCGAAGAATTCCGGCGCATTGATGCCGTGCAATACGGAAAGACGCTGAGCGACGGTGCGGCTCTCTTTCTCCAGCGTACCGCGGTTGATAGACGGGTTCGCGCTCAGCAGCCAGAAGGTGATGGCGTAGCGCTGCAGAGTCTCGCGCGCACCTGCTGCCAGCAGTTGTAACGTACGGGAGCGTGCCGGGTTGATTTGCAGCTCGTCGTTTTGCAACGTAATCAGACCCTGACGCTGCATTTCTCCAGCCAGTTCGTCGATCACC
Organism: Citrobacter sp. Res13-Sevr-PEB04-36; assembly: GCF_015672735.1. GTDB lineage: Bacteria > Pseudomonadota > Gammaproteobacteria > Enterobacterales > Enterobacteriaceae > Citrobacter. The sequence goes on along the minus strand of NZ_JADABY010000006.1, from coordinate 92,423 downwards.
CCAGCAAGCTCATCGCGCTCCCAGCGCAGGAACAGCTCGGCTTTCAGCATCGGATACAGCGCGTCAATATGCTGTTGCAATGCGGCACGTGAAATCCGGCGATGCTGGGTGACAATCGCTGCCATCAGTGACGGCAGCACCAGCATATGCGCAATATTGTTGCGATAGTAAGTCATCAATACCGCCTGCTCGCGCGGCAGAATGATGATGTCACCGATGGTATCTTTCTCGACCTCAAACTTGTTCATCTGCAAGGCGTGATCGATAAGTTCACTGGCACTTTGCGCAGGAACTGTCGCATCTGAAGCATACGGTACGTTGCGCAGCAGGCTGAGATAGCAATCAAGCTGCTCTGTTAACTGCTCGCGGGTCAGAGAACGCTGACGAGAGGCCAGCAGCGCGGTACAGCACAGGTTCATGGCGTTGGCCGCACCGGCGTTGTTAATGCGCACCATCAGATCGGCGGCAATGTTATTCACCGTCGGCGTCAGCCAGGCAGGGCGAATCGACTCGATAGGATCGATAGACTCACGCCACTCCGGTACGTGCTGGTTCAGGTAGGTCATCAATGGCATCGGTTCGCCAAAGTTTACGTAGCCCTGACCTAGATTACGCAGCTTGCTTAAGCCACGCAGCATCTGCGGCAGGCTCTCTTTCTCTTTCGTCGCGCCACGCAACTCTTTCGCGTAGGTGCCGACTTCCATCACGTGCTCATAGCCAATGTAAATCGGCACCAGGGTGATCGGACGCGTGCCACCGCGCAGCATCGCCTGGATGGTCATCGACAGCGTGCCGGTTTTCGGATCCAGCAAACGACCGGTACGTGAGCGCCCACCTTCGACAAAGTACTCAACCGAATAACCACGGCTGAACAACTCGCCGAGGTATTCGCGGAAGACGGTGGAATAGAGCTTATTGCCCTTGAAGGTACGGCGAATAAAGAACGCACCCAGGCGGCGGAAAATCGGGCCAGCCGGCCAGAAGTTCAGGTTGATCCCGGCCGCAATGTGCGGTGGAACCAGCCCCTGGTGATACAAAACGTACGACAGCAGCATGTAGTCCATATGGCTGCGGTGGCAAGGGACATAGACAATTTCATGCCCGTCGTGCGCCAGTTGGCGTACACGTTCTGCATTGTGAACGTTAATCCCCTGATACAGTCGGTTCCAGGTGAATCCCAGAATACGGTCCGTCAGGCGGATCATCTCGTAGGAGAAGTTGGCAGCGATCTCTTCCATCAGCGCAATAGCGTTTTGCTGCGCTTTTTCGTGGGAGATCTTTTTACTGCGGGCTTCATCTTCCACCGCACGGGCGATCGCTTTTGAGGCCAACAGCTTATTGAACAGATCCTGGCGGGCAGGGAGGCGCGGACCGACGGCGGCTAAACGCTGGCGGGCAAAGTGCATACGCGCCACGCGAGCTAGTTTCTGCGCGATGGTTTTGTCCGTACCGTGTTCGTCTGCCATGCGGCGCAGAGAGACCGACGGTGAGAAGCGGACAAAACTGTCGCGACCGAGCCAGGAAACGGCGAAGAATTTCTGTACGCCGTTCAGCATGCGCAGCGGTGGGTTGACCTCGCCTTTTTCACGCCCAGGCGAGCGGCCAAACATCACCGAAACTGGCACCATCTGCACATCCAGCTCAGGATTGCTGCGATGCAAATCGAGATAGTTATGGAACAGCTTAATGGACTCTTCTTTTGGCGTGTAATAGGTGAACACACGTGGACCGCCGTGAATAAACACGTAGCGCGGCAGTAAAGTCCCGTCTATCTCCAATGGTTCCAGGGGATCGGGGAGATCGTGCACCAGACATTGGGCACGCAGCGTCAGCAAGTCTGCTTTTGAGTTGTACGGTAGGACGTACATAATGGGACGAGACGTATCGAGTCCCAACTCCGGGGCAGGTTCTGCCGGAATAGACTTGCTTTTTACCAGGACGCTTAATGGTAAATTCAGTAATTTGTAGTAAATTCGTGGCCAGCCGGACATAAACGATGTAAAGCCTCTGGTTAATAATGCAAATGCGCTGCAAGGATATCAGAAAGTTTAGTGAATTTCTGGTGTATCCCGTCATACTTCGCGCTGCTTTGCCACACCCTGTAACAGACGGGGTAACGTTATAATGACATTGACGCTAATAATGTAAAAAGGTTCTTTTGATGGCCAATAATACCACTGGATTCACTCGAATTATCAAAGCTGCAGGCTACTCCTGGAAAGGTTTTCGCGCTGCATGGATAAATGAAGCGGCATTTCGTCAGGAAAGCGTTGCCGTACTGCTGGGCGTCGCCATCGCCTGCTGGCTAGATGTTGACGCCATTACCCGCGTGCTGTTGATTGGCTCGGTGATGCTGGTGATGATCGTTGAAATCTTAAATAGCGCTATTGAAGCGGTGGTCGACCGTATTGGATCGGAGTATCACGAACTTTCCGGTCGGGCAAAGGATATGGGGTCTGCAGCCGTTCTGCTGTCTATTTTTGTCGCCCTGATCACCTGGGGCATCCTGTTGTGGTCGCATTTTCGATAAGGATTCCACAACTTCATAAATCTCCTGTTTTTTGTGCAGTTTGCGGTTCCAAAATCACCTTTAGCTGTATATACTCACAGCATAACTGTATATACACCCAGGGGGCGGAATGAAAGCGTTAACGGCCAGGCAGCAAGAGGTGTTTGATCTCATTCGGGATCACATCAGCCAGACAGGTATGCCACCGACGCGTGCGGAGATCGCGCAGCGTTTGGGGTTCCGTTCCCCAAACGCGGCTGAAGAACACCTTAAAGCGCTGGCGCGTAAAGGGGTGCTCGAAATCGTCTCTGGCGCATCGCGTGGTATTCGTCTGCTGCACGAAGAAGAAGTAGGATTACCGCTTGTAGGCCGCGTTGCTGCAGGTGAACCGCTTCTGGCACAACAGCACATCGAAGGTCACTATCAGGTTGATCCTTCTCTGTTCAAACCTAATGCCGATTTCCTGCTGCGCGTCAGCGGTATGTCGATGAAAGATATCGGTATTATGGATGGCGATCTGCTGGCTGTGCATAAAACACAGGACGTGCGCAACGGCCAGGTGGTTGTTGCCCGTATCGATGATGAAGTGACGGTTAAACGGCTGAAAAAACAGGGTAATAAAGTCGAACTCCTACCAGAAAACAGCGAATTTAAACCGATCGTTGTCGACCTGCGTGAGCAGAATTTCACCATTGAAGGACTGGCCGTCGGCGTTATCCGTAACGGCGAATGGCTGTAATGGTCTGTTGATTTCCTGTTGGCCGGATAAGATGTTTACGTCGTCATCCGGCAACGTGCCCGGTTGCGTTACGCATACCGGGCCTACACAACTTTTTCAGTACGTCTAACGTCTTCTCAGGCTCTCCTGTATGCCTTTCTTTACCTCCTCTGATAAAGCGCTCTGGCACCTTGCCCTGCCAATGATTTTCTCCAATATCACCGTTCCCCTGCTGGGACTGGTAGATACGGCTGTGATTGGTCATCTGGATAGCCCGGTCTATCTGGGTGGTGTCGCCGTGGGGGCGACGGCGACCAGTTTTCTCTTCATGCTACTGCTCTTTTTACGCATGAGTACCACCGGCCTGACGGCTCAGGCATTTGGCGCAAAAAATCCGCAGGCGCTGGCTCGTGCGCTGGTGCAACCGCTGATTCTGGCCTTGGGGGCTGGGGCGGTAATCGCGCTATTTCGCACGCCGATTATCGATCTGGCGCTACACATCGTGGGGGGGAGCGAAGCGGTGCTGGAACAGGCTCGGCGCTTCCTTGAAATCCGTTGGCTCAGCGCGCCTGCCTCACTGGCGAATCTGGTGCTGCTCGGCTGGCTACTGGGCGTTCAGTACGCGCGGGCGCCGGTGATCCTGCTGATTGTCGGCAATATCCTCAACATTGTGCTCGATATATGGCTGGTGATGGGGCTGCATATGAACGTGCAGGGCGCCGCGCTGGCGACGGTGATTGCCGAATATGCCACGTTGTTAATTGGCCTGCTAATGGTGCGCAAGGTTCTCCACCTGCGAGGTGTTTCTCTGGATATGCTGAAACGGTCATGGCGTGGAAACTTCCGCCGTTTGATGGCGCTTAACCGTGACATCATGCTGCGCTCGCTGTTGCTGCAGCTCTGTTTTGGCGCTATCACGGTGCTGGGTGCTCGTCTGGGAGGCGATATTATTGCGGTTAATGCCGTTCTGATGACCCTGCTAACCTTTACCGCCTACGCGCTGGATGGATTTGCCTATGCCGTGGAAGCGCATTCGGGCCAGGCCTATGGGGCGCGAGATGGTAGCCAGTTACTGGACGTCTGGCGGGCGGCCTGTCGGCAGTCCGGTATTGTGGCTATTTTGTTTTCGCTGGTTTATGCCCTGTTCGGCGAACACATTATTGCGTCGTTGACCTCACTGCCGCAGATTCAGCACCTGGCCGATCGTTACCTGATCTGGCAGGTGGTGTTACCGCTGGTGGGTGTCTGGTGTTACCTGTTGGACGGCATGTTTATTGGCGCAACGCGTGCTGCGGAAATGCGTAATAGCATGGCGATTGCCGCTGTGGGATTCGCATTAACCTTATCCACGTTACCGCTGCTGGGAAACCACGGCTTGTGGCTGGCACTCGCCGTTTTTCTGTCGCTGCGCGGGCTTTCGCTGGCCTTTATCTGGCGGCGTCACTGGCGAAATGGTACCTGGTTTACCTGACCTGGATGGTTAAAAATTCCGAATAATAAAAAAATATCAGAATCACTGACTACACTTATTCTCACGTCCAGCAAAAACATAGCATGCCTGGGCGCAGCACTCTCGCTATTCACAACCTAACGATGAGGATTTGATGATGAATAAAGACGAAGTCGGTGGTAACTGGAAGCAGTTGAAAGGTAAAGTGAAAGAGCAATGGGGCAAACTGACCGATGATGATATGACGGTCATTGAAGGTAAGCGTGACCAACTGGTGGGTAAAGTCCAGGAACGTTACGGTTATGCGAAAGATCAGGCGGAGAAAGAAGTGAAGGATTGGGAAACCCGCAACGACTACCGTTGGTAATTATCCCCTCCCGCCTGAATGTACAAGGATGTACGTTCTCTCGCTTAACGCCCGACCTTCTTTTTTACCTGAATCGTATGATCATGCTGGCAGTCGCCAGGGTGACGGCAGGCTTCAACTTCCACACAGACCTGACACAGCCCATGCGCTTCAATTACGTTATGACGCAGAGCAAAGCCCATTTTGGCCGCTAGCGCATGCATGATGTCTTCCACACCTTCCGCACACTCTTCTTTCACCACGCCGCAGCGGTCGCAAATGAACATCGCTGAACTGTGGGTGGGCTGATCGAACAGATGGCAGAGCACGTAGCTGTTGGTAGATTCCACCTTGTGGACAAAACCTTGTTCGAGCAGAAAATCGAGCGCACGATAAACAGTTGGCGGCTTGGCCTGTGGCTCGGTTTCTCGCAACAGATCCAGCAGGTCATAGGCGCTGATCGCCCCTTCCTGGAGGCTCATCAGGCGCAGCACTTCGAGGCGTTGCGGCGTGAGTCGCACGTTACGTTGCGCACAGAGTTTTTCAGCGTGAGCCAGCAACTCCTGCGTAGGGGTTCTTTCCATTTTAGCGCCTCGATTTGCGTGGAAGGTTAATCCCTTACTTTATCATGTTCTGTATAAAACGCCGAGATCCCCCGACGTGTGCTATACCTGACGCATCGCAATACTGGAAAATATAAAATGAAAAGACCGGACTGTATTCGCCACTGGCGTGAGGTGGAGGGGGCTGACGACTCCACCTATCCAGGCAGCGATGAGCTGTTTTCTATCGGTGCGCCGCTTGCTCGCAAGCTGGGCTTGGGTCGCCTCGGCATTCACCATGAACGCCTGCCTCCAGGGCGTCGCACGTCATATCCTCACGCTGAAAGCGACGAAGAAGAGTTTATCTACGTGCTGGAAGGGTATCCGGAGGCCTGGATTAACGGTTACTTATGGAAACTTGAGCCGGGCGACAGCGTTGGCTTTCCGGCGGGAACCGGTGTGTGTCACACCTTTATCAACAACACCAGTGAAGAGGTGCGACTGCTGGTGGTTGGCGAGGCGAATAAAAAATTCAACCGTATCTATTACCCACTCAACCCGGTGTATGCGGCCACGCGAGAAGATCGCTGGGTAGATCATCCACCGCAGTTTTTTGGTTCCCACGATGGAAAGCCCGGGGCGAAATAGCGTGAGGAGATCCGCGACGATGTGGCTCACTATCGTCGCGGTCTATGCTATAGTGGCGCCCCATTTTTAACCGGATGCTTAATTATTCGCCATGCTGCCTGAATCTCAGTCCACCGCTTTTCCTGCTCATCGTTTTTCTATCGCGCCGATGCTCGACTGGACGGACAGACACTGCCGCTACTTTTTACGCTTACTGTCCAGCCAGACGCTGCTCTATACGGAGATGGTGACCACCGGGGCAATCATTCATGGTAAAGGCGACTATCTGGCGTATAGCGACGAAGAGCATCCAATAGCCTTACAGCTTGGCGGTAGCGACCCGGCTGCACTGGCTCAGTGCGCGAAGCTGGCGGAAGCGCGGGGTTATGACGAGATAAACCTCAACGTGGGCTGCCCCTCTGACCGCGTACAGAACGGGATGTTTGGTGCCTGCCTGATGGGCAATGCACAGCTGGTTGCTGATTGCATTAAGGCGATGCGTGATGTGGTGTCGATTCCGGTCACGGTCAAAACTCGTATTGGCATTGATGACCAGGACAGCTACGAATTTCTGTGTGATTTCATCAACACGGTCTCCAGCAAAGGGGAATGTGAGATGTTTATCATCCATGCGCGCAAGGCCTGGCTCTCCGGGCTGAGTCCGAAAGAAAACCGTGAGATCCCGCCGTTGGATTATGAACGTGTATATCAGCTGAAGCGCGATTTCCCGCAGCTGACCATGTCGATCAATGGCGGCATTAAATCGCTGGAAGAAGCGAAAGCGCACCTTGATCATATGGACGGCGTGATGGTGGGGCGTGAAGCCTATCAAAACCCAGGTATTCTGGCGTCCGTGGATCGCGAAATTTTTGGTTCAACGGGCGCCGACGTGGATCCTGTTGCCGTGGTGCGTGCCATGTACCCGTATATTGAACGGGAACTGAGCCAGGGAACGTATCTGGGACATATTACCCGTCATATGCTGGGGTTATTCCAGGGCATTCCGGGCGCGCGTCAGTGGCGTCGTTACCTGAGCGAAAATGCGCACAAAGCTGGCGCGGATATCAACGTGCTGGAACATGCGTTAAAGCTGGTGGCAGATAAACGTTAATTATTCACCAAAAGTTAGTCAATTTCACCACGCCTTGCGCACTGTCGCGGGGCGTTTTCTTTATAAATCAATGTATTAATTTTGGCATGATTTTTGTAATGGATTAAGCAGAAATTCATTATGGGAGAGCATCATGCTGGAACTACTTTTTGTGATTGGCTTTTTTGTCATGCTGATGGTCACCGGCGTGTCACTGTTGGGGATTCTGGCCGCGCTGATGGTGGCGACTGCCGTGATGTTCCTCGGCGGCATGTTTGCGTTGATGATTAAACTCTTGCCATGGTTGCTACTGGCTGTCGCTGTAGTGTGGGTTATCAAGGCCATAAAAGCGCCAAAAGTCCCACAGTATCAGCGCAATAGCCGCCGGTTTTACTAAGGTATTGAGTGGTTCGTCACAACCTGCAACATTGCCCTTAGAACCAAATAGGAATTGATTATCAAATCTGTCACTATTGCGCGGTTAACAAATTCATCGAGCTGTACCCTACATACAGCCGAACTAAAAAAAGAAAGGGCTTCCTGCGGGAAGCCCTAATTCTTTCTTTCCCCGTCATAATTCAAACCGCAGGTGTGTTGGCTGCTTTCATTCACCCCAGTCACTTACTCCAGTAAGCTCCTGGGGATTCATTCAATTGCCGCCTTCCTGCGGTTTGAATTATTTAGGGGAAGTCGGAGCATTATGGGATCAGCAAACTCGAGCCCTGCGTGGCCCGGCTTTCCAGTACTTCATGCGCTCGCTGGGCATCTTTTAACGCAAACGTCTGACCTTGCGCGATATCGACTTTAATCACGCCGCTGGCAATCAGTGAAAACAGCTCATTACTGGCTTCGGTCAATTCATGGCGGTTGGTGATGTAACCTTGCAGAGAAGGGCGGGTGGCATACAGAGAACCTTTTTGGTTCAAAATACCTAAGTTAACGCCGGTCACCGGTCCGGAAGAATTACCAAAACTTACCATCAATCCCCGGCGTTGCAGGCAGTCCAGTGAGGCTTCCCAGGTGTCTTTACCCACCGAGTCATAAACAACCCGGACTTTTTTACCGCCCGTAATTTCTTTAACCCGTTCGACAATGCTCTCTTCGCGATAGTTAATCATCTGCCATGCGCCGGCCTGCAATGCAATTTGCGCCTTTTGCGCATTGCCGACGGTGCCAATTAACTTCGCCCCCAACGCTTTTGCCCACTGGCAGGCAATCAGACCGACGCCGCCTGCGGCGGCATGGAATAGAAACGGCTCATCAGGCTGGATTTCATAGGTTTTACGCAACAGATAGAAAACGGTTAACCCTTTCAGGTAGGACGCGGCCGCCTGCTCAAACGAGATGGCATCCGGTAAAATGGCGGCTTTATCGGCGGGGACATTATGTACGGAACTGTAGGCGCCGAGCATAGATTGGGCGTAGACCACGCGATCGCCAACGCTGATGTGGGTTACTTTGCTACCGACTTTGCTAACCACGCCGGCCGCTTCGGTGCCGAGTCCGCTGGGCAGAGAAGGGGGCGGGTACAGTCCGCTGCGGATGTAGGTATCGATATAGTTGATGCCAATCGCTTTGTTTTCGACCTGGATTTCATGCTCGGCCGGATCAACGGGCGTAAAGTCCACAGCCTTCAGTACGTCAGGGCCGCCGTGCTTGTGAAATTCAATACGTGTTGCCATGCTTCCTCCAGAAATGTGGTAATCTTTCGACCCAATCATTATCTCGGTAACTCCATTCACTATGGCAGGAAATAAACCCTTCAACAAACAACAGACTGATGCTCGTGACCGCGATCTGCAGGTCGCCGGGCTGAAAGTACCGCCGCACTCGATTGAAGCGGAACAGTCGGTGTTGGGCGGTTTAATGCTGGATAACGAACGCTGGGACGATGTTGCCGAGCGTGTCGTTGCGGAAGATTTTTACACCCGTCCACATCGGCATATCTTCACCGAAATGCACCGTCTGCAGGAGATGGGCAAACCCATCGATCTGATAACCCTGGCCGAGTCGCTGGAAGTGCAGGGACAACTCGACAGCGTCGGCGGTTTTGCTTACCTGGCTGAGTTATCTAAAAATACGCCAAGTGCGGCGAACATAAGCGCCTATGCGGATATCGTCCGCGAACGTGCCGTAGTCCGCGACATGATTTCAGTAGCCCATGAAATCGCTGAGGCCGGTTTTGATCCGCAAGGGCGTTCCAGTGAAGACCTGCTGGATCTCGCGGAATCCCGCGTCTTTAAAATTGCCGAAAGTCGCGCCAATAAAGACGAAGGCCCAAAAAATATTACCGAGGTGCTCGACGCCACCGTCGCGCGCATCGAACAGCTTTTCCAGCAGCCTCATGACGGCGTCACCGGGGTGAATACCGGCTATGATGACCTCAACAAAAAGACCGCTGGTCTACAGCCGTCAGACCTGATTATCGTCGCTGCGCGTCCGTCGATGGGGAAAACGACGTTTGCGATGAACCTCGTCGAAAATGCGGCGATGTTGCAGGATAAGCCAGTGCTTATCTTTAGTCTTGAAATGCCCTCAGAACAGATCATGATGCGTTGTCTGGCATCGCTGTCGCGTGTAGACCAGACTAAAATCCGTACCGGTCAACTGGATGACGAAGACTGGGCGCGAATTTCCGGCACCATGGGGATCTTACTGGAGAAACGAAACATCTACATTGATGACTCCTCCGGTCTGACGCCAACGGAAGTGCGTTCGCGCGCACGCCGTATCGCCCGTGAACACGGCGGTATCGGACTGATTATGATCGACTACCTGCAGCTGATGCGGGTGCCGTCGCTCTCCGACAACCGTACGCTGGAAATTGCTGAAATTTCGCGCTCGCTGAAATCATTAGCAAAAGAACTTCATGTGCCGGTGGTGGCGCTGTCGCAGCTTAACCGCTCTCTGGAACAACGCGCCGACAAGCGTCCGGTCAACTCGGATCTCCGTGAATCGGGGTCTATCGAGCAGGATGCCGACTTAATCATGTTTATTTATCGTGACGAGGTTTATCACGAAAACAGCGACTTAAAAGGCATCGCGGAAATTATTATTGGTAAGCAACGTAACGGCCCAATCGGTACGGTGCGCCTGACGTTTAACGGCCAGTGGTCACGCTTCGATAATTATGCCGGACCACAGTATGACGATGAGTAACGCTCCGTCGTCCATTTATTAAGGAACACAAATGCAAGCGGCAACTGTTGTCATTAACCGCCGCGCTCTGCGACACAACCTGCAACGTCTGCGTGAACTGGCACCTGCCAGTAAACTGGTTGCGGTCGTGAAAGCGAACGCTTACGGCCATGGTCTGTTAGAGACCGCGCGAACGCTCCCTGATGCGGACGCTTTTGGTGTCGCTCGTCTTGAAGAAGCCCTGCGGCTGCGCGCGGGTGGGATCACGCAACCCATCCTGTTGTTGGAGGGGTTTTTTGATGCCTCCGATCTGCCGAACATCTCTGCACAGCGACTGCATACTGCCGTGCACAATGAGGAGCAGCTTGCGGCGCTGGAAGCGGCGGAACTTGCTGAACCTGTCACTGTCTGGATGAAGCTCGATACCGGAATGCACCGTCTGGGCGTGCGTCCGGAGCAGGCTGAGGCGTTTTATCAGCGCTTGACCCAATGTAAAAACGTGCGTCAGCCGGTCAACATTGTCAGCCACTTTGCACGTGCAGACGAACCCGAATGTGGCGCGACGGAAAAGCAGCTCGATATCTTCAATCGTTTTTGTGAAGGTAAGCCGGGGCAGCGTTCTATTGCCGCGTCTGGTGGCATTTTGCTGTGGCCACAGTCTCACTTTGACTGGGCGCGTCCGGGGCTGATTTTGTATGGCGTATCGCCGCTGGAGAACCATTCCATGGGGACTGATTTTGGCTGCCAGCCGGTGATGTCACTCACCTCCAGTCTGATCGCCGTGCGCGAACACAAAGCGGGCGAACCTGTTGGCTATGGCGGAACATGGGAAAGCGAGCGCGACACGCGTCTGGGCGTGGTGGCGATGGGCTATGGCGACGGGTATCCGCGGGCGGCGCCGTCCGGCACGCCGGTATTGGTCAATGGTCGGGAAGTACCGATTGTTGGTCGTGTGGCAATGGACATGATCTGTGTTGATTTGGGGCCTGAATCACAGGAGAAAGCCGGTGAGCCGGTGATTCTGTGGGGCGATGGTCTTCCCGTTGAACGCATTGCTGAAATAACGAAAGTAAGTGCTTACGAACTTATCACGCGCCTGACATCAAGGGTAGCGATGAAGTACGTGGACTGAATCTGGTTGTCAGCCGGATTAGGCGGTTCTGCCGCCATCCGGCAATAATCCTCTCAACATCCTCTCGATCTTCTCTCGCTTCCGGTTTATTGTGTTCTTATCCCCTGCCTGTAAACCTGGAGAACCACCACGTGTTTCAAAAAGTTGACGCCTACGCTGGCGACCCGATTTTATCGCTCATGGAGCGCTTCAAGGAAGATTCACGTCGTGACAAAGTGAATCTCAGCATCGGTCTGTATTACAACGAAGACGGGATAATCCCTCAGCTTAATGCCGTGACCGAAGCGGAAGCCCGGATCAATGCTAAGCCGCAGGGTGCTTCGCTATATTTGCCGATGGAAGGTCTGAACAGCTATCGCCACACCATTGCGCCACTGCTGTTTGGCGCAGAACACCCGGTTCTCCAGCAACAGCGCGTGGCGACGATTCAGACGCTGGGGGGATCAGGTGCGCTAAAAGTAGGCGCTGATTTCCTGAAGCGTTATTTCCCTGATTCCGGCGTCTGGGTCAGCGATCCGACATGGGAAAACCACATCGCGATTTTTGAAGGGGCTGGATTCGAAGTAAGTACTTACCCCTGGTATGACAGCGCGACCAACGGCGTACGCGTCAACGACTTGCTGGCAACGTTAAAGACTTTACCCGCACGCAGCATTGTACTGTTGCATCCATGCTGCCATAACCCGACGGGTGCGGACTTGACGCCTGCGCAGTGGGATGCGGTTATTGAGATTCTGCAGGCTCGCGATCTGATCCCATTCCTTGATATTGCCTATCAGGGTTTTGGGGCGGGAATGGAAGACGACGCCTATGCGATCCGCGCCATTGCCAGCGCCGGATTACCCGCCCTGGTCAGCAACTCATTCTCTAAAATTTTCTCTTTATACGGTGAGCGTGTTGGCGGTCTCTCCGTGGTGTGTGAAGACGCCGAGACTGCAGGCCGTGTTCTGGGGCAGTTAAAAGCCACCGTGCGTCGGAACTACTCCAGCCCGCCTAACTTTGGGGCGCAGGTAGTTGCCGCCGTACTGGGCGATGACGCGCTTAAAGCCAACTGGCTGGCGGAAGTGGAAGCGATGCGCACCCGCATCCTGGCGATGCGTCAGGAGCTGGTCAATGTTCTCCATGCCGAGATACCGGGCCGCAACTTCGACTACCTGCTGCAACAGCGTGGCATGTTCAGCTATACCGGATTGAGTGTCGCCCAGGTCGATCGTCTGCGCGATGAGTTCGGGGTTTACCTGATCGCCAGCGGCCGCATGTGCGTTGCTGGGTTGAATCACGGTAACGTCCAGCGTGTGGCAAAAGCGTTTGCCGCTGTCATGTAACCGGATTTGTCATTTCTCGCACAGTGTTGCCGGATGGCGGCGTAAACGCCTTATCCGGCCTACAAAGCATTGGATTTTTCGTTTGTAGGCCTGATAAGCGTCGCGCCATCAGGCACGCTTTTTCTGTGTGATCATCCTCTTTTTCTGTAACAAAACGAGAGAAACCCCTTCCTTTCACCTTCCCCAGGGGGTAAGGTCAGGTAGTTTTTTGACCAGTTGTTAATAAAAAAATGATAACTAACTGACTACTTAGGGAAAAATATGCGCAAGATCACATTGGCACTCAGTGCCGTTTGCTTGTTATTCACGTTTAATCATTCCGCTCTGGCTTTAGTTTCTTCCCCTCCTCAGCTTAATCCAGGCACCAACGTTGCAAAACTCGCTGAGCAGTCTCCAGTTCACTGGGTCTCTGTTGCCCAGATTGAAAATAGCCTGACCGGACGTCCGCCGATGGCCGTCGGATTCGATATTGATGACACCGTTCTTTTTTCCAGCCCGGGTTTTTGGCGTGGTAAAAAAACTTACTCCCCGGATAATGAGGATTACCTGAAGAATCCAGCGTTCTGGGAGAAAATGAACAACGGCTGGGATGAATTTAGTATTCCAAAAGAAGTGGCGCGTCAGTTGATTGATATGCATGTTCGTCGCGGCGACAGCATCTTTTTTGTCACGGGGCGTAGCCCGACAAAAACTGAAACGGTGTCCAAAACGCTGTCCGATAACTTTCATATTCCACCAGCCAACATGAATCCGGTTATCTTCGCCGGTGATAAAGCCGGACAGAACACCAAAACGCAGTGGTTGCAGGATAAAAACATCCGCATGTTCTACGGCGATTCCGACAATGACATCACTGCTGCACGCGACGTTGGGATCCGCGGTATTCGCATTTTACGCGCCTCCAACTCGACCTATAAGCCGCTGCCGCAGGCCGGGGCGTATGGTGAAGAGGTGATTGTAAACTCAGAATACTGAGGGTACAGGTTCTTTATTGGTGGTTTTTTAAACAAATTTGCGTTACTGACTTTTACCTTTGGCAGACTTGCTGCACACTGAGTAAAAGATGTTCTCATTAGGCGAGTTGCTGGTAAGGGGAATAAAGATGACGAACTCGGAGTTGCTGCAATACTGCATGGCGAAAACAGGTGCCGAACAGAGCGTGCACAGCGATTGGAAGGCTACGCAAATTAAAGTCGAAGATGTGCTTTTTGCGATGGTAAAAGAGGTGGAAGAGCGCCCTGCGGTGTCGCTGAAAACCAGCCCTGAATTGGCCGAGTTATTGCGCCAGCAGCATAGCGATGTGCGGCCAAGCAGGCATCTTAATAAAGCGCACTGGAGTACGGTGTATCTGGATGGCTCGCTGCCGGATTCACAAATTTACTATCTGGTGGACGCCTCTTATCAACAAGCTATCAATACGCTTCCGGAAGATAAACGCAGGTCGCTGGCGCAGTTTTGAGCCTTTTTGCCGGATACAGCGCAAGCGCCTTATCGGGCCTACAAGCCAATACGTCTATCCTGTAGGCCCGATAGCTTGCGCCATCGGGCATGAGTAACTACAGCAGTGGTTTGAGGAAGCGGGCGGTGTGTGAGGTTTCACACTCAGCGACCGTTTCCGGCGTACCGGCAACCAGGATTTCTCCTCCGCCACTACCGCCTTCCGGGCCGAGATCGACAATCCAGTCAGCCGTTTTAATTACATCCAGATTATGCTCAATGACCACGATAGTGTTGCCCTGATCCCTGAGCTGGTGCAGCACGTCCAGCAACTGCTGAATATCCGCAAAGTGCAGACCGGTGGTCGGCTCATCGAGAATGTACAGCGTTTGTCCGGTACCGCGTTTTGACAGCTCACGCGCCAGCTTCACGCGCTGGGCCTCACCGCCGGACAGGGTCGTTGCGGACTGCCCCAGACGAATGTAGGTCAGACCTACGTCCATCAGAGTTTGCAGCTTACGCGCCAGCGCCGGAACGGCATCAAAGAACTCGCGAGCCTCTTCAATGGTCATATCCAGAACTTCGTGGATAGTCTTGCCCTTGTACTTAATCTCCAGCGTTTCGCGGTTATAGCGCTTGCCTTTGCACTGGTCGCACGGTACGTAGATATCCGGCAGGAAGTGCATCTCGACTTTGATCACGCCGTCGCCCTGGCAGGCTTCGCAACGTCCACCGCGCACGTTAAAGCTGAAGCGCCCCGGCGTGTAGCCGCGCGCACGTGATTCCGGCACGCCAGCAAACAGTTCGCGGACGGGGGTAAATACGCCGGTATAGGTTGCCGGGTTGGAACGTGGCGTACGACCAATGGGGCTCTGGTCGATGTCGATAACCTTATCGAAATGCTCCAGCCCCTGAATGTCGCGATAAGGTGCCGGCTCGGCCAGCGTGGCGCCGTTGAGTTGGGTCTGGGCAATCGGGAACAGCGTGTCGTTAATCAGCGTCGATTTACCGGAACCCGATACGCCGGTAATACAGGTAAACAGGCCAACCGGCAGCGTCAGGGTGACATCTTTCAGGTTGTTGCCGCGCGCGCCGGTGAGCTTCAGCACTTTTTCCGGGTTAGCGGGCACGCGTTGTTTAGGCACTTCAATTTTGCGCTTGCCGCTCATGTACTGGCCAGTGAGTGACTCAGGTACCGCCATGATGTCGTCGAGTGTGCCTTCCGCCACCACCTGTCCACCGTGGACGCCAGCACCCGGGCCGATGTCGATCACGTGGTCAGCGGCGCGAATCGCATCTTCATCGTGCTCAACCACAATCACGGTATTACCCAGATTACGCAGATGGATAAGCGTACCCAGCAAGCGCTCGTTATCGCGCTGGTGCAGCCCGATAGACGGTTCATCCAGTACGTACATTACGCCAACCAGGCCAGCACCAATCTGGCTTGCCAGACGGATACGCTGGGCCTCACCGCCGGAGAGCGTTTCGGCAGAGCGTGACAGCGTCAGGTAGTTCAGACCGACGTTAACCAGGAACTTCAGACGATCGCCAATCTCTTTAAGAATTTTCTCCGCAATCTTCGCCCGTTGACCGGCAAGCTTGAGATTGTTGAAGAAATCCATTGCATGACCGATGCTCATATCTGAAATGGCGGGCAGTGGCGTGTTCTCAACGAACACGTGGCGCGCTTCACGACGCAGGCGAGTGCCTTCACAGCTGGCGCACGGTCGGTTGCTGATGAACTTCGATAGCTCTTCGCGTACCGCACTGGATTCCGTCTCTTTATAACGACGTTCCATATTGTGCAGCACGCCTTCAAACGGGTGTCGACGTACGGAAGTATCGCCGCGGTCGTTCATATATTTGAATTCGATATTTTCTTTGCCGGAACCGTACAGCACCACTTTATGCACCGTTGGGTTCAGGCTGGCCCATGGGGCCTCTATGTCAAACTGGTAATGCTCCGCCAGTGACTTAAGCATCTGGAAGTAATAGAAGTTACGGCGATCCCAGCCACGGATAGCGCCGCCAGCCAGCGACAGCTCCGGATTTTGGATCACGCGGTCAGGATCGAAATACTGCTGTACGCCGAGACCGTCGCAGGTTGGACACGCGCCCGCCGGGTTGTTGAACGAGAACAGGCGGGGTTCCAGCTCGCGCATGCTGTAGCCGCAAATCGGGCAGGCGAAGTTGGCGGAGAAAAGCAGCTCTTCTGCTTTCGGGTTGTCCATATCGGAGACGACCGCTGTACCGCCGGAGAGATCCAGCGCGGTTTCAAAGGACTCCGCCAGACGCTGCGACAGATCGTCACGGACCTTAAATCGGTCAATCACCACTTCAATGGTGTGTTTCTTTTGCAGCTCCAGCTTTGGTGGATCGGACAGGTCGCACACTTCACCGTCAATACGGGCGCGGATGTAACCCTGACTTGCCAGGTTCTCCAGCGTTTTGGTGTGTTCGCCTTTGCGCTCTTTGATGATCGGTGCCAGCAGCATCAGGCGCTTGCCTTCCGGCTGCGACAGCACATTGTCCACCATCTGGCTGACGGTCTGTGCGGCCAGTGGTACGTCGTGATCCGGACAGCGCGGCTCACCTACGCGGGCAAATAGCAGGCGCAGGTAATCGTGGATTTCAGTAATGGTACCTACCGTGGATCGCGGGTTATGGGATGTCGATTTTTGTTCAATTGAGATGGCAGGAGAGAGCCCCTCAATGTGATCGACATCCGGTTTTTCCATCAGCGACAGGAACTGACGCGCATACGCGGAAAGCGATTCAACGTAACGACGCTGTCCTTCGGCATACAAGGTGTCGAAAGCCAACGAGGATTTGCCTGAGCCCGAAAGCCCGGTCACGACAATCAGCTTGTCGCGCGGGATGACGAGGTTGATGTTTTTGAGATTATGGGTGCGGGCGCCCCGAACTTCGATCTTATCCATTCATCTTTCCCGGATTAAACGCTTTTTTGCCTGGCTGCATGGTGCTACCGGCGATCACAAACGGTTAATTATGACACAACCTGACCTGAATGGATATACAGTATTGGAATGCAAAACGCAGGTGTCTGTGCAACAATGTCTGGCTGGAGTTGTTTACTGGAATCCATCTCGCAACGTAGTAAAAGCGCTATTGGAAATGCTACAATCCCGCGCTTACACTTATTAAGAAACGTTTTTCAGGAGACACGATCATGGCCAGCAGAGGCGTAAAC
This sequence comes from Citrobacter sp. Res13-Sevr-PEB04-36, assembly GCF_015672735.1. Taxonomy (GTDB): domain Bacteria; phylum Pseudomonadota; class Gammaproteobacteria; order Enterobacterales; family Enterobacteriaceae; genus Citrobacter. Next base: position 74,895 of record NZ_JADABY010000006.1, on the reverse strand, counting down.
AAGGTGATTCTCGTCGGTAATCTGGGCCAGGACCCGGAAGTACGCTATATGCCGAATGGTGGCGCAGTTGCCAACATTACGCTGGCTACTTCCGAATCCTGGCGTGATAAAGCGACCGGTGAGATGAAAGAGCAGACTGAATGGCACCGTGTTGTGCTGTTTGGCAAACTGGCAGAAGTGGCCAGCGAATATCTGCGTAAAGGTTCTCAGGTCTACATTGAAGGTCAGCTGCGTACCCGCAAATGGACCGATCAGTCTGGTGTTGAGAAGTACACCACTGAAGTTGTTGTGAACGTCGGTGGCACCATGCAAATGCTGGGTGGTCGTCAAGGCGGCGGTGCACCGGCAGGGGGTAATGCAGGTGGCGGTCAGCAGGGTGGTTGGGGTCAGCCTCAGCAGCCGCAGGGTGGCAACCAGTTCAGCGGTGGTGCGCAGTCTCGTCCGCAGCAGTCTGCTCCGGCAGCGCCGTCTAATGAACCGCCGATGGACTTTGACGACGATATTCCGTTCTAATCCTTCTGCGTTCCTCAGTAAATTAGGATTACCCCAGTATCGGGGTAATCCCGTTCCGTCTTCTTATCAGTTCAACACCATCGGCCAGTCTGGCGGTGTATGGCTCATTACTTCTACCATTACAGATTGGATATTATTCCAGATAGTGGATACGTCCATCAGGGTGATGCCGAGCAATCCCGTTGCAAACCAGCAGGCAAAAACCAACCCTAAACCGCTACTGATGACGGCCAGGCCAATATAATCTGATTTACGAAAACGGATATTGAGCGTGCTGGCTAAAAACATCAGCACCGCGCTCAGCAGTTGCCACCGCAGAAGAACTACGCCAGTTGTTATTGTTGCCATGAAAAACGTCCTCAGAAAGTCTTGATACTCAGGACAGCACGGGGGTGTTCACAACAGGTGTGGCACTCTGGCTATCGGAGGGTATACTCATCAATGAAACACTGTTTCTGTTACATTGTTTTTGTGAACTATATCACATCTGCTCGTTTGTTCACCAGTTCAGGGCGCTATTTTTGTTGATTTATTTCCTTTATTATTGTGTGGTTATAAGGGCGTAAACAGATAATGAATTATCCGTAATTGAAGGTGTATTTACACTGCTTGTTATCTTTATCCTAAATTAATCTTTAAAAAAATTAATGAATCTTTTATGCGGAGCCAGTATAGCGCGTATAAAACATTACGACTTTTGGAGTGTGCTATTTTAAAATAAGCTTAACTTTAAGTTTGCCTTACGGAAAAAGAATATCGTCATCCACTATTATCAGACTTTTACATAGAGACGGCGGTTGCTAATGTTGATAGATTCATGCAACTTAACTAGCCGGCGTTTATACCCGTCATACTTCAAGTTGCATGTGCGTTGGCTGCGCTTGTTCTCCTCAGTCACTTACTTTAGTAAGCTCCTGGGGATTAATGAGGGACATTCATGTCCCTCACCGGAGGCCAGCCTTGAGCTGGTCAAATTCGTTCCTGACGAATTTGTCACTCCCTTGCCGCGTGATTTGGCCTAAAGGCCTCACCCCTCCGGGGCCAGTGCAAGCGCTGTTCAAAACGCGGTGCGTTTTGTCCTGCAACCTGAATTATTTAGGGTAAATAGCATCCTGCCTTGATAGGTACTGGCATATACGATACAGGGAAATAGGGTTGATATGACTCACAGTGCGCGACGTAAGACGCTGAGACTCCTCGGAACGTTAACGGTGGTATTACTCCCCGTAGTATTAGCGTTATGGTTTGCTCACGTCAGGGCGATGTCCGAAACTCGCAATCAACTCCGCACTTTTGCTCAATTGGCTCTCAATAAAACGGAACTGGTGATCCAGCAAGCCGATCTCGCGCGTGATATGGCGCAACTGTATCAAGGGAAGATATGTAGCCCGGCGCATCAAAAAAGTATGTTGAATATTATTCGTGGGCGTTTATATATTAGCGATCTCATTTATGCGCAGGCTGATCATTTTTTGTGCTCCACGTCGATGGTGCCGTCAGTCTCATATATTATGCCTACCGCTGACTATAAGCGGACTCCGGACATCTCCATCTATTACTATCGCGATACGCCGTTTTTTTCTGGCTACAGAATGACGTATATGCAAAGAGGAAACTATGTTGTCGTCATCAACCCTTTATCCTATAGCGAGGTCATGTCTGATGACCCGGATCTCGCCTGGGGTGTCTATGATACGGTAACGGATAGCTTTTTCTCTGCCAGTGAAGGCGCAAACGTTGCGCAATTATTACCGCTGGTATACGCGGTGAAGCCTCTACGTTCCAGCAGGGCGATCGCTTTTATACCATCGTTCGTTCAGAAAAGCGGCCAATTGCAATTATTGTGTCGACCACGGGCGATCGCGTACTTCAGAATTTCTATCATCAAGCCACGTTGACGCTCCCTTTCGGCGTGATTTGTAGCATCCTGATGCTGCTCTTGTGGTGGCGTACACGGCAACAATACTATTCTCCTCGCCGTTTGCTAAAACGCGCGATCAAAAAACGCCAGCTTTGCCTGCATTACCAGCCGATCATTGATATCAAAAATGGAAAATGCGTCGGGGCTGAAGCGCTACTGCGATGGCCCGGTTGCAAAGGCGAGGTTATGAGCCCGACAGAATTTATTCCGCTGGCTGAGAAGGAAGGGATGATTGAACAGGTAACGGATTACGTGGTTGAAGAAGTATTCAACGATCTGGGCTATTTTCTGTCGGCGCACCCTCAGCTTTACGTCTCAATAAACCTCTCCGCTTCTGACTTTCATTCATCCCGGCTGATTGCGATGATTGCTGAAAAATCACGAGACTACTCCGTACGTTCACAGCAAATTAAAGTGGAAGTGACCGAGCGCGGGTTTATTGATCTGCAGAAGATGACCCCAGTCATTCAGGCATTTCGTCAGGCGGGTTATGAAGTCGCATTTGATGATTTTGGTACCGGATATTCCAATCTGCACAATCTGTCTTCGTTAAATGTCGATATTCTGAAGATCGATAAATCATTTATCAGCACGTTGGCTACCAACAGCACCAGCCACATGATTGCCGAACATATCATCGAAATGGCGCAAAGTTTACACCTGAAGACAATTGCAGAAGGGGTAGAAACGGCTGAGCAAATCAGCTGGCTGCTCGAGCGTGGTGTACAGTACTGCCAGGGGTGGTACTTTGCGAAAGCATTACCGCCGCAGGAGTTCATGCACTGGGTTCAGCGGTCGCCCGCCATACTGACGCAGAGCGGGCAATAATCTTACAGACGATGGCGATAGTCGCTGGGTGTGCGATCAAACTCGCGGCGGAACACGCGTGAGAATGTCTGTTGCGATACATAGCCGAGATCCATCGCAATATCAAAAATAGGCCGTTCGGTATTGCGTAGTTCAACGGCGGCCAGTAGCAGTCGACGCTGACGGATATAGTCACCTAACGTTTGGCGCATCACCGTACGGAACATTCGCTGCAAATACCACTTTGAATAACCTGATTTTTTCGCGACCGCTTCGATATTCAGCGGTTGGTCGATATGTTCATCAATCCATTCAATAAGTGTCTGAATAATTTGCTGATGGGACATATGGCAGCCTCTTTCTCAGTATTCGATTCGTCGTTTTGTCTGTGGGCGAGTATAATTCCTCAAGTTAACTTGAGGTAAAGCGATTTATGGAAAAGAAATTACCCCGCATTAAAGCGCTGCTCACCCCTGGGGAAGTCGCAAAGCGTAGCGGCGTGGCGGTATCGACCCTGCATTTCTATGAAAGCAAAGGGTTAATCAGCAGCATGCGCAATAGCGGCAATCAGCGTCGATACAAACGTGATGTGTTACGTTATGTTGCCATCATCAAAATTGCTCAGCGCATTGGCATCCCGCTGGCGACGATCAGTGACGCGTTGGGCGTATTGCCTGAGGGCCACTCGCTCAGTACGAAGGAGTGGAGGCAGCTTTCTTCGCAATGGCGTGAAGAGCTGGACCGACGTATTCACACCCTGGTGGCGCTACGTGATGAACTGGACGGTTGTATCGGCTGCGGCTGTTTGTCACGCAGTGATTGCCCGTTGCGTAACCCAGGCGATCAGCTTGGCGAGCAGGGGACTGGGGCACGATTGCTGGAAGATGATTGATAAGTTTGAAACAGGTGACGGGTATAAAACTAAAGCGCCACAACTGGGCGCTTTAGTTTGGTTCCGGTCTTTGTCTTTCACTCTATCCCGCTGGTTCACGGGAGGGTTTCCCCCGACATCAACACCCCTCAGTCGAGCACGTAGTGGAGGTTCCGGTCTGTGTTGATAAGGTAATTGTAAGTCACCCCAGGACAATTGCCAGTCAATTGGTGTTTTTTTAGCCGAAATTTTTCCTGCATCTTCACCCGTTTTTTTGTGCAACTTTGCCGTGAAACACATCGTGGATGTTGCAATAACCCAGCGAAACTTGTTGTCAGATTGCGCATTAACGATAACGTTTGCGCATCGGTTGGCTATTTCTTGTGCGCTATAAGAAGAAATGCATAAAAAGCGGCAAAGTTCTGTTGAAAACCGCAGTATGATCGCAGGATAATCGTTTGCTTTTTTTTACTACCCGTTTTTTATGCGCGAAGCTAAACGTTTGCTTTTTTGCGACACCCCTTTTGACGCAAACCTGGCACATGGAGAAAACGTTTAGCAGGCAGTGGATTGTCCATCACGCATATTGACGAAAAATAAACTCTCAGGGGATGTTTTCTATGTCTACGCCTTCAGCGCGTACCGGCGGTTCACTCGACGCCTGGTTTAAAATTTCGCACCGTGGCAGTACCGTCCGTCAGGAAGTCGTTGCCGGATTAACGACGTTCCTGGCAATGGTTTACTCCGTTATTGTGGTTCCGGGGATGCTGGGTAAAGCCGGATTCCCGCCGGCGGCAGTTTTCGTAGCGACCTGCCTGGTAGCCGGTGTCGGTTCTATTGTGATGGGCTTGTGGGCCAACCTGCCGCTGGCGATTGGTTGCGCTATCTCGCTGACGGCGTTTACCGCATTTAGCCTGGTGTTGGGGCAGCATATTAGCGTGCCTGTTGCGCTGGGTGCGGTGTTCCTGATGGGCGTCCTGTTTACCATTATTTCCGCAACCGGTATCCGTAGCTGGATCCTGCGCAACCTGCCGCAGGGTGTTGCGCACGGCACGGGGATTGGTATCGGTCTTTTCCTGCTGCTGATTGCGGCAAATGGTGTTGGTCTGGTGATCAAGAACCCGCTGGATGGCCTGCCTGTTGCCCTGGGTGATTTCGATACCTTTCCGGTGATCATGTCGCTGATTGGCCTGGCGGTCATTATCGGCCTCGAAAAACTGAAAGTACCGGGCGGCATCTTGCTGACCATCATCGGTATTTCTGTTGTTGGCCTGATTTTCGACCCTGCCGTGCATTTTTCCGGTATTTTTGCCATGCCTTCTCTGAGTGATGCGGAAGGAAACTCCCTGATCGGCAGTCTGGACATTATGGGTGCGCTCAACCCACTTGTTCTGCCGAGTGTGCTGGCGCTGGTGATGACCGCCGTCTTCGATGCAACCGGCACCATTCGTGCGGTGGCTGGACAGGCTAATCTGCTGGATAAAGACGGACAGATTATTGATGGCGGTAAAGCGTTAACCACCGACTCCCTGAGCAGCGTGTTCTCTGGTCTGGTCGGCGCAGCACCTGCAGCGGTTTATATTGAATCTGCAGCGGGTACGGCAGCGGGCGGTAAAACCGGTCTGACGGCGATAACCGTCGGTGTGCTGTTCCTGCTGATCCTGTTCCTCTCCCCGCTCTCCTATCTGGTTCCTGCGTACGCAACTGCACCAGCGCTGATGTATGTCGGTCTGCTGATGCTGAGCAACGTAGCGAAAATCGACTTCGCAGACTTTGTGGATGCGATGGCGGGTCTGGTAACTGCTGTGTTCATCGTGCTGACCTGTAACATCGTTACCGGCATTATGATTGGCTTTGCTACGCTGGTGATTGGCCGCATTGTTTCCGGCGAATGGCGCAAACTGAACATCGGTACCGTGGTTATTTCCATCGCGCTGGTGGCCTTCTATGCCGGCGGTTGGGCCATCTGATTCTTACATCATGATGTTCCTGAAAACGGGTGGCTTTTGCCGCCCGTTTTTATTTTCGGAACACATCTCGTTGTCTTTTGCGTTACTCTGAAGAAGATAGAATTGAGGCACGACGCTTCTCATCACATATCATAAGAAACACCGCAAACAGGGAACGCATGGAAATCTTTTTTACCATACTCATCATGACCCTCGTGGTCTCGCTGTCAGGGGTAGTGACTCGCGTATTGCCCTTCCAACTCCCTTTACCCCTTATGCAGATCGCCATCGGCGCCTTGCTGGCGTGGCCGACGTTTGGTTTGCATGTGGAGTTCGACCCTGAACTGTTTCTGGTTCTGTTTATCCCGCCGCTGCTGTTTGCCGATGGCTGGAAGACGCCAACGCGTGAGTTTCTCGAGCATGGGCGAGAGATTTTCGGCCTTGCGCTGGCGCTCGTGCTGGTCACGGTGGTCGGAATTGGCTTTATGATTTACTGGTTGGTACCGGGCATTCCGCTGATCCCTGCCTTTGCGCTGGCAGCTGTGCTGTCGCCAACTGATGCCGTGGCACTTTCCGGTATCGTCGGTGAAGGCCGCATACCGAAGAAAATCATGGGCATCCTGCAGGGTGAAGCGTTAATGAACGACGCCTCAGGCCTGGTTTCACTCAAGTTTGCTGTCGCGGTGGCGATGGGCACGATGGTGTTTACTGTCGGCGGCGCGACGGTTGAATTCTTCAAGGTGGCAATCGGCGGTATCCTGGCGGGTTTTGTGGTCAGCTGGCTGTACGGTCGCTCCCTACGTTTTCTCAGCCGCTGGGGTGGTGACGAGCCTGCGACGCAAATTGTCCTGCTGTTCCTGCTGCCGTTTGCCTCTTATCTGATTGCGGAACATATCGGTGTTTCCGGGATCCTCGCGGCGGTGGCTGCCGGGATGACGATTACCCGTTCTGGCGTTATGCGCCGCGCGCCTTTGGCGATGCGCTTACGTGCAAACAGTACCTGGGCCATGCTTGAGTTCGTGTTTAACGGCATGGTCTTCCTGCTGTTAGGACTACAGTTACCCGGTATTCTGGAGTCTTCGCTGGCGGCGGCAGACGCCGATCCGAATGTCGAAATGTGGATGCTGTTTACCGATATCGTGCTGATCTATGCGGCACTGATGCTGGTGCGTTTTGGCTGGCTGTGGACCATGAAAAACTTCAGCATGCGTTTTCTGAAGAAGAAGCCCATGGAGTTTGGCTCGTGGACCACGCGCGAAATCCTGATCGCATCCTTTGCGGGTGTGCGTGGGGCCATCACGCTGGCCGGTGTACTCTCCATCCCGTTATTGTTGCCGGACGGTAGCGGCTTCCCGGCTCGTTATGAGCTGATCTTCCTTGCCGCTGGTGTGATTCTGTTCTCGCTGTTTGTTGGCGTGGTGATGCTGCCGATCCTGCTGCAGCATCTGGAAGTGGCGGATCACTCGCAGCAGCAAAAAGAGATACGCATTGCCCGCGCCGCGACGGCGGAAGTGGCGATTGTGGCCATCCAGAAAATGGAAGAGCGTCTGGCTGCGGATAGCGAAGAGAATATTGATAATCAACTGCTGACCGAGGTGAGCTCGCGGGTGATTGGTAACCTGCGTCGTCGTGTCGATGGGCGTAATGATGCGGAAAGCTCGTTGCAGGAAGAAAACCTTGAACGGCGTTTCCGTCTGGCGGCGCTGCGCTCGGAGCGTGCAGAGCTGTATCATCTGCGCGCCACCCGTGAAATCAGCAATGAAACGCTGCAGAAACTGCTGCACGATCTGGATTTGCTCGAAGCACTGTTGATCGAGAATCAGTAAACGATTGTGCCTGATGGCGCTGCGCTTATCAGGCCTACGGAATAGGCATAATTGCCTGTAGGACGGATAAGGCGTTTGCGCCGTATCCGGCAAAGGTTGTGCCTGATGGTGCTGCGCTTATCAGGCCTACGAAATGGGCATAATTGCCTGTAGGCCGGATAAGGCGTTTGCGCCGCATCCGGCAAAGGTTGTGCCTGATGGCGCTGCGCTTATCAGGCCTACGAAATGGGCATAATTGCCTGTAGGCCGGATAAGGCGTTTACGCCGCATCCGGCGAATCTATCATTACGGAATTTGCGAGCCGCTTTCCTGAACTGATCTGTTTGTCTTGTCGATTCCCTCTTTTCTCCATACGGTTAAGAAAAGGGGGAAACATGTCTGATTATCGGCGTCACTACATCAACGGTGGGACATGGTTTTTTACGGTGAATCTACAAGACCGCAGAAGCCATCTTTTAACATCAAAAATCTATCATCTTCGCAGTGCTATTTCCGAGGTAAACAAGGTTAAACCTTTCCATATCAATGCGTGGGTCGTCTTACCTGAGCATATGCATTGCATCTGGACGCTGCCTGAAAATGACGCTGATTTTTCGTCCCGCTGGCGGGAAATTAAAAAGCATTTCACCCGATCCTTATCCGTCAGGCATATCTGGCAACCTCGCTTTTGGGAACATACCATTCGTGATGAGCGCGATTATTGCCAGCATGTGGATTACATTTATATTAATCCTGTGAAACACGGTTGGGCGGAACAGGTGAAGTTATGGCCTTTTTCAACGTTTCATCGTGATGTGAAATTGGGGTTGTACCCGGAGAGCTGGGCAGGTGAGATAACAGACCTCCGTGCAGGTGAACGTGCCTGATGGCGCTGTGCTTATCAGGCCTACGAAATGGGCATAATTGCCTGTAGGCCGGATAAGGCGGGTACGCCGCCATCCGGCAACTTACGACTCCTGCGTTAACCAAAACCCTTCGCAGCATTTCAGCCACGCCTGGGCGCTGTGCGACAGATACACGCCTTCGCGCCAGATCATGCCCAACTGCCAGCGTAAGTGACTCTCCAGCGGGATCCAGCGCAGCGTTTGCTTATCCAGCCGTTGGCAAATCGGTTCCGGCAAAATGGCGATCCCAACCCCTGCTTGCACCATGGCGGCCAGGAAATCCCACTGCCCGCTGCGTACCGCAATACGCGGCTTGACGTTGTGCTGGCTAAACAGCTCCAGCAACTGACGGCTCAGGGCAAAATCTTCGTTGTAGATCAGCAGCGGGTGCTCCGCTAGCGCCTCGGGGGAAATGGAATCACAGCTTGTCCACTGGCCGGAGCGCGGCATCAGCACGCAGAGTGGGTGGCTAAAAAGCGGTAAAGTTGCCAGTCCGCTCTCTTCTTCAACCGGTAGCGCCGTCATTGCTACGTCCAGATCCCCGTTCATCACCGCCTGCTGGACGGTTAAGCCGCCAAATTCCGATATTTTCAGTTCAACACCGGGATAACGCTGGCGAAACAGGCTGATGGGGCCAGCCATTAACATGCCGACCATCGGAGGAATGCCGAGCCGCAGGATCCCTTTATTCAGATGGTTTATATCGCTGAGTTCAGCCTCAAGCTGGCGGAACTCAGCGAGGATCGCCAGGCCGCGTTCAAAGACGATGCGTCCGGTATCGGTCAACAACAGTCGCCGTCCGTCACGGATTAGCAGCGTGCAGTTCAGCTCGTCTTCAAGGTTCTTCAACATTTTGCTGATGGTCGGCTGGGTGACGAACAGCTTCTCCGCCGCGCGGGTAAAGCTCTGCTGGCGAACCACCTCAACAAAATATCGCAGCGTTCTGATATCCATGATTATTCCTTAAGACTATGCCTGCAATGAGTTTAATTCATTTCAGTCCTCGGGGGAGGGTCTCTATACTGGCGCTCTCTATTTTTTACGGACATTCCCTCATGGCTGTGGCGATAAGCCGCGTGACGCCTGCCGTTATTCATCGACTCCAGATCCCTGTTCAGGTTCTGTTGTACGCAGGTTTATTTGTTTTTGCCCAATATCTGGTCTCCTGGCTGCATTTGCCGCTTCCCGCCAACCTGGTCGGGATGGTACTCATGCTGGCGCTGATTGTGTGCCGGGTTATCCCACTTAGCTGGATACGTGCAGGCGCCCGTTGGCTACTGGCTGAAATGCTGCTGTTCTTTGTCCCGGCGGTTGTCGCCGTGGTGAACTATACGCACCTGTTGCTGGTGGATGGCTGGCGCATTTTTGCCGTTATTGCCATCAGTACGCTGCTGGTGCTCGGCGCCACGGCGTGGGTGGTTGATAAAGTTTATCGCTATGAAATGAGCAGGTTAAACCGTGAGTAATTTCCAGTTAAGCGTGCTGTGTCTGGTGATTACACTGGGTATCTATTTTGCCAACAAGCGCCTGTATCGTCGTTTTCGGACATTGCCGCTGATGCCGTTGGTCCTGACGCCTGCGCTGTTGGTGCTGATGCTGGTGTTCGGACATATCTCCTGGCAAAACTATATTGGTGAATCGCACTGGCTGATGTGGCTGCTGGGCCCGGCGACCATCGCGTTTGCCGTGCCGGTTTACGATAACCTCGCGGTTATTAAGCGTCACTGGATGTCGCTGACGGCGGGCGTGGTGACGGCAACGCTGGTGGCTGTCACCAGTTCGGTTTGGTTGGCGCGTCTGTTTATGTTACCCGATGAAATCCAGCGTAGCCTGGCGGTACGCTCGGTGACCACGCCATTTGCGCTGGCGGCGGCAGAGCCGCTGGGTGGGCAACCTGATCTGGTGGCGCTGTTTGTGGTGATCACCGGCGTGTTCGGTATGGCGGTGGGCGACATGCTGTTTTTGCGCCTTTCCATCCGTGAAGGAATGGCGAAAGGGGCCGGGTTTGGTGCGGCGTCGCACGGCGCAGGCACCGCGCGCTCCTATGAGCTTGGCCAGCAGGAAGGGGTGATTGCCAGCCTGGTGATGATGCTTTCCGGCGTGGTGATGGTGCTGGTGGCACCGTTGGTTGCGAGGGTGATGTTCTGACCAGCGGTCCGGACGCTATTTCAACCGTGAAATTAGTTCAAACTCTTTAAAATTTACCGGGCGCTGCTGCTGCATGGAGAGATTCCCGGCGATGCCGGTCATGATCGACATGGCGCCCGCGCGATGGTCGGCGGCGCGCTGCGGCGGATCGTGTCGCGGCTCGCCAAACAGATCGGCCAGCATCGCGTTATCACCGCCGCCGTGGCCACCTTCGCCCAGCGTGAAGTCGGCCTGCCAGGGCGCAGCGAACATCGGGAAAACGGTAATATCACAGCTTTCCAGGCTGCCTTCGTTCTCCCTTGCCCCGCCTGCATTGACGTATGATTTCTCCACGATCTTCATCTCCAGGCGACCTTCGCTGCCGTTAAACACCACGTTCAGTCCTTCCCACGGCAGATAAGTGTTCATCAGCAGCTCGCGTACCTTGCTGTGATGCGGGGCATAGCGATAGTTAAAGGCGACGCGCACCTCGTGTCCGGTCTCTTCAATGGCATCGAGAATACGCAGGGCGCGCTTCTCATCGATGGTCATCGGTTTTTCAGTGATCACATCACAGCCCGCGTGCAGCGCCCGCACGATATAGTCATCGTGGGTGCGGTCCATAGTGGTCACGATGATGACATCGGGGCGGGTTTCGCGGATCATGTCTTCAAACTGTGCGGCTTTCCAGGTGGATACCGGAGCGGCCCCCCTCATTTTTCAACAGCTGATTCGCGTAGTTCATACGGGTTTGGTTGGTGTCGCAAAAGGCGACCAGCCGGGCGTTTTCCTTCCATTGCCCACCAATTGCTGAGATATACAGGCCCGCTCGCCCGCCCGCCGGTTCCTACCAGGGCATATTTCTTCATCGCATCCTCTTTTCTCAAAATGAATTAACGTGTTTATGTAATAAAAACAGTGTTTCAATTTAATTTTGGTACTGTAGCGCTATCAACAGTGATGGATACGTTGGAGAGAGAAAACTGTGATCCCCAGCGAAAAAGACCGGGGAAGATGTCGATATTCTGATTTTCCCATGAACGCTTTTTAGCCTTACGCTCATATTTTACAATCGTGATTAATTCCGTTGGCCAGTGTAAGGATATTCAGTGTGAAATATTTGTGGTTATCTGCTCTCCTGTTCAGCCAGGTCGTTATGGCCTGGTGTCCTGATGAGGACCAAAAGGTGATACTTCAGGGAACATTGATACAACAGACGCTACCCGGCCTGCCAAATTACGAAAGCATCAAGGACGGCGATGAAGCGGTAACTTATGATTATCTAAAGTTGGATCAACCTTTTGAGTGTGATGTTACCGGCGAGAGTGAAAGTGTTCCGCTAGTACAGCTTATTTTGATGGGCAAAAATAAGCCTGATTACGCCGATCTTGCTCCTTCTCTGGGAAAAGATGTCATCCTGACCGGGAAAACGATGTATGCCCAAACTGGTCTCCACTTTACCTCTGTCTTGCTCATCCTTGATGACGTGAAAGATGTTACCCCTCTCAACACGCCCGAACAAAAGAAAAGCGCGCTGATTCAGTTTCAACAGTTCCAGCAGGCGCTGAGTGAGGCAAACGTTGCCGCATTAAAGTCTTATTTTGTATTCCCATTACCGGGCAGCCTTGACGATTTTATTCCTTACGATGAATCACAATCATCTCAGTCGGATCAGCTTACCGAGGCGGTGTTTGATAAAAATGCGTCGCAGATTATTAAGGGTTTACACATCTTGAGCAGTCTTGATGTTAACCCTGACACTCTGGAAATCAAAGAACATCGGATAAACGCGCTATCGGCACAAGAGCAGAAACGGAAATACTTTCCGGGTGATGAAGACGGCACGTTCTATTATGAAGAAAACGGTCAGCGTCACGTGGTTGATGGAACCTGCGACACGGTTGCTATGGGAGAATTTGACGAGGGCGTTTTAAGGCTTTATCAGGGTACCAGTGCGAATAAACAACGGCCTGGTCTCTCAGAGTCTTGTGACGGAGCATCGTCATATTTGTTTAAGCTAATTGATGGAAAACTCCGTCTGGTGGCGAGTTTTACCGCAGGTTGAATCTGTACCGAACACTCCCCGACCGGTGAAGTCGGGGAGGAGATCTATTAGTGCGCGCGACCTTGCTCTACGCCGTACCCGGTCTGGGAACGGATAAACTGGGCGCGGAACAGCTCACGCTCGCGATTACCTTCTGCGGAATTATCGGTGGCAGAGAAGAACCAAATACCGAGGAACGCCACGCTGATGGAGAACAGCGCCGGGTATTCATACGGGAAAATAGCTTTTTCGTGGCCGAGAATTTGCACCCAAATAGTTGGGCCAAGAACCATCAGCACTACCGCCGTTATCAGTCCTAACCAGCCGCCCAGCATTGCGCCACGCGTGGTCAGTCGTGACCAGTACATGGAAAGCAGGATGATCGGGAAGTTACAGCTTGCAGCGATGGCGAATGCCAGACCGACCATAAAGGCGATGTTCTGGTTTTCGAACAACACGCCGAGCACGATAGCAATTACGCCCAACACCAGTACGGTGATTTTAGACACGCGCAGTTCTTCACGCTCGGTAGCACCTTTACGGAACACGTTAGCGTACAGGTCGTGAGATACCGCGGAAGCGCCCGCCAGTGTCAGACCGGCGACCACGGCCAGAATGGTGGCAAAGGCCACTGCGGAGATAAAGCCGAGGAACAGGTTACCGCCCACCGCGTTGGCCAGATGCACCGCCGCCATGTTATTGCCGCCAATCAGCGCGCCAGCCGCGTCTTTATATGCCGGGTTCGCACCCACCAGCATGATCGCACCAAAGCCGATGATAAAGGTCAGAATGTAGAAGTAACCCATAAAGCCGGTGGCGTAGAACACGCTCTTACGCGCTTCGCGAGCATCGCTGACCGTGAAGAAACGCATCAGAATATGCGGCAGGCCTGCCGTACCGAACATCAATCCGAGGCCTAACGACAACGCTGATATTGGGTCTTTCACCAACCCGCCCGGGCTCATAATTGCGGAGCCTTTCGGGTGTACCGCCATCGCTTCGGTGAACAGGTTGTTGAAGCTGAAGCCGACGTGCTTCATGACCATGAAGGCCATAAAGCTGGCACCAAACAGCAGCAGTACGGCTTTGATGATTTGCACCCATGTGGTTGCCAGCATGCCGCCGAACAGCACATACATCATCATCAGCACGCCAACCAGCACCACGGCAATATGATAGTTCAGACCGAACAGCAGCTGGATAAGCTTCCCGGCACCTACCATCTGGGCAATCAGGTACAGCGCCACCACCACCAGCGAACCGCAGGCTGACAGAATACGGATAGGACCCTGCTTCAGACGGTAAGACGCGACATCGGCAAAGGTGTAGCGGCCGAGGTTACGTAGACGTTCGGCAATCAGGAACAGAATGATTGGCCAGCCAACCAGGAAACCGAGTGAGTAAATCAGCCCGTCGTAGCCAGAGGTAAAGACCAGCGCGGAAATCCCGAGAAACGACGCCGCCGACATATAGTCGCCCGCGATCGCCAGCCCGTTCTGGAAGCCGGTGATATTACCGCCCGCGGTGTAATAGTCGTTACGCGAACGCACGCGCTTTGATGCCCAGTAGGTAATACCGAGCGTAAAGATGACGAAAATCAGGAACATGACAATCGCCTGCCAGTTGGTTGGCTGGCGTTGGACTGCACCGCTAATAGCATCCGCCGCGTTTGCGGCGAAGGGCAGCGTGGCGGCAAGCGCCGTCAGGACTCTCTTCATGATGCTTTAACCTCGTGCAGTACCGCATTGTTAAGACGATCGAACTCACCGTTTGCCCGCCAGATATAGATCCCAGTCAGAATGAAGGAAATAAGGATCACTCCTACCCCTATCGGAATACCTCGGGTGACGCTGGTTCCCGCATGCAGCGGTGTTCCCAGCCAACCAGGCGCAAAGGCAATCAGTAAAATGAAGCTGATATAAACCACCAGCATGATGATGGAAAGAATGGTGGCAAACCGTTGCCTTTTTTCAACTAACTCCCTGAAACGCGCACTGTCTTCTATCCGCTGATAAATATTGTCATTCATCGCAGAGCTCTCCAGAGGTCCCCTTCGTCTTTCACGCTGCAGGTGTGTTGGCCGCACTCGCCCATCCCAGTTACATAGTGAACTATGCTCCTGGGGATGTGCTCGCTTGCCGCCTTCCTGCAACGCGAAATCCTTTGGGGAGGGTTATTATATTTTCCCTCCCGGTCAGGGGAGGGGTAGAGGTAGGGTTTGTTGGCCCGACAAGCAGCGTGCCATCGGGCATTTCACGGTTAGGGTTATGATGGCATCGCGATAGCCTGCTTCTCTTCGAGCAGTTTCTCTACCACGCCAGGATCGGCGAGGGTCGAGGTATCGCCCAGATTGCTGGTATCGCCCGCTGCAATTTTGCGCAGGATACGGCGCATAATTTTGCCGGAGCGGGTTTTCGGCAGTGAGTCGGTCCAGTGCAGCACGTCTGGCGTTGCCAGCGGGCCAATTTCTTTACGCACCCAGTTGCGCACTTCAGCGTACAGCTCAGGTGTCGGCTCTTCGCCGTGGTTCAACGTGACGTAGGCGTAGATAGCCTGGCCTTTAATATTATGCGGAATGCCTACGACTGCGGCTTCGGCAATCTTCGGATGCGACACCAGCGCGGATTCGATTTCTGCGGTCCCCAGACGGTGACCGGAAACGTTCAGCACGTCATCCACGCGCCCTGTTATCCAGTAATAACCGTCTTCGTCACGACGCGCGCCGTCGCCGCTGAAGTACATATTCTTGAAGGTGGAGAAGTAGGTCTGCTCAAAACGATCGTGATCGCCAAACAGGGTTCTCGCCTGACCCGGCCAGGAATCGGTGATCACCAGGTTGCCTTCGGTCGCGCCTTCCAGCGGGTTGCCTTCGTTATCGACAATCGCCGGCTGCACGCCGAAGAACGGACGTGTTGCCGAACCGGCTTTCAGTTCGGTAGCGCCCGGCAGCGGGGTGATCATGAAACCGCCGGTTTCGGTCTGCCACCAGGTATCGACGACCGGGCATTTTTCGTTGCCGATCTTCTTCCAGTACCACTCCCACGCTTCCGGGTTAATCGGCTCGCCGACAGAGCCCAGAATACGCAGTGACGAACGGTCGGTGCCTTCAATCGCTTTATCGCCTTCTGCCATCAGGGCGCGGATCGCGGTCGGGGCAGTATAGAGAATATTGACCTGATGCTTATCCACGACCTGCGACATACGCGCAGGCGTTGGCCAGTTGGGTACGCCTTCGAACATCAGCGTGGTAGCGCCACAGGCCAGCGGGCCGTACAGCAAATAGCTGTGCCCGGTGACCCAACCCACATCGGCGGTACACCAATAGATATCGCCCTGATGATAATCGAACACGTATTTGAAGGTGGTCGCCGCGTAAACCAGATACCCGCCGGTGGTGTGCAGCACGCCTTTTGGTTTACCGGTTGAACCGGAGGTATACAGAATAAACAACGGATCTTCCGCGTTCATTTCTTCCGGTTGATGTTCAGGACTCGCTTTCTCAATAAGGTCGGACCACCACAGATCGCGGCCTTCCTGCCAGTCCGTTTTTCCGCCAGTACGTTTGAGGACCACGACGTGTTCAACGGTCTTCACGTTCGGGTTTTTCAGCGCATCATCTACGTTCTTTTTCAGCGGGATGCCGCGTCCAGCACGCACACCTTCATCGGCGGTGATCACCAGGCGTGAATTTGAGTCGATGATACGCCCGGCAACGGCTTCCGGCGAGAACCCGCCGAAGATCACCGAATGCACCGCCCCAATACGGGCGCAGGCCAGCATCGCCACCGCCGCTTCCGGGACCATTGGCATATAGATCGCCACTACATCGCCTTTTTTAATGCCTAAATCCAGCAATGTATTGGCAAAACGGCAAACGTCGCGATGCAGTTCACGATAAGTAATATGTTTACTCTGGGTGGCATCATCGCCTTCCCAGATGATGGCGGTGCGATCGCCGTTTTCCTGCAGATGGCGGTCAAGGCAGTTCGCTGCCAGATTCAGCGTACCGTCTTCGTACCATTTAATGGACACGTTGCCAGGTGCAAAAGAGGTGTTCTTCACTTGGCTATAAGGTTGCATCCAATCAAGAATTTTGCCCTGCTCACCCCAAAATGTGTCGGGGTCAGTAATAGATTGTTGGTATTTCGCGTCGTACTGCTCCGGATTTATCAGGCAACGATCCGCAATATTTGCGGGAATAGCGTGTTTATGTATTTGGCTCATGGCTTTTGTTCTCCTTGTAGGATGTTAATAATATGTCTCATAAAAGTTAAATGTAGGGGCTTTTGGAGTTTTGTTTGGGATTTGAGCGGCAGATCACGCAATAACCGAATTGTGCAAATTAGCGGCAAACTGATTTTTGAAGGGAACTAGCAAAAATTGATTAAATCTCGCGATAACATGAAGTTATATGAAAGTTTTTGAAAAGGTGATCTGTATCGGGAATAGACTAAAGAGTGAGAGGTTTGAGGGGGTTAATAACTCTAAAGTGGTATTTTACATGCACTTACAATTGATTAAAAACAACATTTTAAGTGTGGTTTTTTGTTACAAAGAGGGTGGAGCAATGTCATGACAGTATAAGTGTGGTTGCTGTTATGGAAAACAATAAAAGAATCGCCATTGCAGACAATGGCGTCATCTGGATGAGACCCCCCTATGGCAAGGACAAAATCACCCGTACTCCGTTTCTTCAGCCTGATCTTACCGTTTTTATTTATCTCTGCCGTTCACGCTGAACAAACCCCAGTACCCGCAAAAACCGTCACCGTTGAAGCGAAGAATGAAACCTTCGCTCCTCAGCATCCCGATCAATACCTCTCCTGGAAAGCCACGTCGGAGCAGTCCGCACGTGAAGATGCGCTGGCAGAAGATCCGCGACTGGTGATTCTGTGGGCGGGATATCCTTTCTCGCGTGATTACAACAAACCACGTGGGCACGCGTACGCCGTGACTGATGTCCGTGAAACCTTACGTACCGGCGCGCCTAAAACCGCAGAAGACGGCCCGCTGCCAATGGCCTGCTGGAGCTGTAAAAGCCCTGATGTGGCGCGTCTGATCCAGAAAGACGGCGAAGACGGTTACTTCCACGGCAAATGGGCGCGCGGCGGTCCGGAAATTGTTAACAACTTAGGCTGTGCAGATTGCCATAACACCGCGTCGGCAGATTTTGCCAAAGGGAAACCAGAGCTGACGCTGTCTCGTCCTTATGCGGAACGCGCGATGGAAAGCATCGGTAAACCGTTCGATAAAGCCGGTCGCTTTGATCAGCAGTCCATGGTCTGCGGTCAGTGTCACGTGGAGTACTACTTCGACGGTAAAAACAAAGCCGTTAAGTTCCCGTGGGACGAGGGGATGAAAGTCGAGAACATGGAGAAATACTACGACGCCATTGCGTTCTCTGACTGGACCAACTCCCTGTCTAAAACGCCGATGCTGAAAGCGCAGCACCCGGAATATGAAACCTGGACTGCGGGCATTCACGGCAAGAACAACGTGACCTGTATTGACTGTCACATGCCGAAAGTGCAAAACGCCGAAGGCAAGATCTACACCGACCATAAAATTGGTAACCCGTTCGATAACTTCCCTCAGACCTGCGCCAACTGCCACACCCAGGACAAAGCGTCCCTGCAAAAAGTGGTTGCCGAGCGTAAACAAGCGATTCATGACCTGAAAATCAAGGTGGAAGATCAGCTGGTACATGCTCACTTCGAAGCGAAAGCCGCATGGGATGCGGGCGCAACGGAAGCTGAAATGAAGCCGATTCTGGAAGACATTCGCCACGCGCAATGGCGCTGGGATCTGTCAATTGCCTCGCACGGTATTCACATGCACGCGCCGGAAGAAGGCCTGCGCATGTTGGGTAGCGCGATGGATAAAGCCGCCGATGCACGTACCAAACTGGTTCGTTTGCTGGCGACCAAAGGCATCACCCATGAAATTCCGCTGCCGGATATCTCGACGAAAGAGAAAGCCCAGAAAGCGATCGGTTTGAACATGCAGCAAATCAATGCTGAGAAGCAGGACTTCATCAAAACGGTGATTCCGCAGTGGGAAGACCAGGCGCGTAAAAACGGTCTGTTAAGCCAATAACCCCCTTCCGCCCCGTAAGGGGCGGATAACTCAACGGAGTGAATATGAGCGTACTACGTTCGTTATTAACTGCTGGGGTGCTGGCGTCAGGCCTGTTCTGGAGCCTGTGCGGGAATGCCGCTACCCCCACGCCACAGGACTCGGATCAACGCTTTACGGTAACCCAACAGCGTAATCCGGATGCCGCTTGTCTGGATTGTCACAAGCCCGATACCGAAGGCATGCATGGTAAACATGCCGAAGTGATCAACCCGAATAATAAACTGCCGGTCACCTGCACCAACTGTCACGGCCAGCCGTCACCCAATCACCGCGAAGGGGTGAAGGATGTGATGCGCTTTAACGAGCCGATGTACAACGTGGAGCAGCAAAACAGCGTCTGTATGTCCTGTCACCTGCCTGAGCAGTTGCAAAAAGCGTTCTGGCCGCACGATGTCCACGTGACGAAAGTAGCGTGTGCCAGCTGTCACTCACTGCATCCGAAGCAAGACACGATGCAGACGCTAAGCGATAAAGGACGGATCAAGATTTGCGTCGATTGCCACAGCGATCAGCGTAACAATCCAAACTTTAATCCGGCGTCGATTCCCTTGCTTAAGGAGCATCCATGAGTTGCTCTCGTCGCCAGTTTATCACCGGCGTCGGCGCGCTGGTGGCTGTTAGCGGGACGGCGGGACGCGTCGTGGCGAAGACGTTAAACATCAACGGCGTGCGTTACGGCATGATACATGATGAGTCATTATGCATCGGCTGTACCGCCTGCATGGATGCCTGTCGGGAAGTGAACAACGTGCCGGAAGGTGTATCGCGTCTGACGATTATTCGCAGCGAGCCGCTGGGGACGTTTCCTGATGTGAAGTACCGTTTCTTCCGCCACTCGTGTCAGCACTGCGATCATGCCCCCTGCGTTGACGTCTGCCCGACGGGGGCATCGTATCGCGATGCCGCCACCGGTATTGTGGATGTGAACCCGGATTTGTGCGTCGGTTGCCAGTATTGCATCGCCGCCTGCCCGTACCGTGTGCGCTTTATTCATCCGGTCAACAAGACGGCGGATAAATGCGACTTCTGCCGTAAAACCAACCTGAAAGCGGGCAAGCAGCCTGCCTGCGTTGAGTCATGTCCGACGAAAGCGCTGACGTTTGGTAATCTGGACGATCCCAACAGCGAGATCTCTCGTCTGTTGCACCAGAAAAATACCTACCGTTACAAGCTGGCGCTGGGCACCAAACCGAAGGTCTACCGCGTTCCCTTTAAATACGGGGAGGTGAGCCAATGACACCCGCTTCTGCATTCCATTTTGAATCACTGGTGTGGGACTGGCCCATCGCCATCTATCTGTTCCTCATCGGTATTTCCGCCGGGCTGGTCACGCTGGCGGTATTGTTGCGACGGCTGCATCCGGAATCGGGTGGTTCAGACAGTACGTTACTACGTACCACGCTGGTACTCGGGCCGGGAGCGATTATTCTTGGCCTGCTGATCCTGGTTTTTCACCTGACGCGTCCATGGACCTTCTGGAAACTGATGTTCCACTATAGCTTCACCTCGGTGATGTCGATGGGAGTCATGTTGTTCCAGTTGTATATGGTGGTGCTGGTGCTGTGGCTGGCAAAAATCTTTGAAAAAGAAGTGATTGCCCTGCAACAGCGCTTCGTGCCACGGTTGGCGATCGTGCCAAAACTGTTGGCGCTGATCACACCGTTCCATCGTCTGCTGGAAACGGTGATGCTGGTGCTGGCGGTGCTGCTCGGGGCCTACACTGGGTTCCTGCTGTCGGCATTGAAATCCTATCCATTCCTGAATAACCCGATCCTGCCAGTGCTGTTCCTGTTCTCCGGGATATCGTCCGGTGCGGCGGTGGCGCTGATCGCCATGGCATTACGCCATCGCGGTAACCCGCACACCACCGAGGCGCATTTTGTACACCGCATGGAAACCCCGGTGGTGTGGCTGGAAATCTTCCTGCTGGCAGCCTTCTTTGTTGGGCTGGCGCTGGGTGATGACGGCAAAATGCGCGCGCTGGTTGCGGCATTGGGCGGTGGTTTCTGGACCTGGTGGTTCTGGCTGGGCGTGGCCGGGTTGGGGCTGATCCTGCCGATGCTGCTGAAACCTTGGGCAAATCGCAGCCCGACGTTTCACGGTGTGCTGGCAGTATGCGGTGCCAGCCTGACCGGCGTGCTGTTGCTGCGCTTTTTCATTCTGTATGCAGGGCAACTGACGGTTGCGTAGGGCAAGGTGATTTCTGGACGTACTCCTTCCTGAAGCCGGTTTTCTGGCATTGTTGTTAAGTCTCGGGGTCAACGTATTGACCCCGCTTGCCGTGCTGACGGGCGTACGTCAGCGCTGGCAGGGCGTTATGCGTCTGGCCTGTGTGGGCGTGTGGACGCAGTTTACGTTGCTGTTGCTGGCCTTTGCTATTCTGGTGTTCTGTTTCCTGACCAGTGATTTCTCCGTTGTTTACGTTGCTCAGCACAGCTATAGCTTGCTGCCGTGGGGGTTAAAGCTGGCGGCGGTGTGGGGTGGTCATGAAGGATCGCTGCTACTGTGGGTGCTGTTTCTTTCCGCCTGGAGCGCACTGTTCGCCTGGCGCTCCAGGCGCGAGCCGGACGCGCTGTTTCCGTTAACCCTCAGCGTCCTGTCAATGATGACCGCGTCATTGCTGCTATTCGTGGTGGTGTGGTCCGATCCGTTCGTACGCATCTTCCCGCCGGCAATTGAAGGACGCGACCTGAACCCGATGCTGCAACATCTGGGGCTGATTCTGCATCCACCGCTGCTGTATCTGGGCTACGGTGGGCTGATGGTGGCGGCCGGCGTGGCGCTGGCTTCGCTGCTGCGTGGCGGCTTAAATGCACAGACTGCCTGGGTGTGCTGGCGCTGGGCACTGCCCGGCTGGTGCGCCCTGACGCTGGGTATCATTCTTGGCTCCTGGTGGGCCTATTGCGAACTGGGCTGGGGCGGCTGGTGGTTCTGGGACCCGGTAGAAAACGCCTCCTTATTACCCTGGCTTTCCGCCAGCGCGCTACTGCACAGCCTGTATGTCTCGCGCCAGCGTGGAGGCTTCCAGCACTGGTCGCTGCTACTGGCGATTGTCACGCTGATCTTATCCCTGCTGGGCACGCTGATTGTGCGTTCCGGCATTCTGGTTTCTGTTCATGCCTTCGCGCTGGACAACGTCCGCGCTGCACCGCTGTTTGCGCTGTTTACCGTGTTAAGTCTGGCCTCGCTCGGTCTGTATGCCTGGCGCGCGCGGGACGTAGGTCACACGGTACGTTTTGGCGGCTGGTCGCGTGAGATGATGATTCTGGTCGCGCTGCTGCTGTTTTGCGCGGTGCTGCTGATTGTGCTGATTGGCACGCTGTATCCGATGATTTACGGCCTGTTTGGTTGGGGACGACTCTCCGTTGGGGCACCTTACTTCAACCGTGCAACGCTGCCGTTTGGCCTGCTGATGCTGGTGGTCATCGTAATAGCGACGATCAGAAGCCGGAAGGTGCCGCTGCGAAGCCAGCTTCCGGCGCTGCTGGCGCATGCTGGTGTGCTGGTTTTTGCGGCAGGGATTGTGTTCTCCAGCGGGAGCCGCCAGGAAATGAGTCTGAATCTGAGTCCTGGACAGCAGGTTGAACTGGCGGGTTATGTTTTCCGCTTTGAGCACCTCTCTCTGGAAGCAAAAGGAAACTACACCAGCGAGAAAGCGCTGATTACGCTCTGGCAGGATGAGAAACGCATCGGCAGCCTGCAGCCCGAAAGACGCTTCTATGCCGCGCGTCGCCAACAAATGATGGAGCCGGGTATCCGTTGGAACCTGCTGCACGACTGGTACGCGGTGATTGGCGAAAAAACCGGACCGGAGCGCTACGCCATGCGCCTGTACGTGCAAAGCGGCGTACGTTGGATTTGGGGCGGAGGGCTGCTGATGGTGCTCGGTGCGCTGCTCAGCGGCTGGCGGGGGAGAAAGCGCGATGCGTAAATTAATCACAGCGTTGCCGGATGGCGGCGTAAACGCTTTATCCGGCCTACAGGGTACGCAAACCGTAGGCCGGATAAGCGCAGCGCCATCCGGCAGAAAGTTTTTACTCTTAACGATCGTCTTGTTTTTCATCACTTTCGCTACGCATGCCCAGGTTGTCGACACCTGGCGTTTTGACAACCCGCAACAGCAGGAAAAGGCACTGTCTATTGCCAGCCAGTTGCGCTGCCCACAGTGCCAGAATCAAAACTTACTGGAGTCCAATGCGCCGGTGGCGGTCAGTATGCGTCATCAGGTTTACAGCATGGTGGCAGAGGGTAAAAGTGAACACGAGATCACCACGTGGATGACCGATCGTTACGGTGATTTCGTCCGCTATAACCCGCCGCTCAATGAGCAAACGCTGCTGCTGTGGGCGTTGCCGTGCCTGTTATTGCTTTTGGTGGGCGTGATTATCTGGCGGGTGAGAACGTGTCAGCGTATAGAAGAGGACGAACGATGAGTCAGCCTGAATGTTGTACACCGTTACGTCCGATGCCGGTAAAACGCCTGGCTGCTGTGGCTGTGCTGATGGTGGTTGTCTGCACTGGAGGGTATTTATTGTCGCCAAAATGGCAGGCTGTCCAGCAAGAGCAGGCGCGACTGGCGGACCCGTTGCACGCGTTTTCTGATGAAAATATGCAGGAAAAACAGCTGCTTTCGTTGCAGTCAAAAATACGAGCCAACCCGCAGGACAGCACGCAGTGGGCGCAACTGGGTGAGTATTATCTTTGGCAAAACGCGTATCATAATGCGCTACTGGCCTATGAGCAGGCGCTGCGTTTGCGCGGTGAAAACGCCGAGATCTATTCGGCGCTGGCGACGGTGCTGTACTATCAGGCCGGGCAGCACATGACGCCGCAAACCCGTGAGATGATCGATAAATCGCTGGCGCTGGACCCGACAGAAGTCACCGCGCTGATGCTGCTGGCTGCCGATGCGTTTATGCAGGCCGACTACGCGCAAGCTATTTTGCAGTGGCAAACAGTCCTCGATTTAAACTCACCGAGGGTGGATCGTGCTCAATTGATTGACTCGATCAATATGGCGAAATTGCTGCAGAATCGACAAAAATAATTTTGTTTTTTTGTGATTTGCATCGTTTTCACTGTGTAAAAAAACAGCAGTTGAACAAATTAGCGAAAAAAACGCACAGTCATAATTCTTCATTTTTTATCAAATAAATATTCTTTTATAACAAAAAGTTATTCATGATGACCCGCACAAACTCGCGTTTTTATGCATAAAATCAGCTAAAGGCCCTGTTCTTAAAGGGTTGCGCGGAATGCCATGCAGATGATAATGATAATATACCCGTCATACTTCAAGCTGCAGGTGTGTTGGCTTTCCTCGCTCTCCCCAGTCACTTACTCATGTAAGCTCCTGAGGATTTGCTGCGTCGCCGACTTCCTGCAACTCGAATTGTTTTGGGTATAAGCGTTAAAAAATTCTATAAACGAACGCAACACAATTCATACCCTTTCAGTATGTACTATTCCCATAGGTTATATGTGAAATAGCGCTCCATCGAGGAAGTCCGTTGTTATGAAAAATTTGAAAGTCAGCCTGGCCTGGCAGATTTTGATCGCCATGGTGCTGGGCATTTTGCTGGGGAGTTACCTGCATTACCACAGTGACAGCCGCGAATGGCTGGTGGTCAACCTGCTGTCTCCGGCAGGGGATATCTTTATCCACCTGATCAAAATGATTGTTGTGCCGATTGTTATCTCCACGCTGATCGTCGGTATTGCCGGGGTAGGTGATGCCAAACAGCTGGGCCGTATTGGCGCCAAAACCATTATCTATTTCGAAGTGATCACCACCGTGGCAATTATCCTCGGCATCACGCTGGCGAATGTGTTCCAGCCTGGTACCGGTGTCGATATGTCGCAGCTGGCGACCGTGGATATTTCGAAATATCAAAGTACAACCGCAGAAGTGCAGAGCCACGCGCATGGCCTGATGGGTACGATTTTGTCACTGGTGCCGACCAACATCGTTGCGTCGATGGCGAAAGGCGACATGCTGCCGATTATCTTCTTCTCGGTGCTGTTTGGTCTGGGCCTGTCTTCACTGCCGGCCACTCACCGCGAACCGCTGGTAACCGTGTTCCGTTCCATCTCTGAAACGATGTTTAAAGTAACGCACATGGTGATGCGTTATGCGCCGGTCGGTGTTTTTGCGCTGATCGCCGTCACCGTGGCGAACTTCGGTTTTGCCTCCCTGTGGCCGCTGGCGAAGCTGGTGCTGCTGGTGCATTTCGCCATCCTGTTCTTCGCGCTGGTGGTGCTCGGTATCGTGGCGCGCGTGTGCGGTTTGAGCATCTGGATCCTGATTCGTATTCTGAAAGACGAGCTGATTCTGGCCTACTCTACCGCCAGCTCTGAGAGCGTGCTGCCGCGTATTATTGAGAAGATGGAAGCCTATGGCGCACCGGCCTCAATCACCAGTTTTGTGGTGCCGACCGGGTATTCGTTCAACCTTGACGGTTCGACGCTGTACCAGAGTATCGCCGCGATTTTTATCGCCCAGCTGTACGGCATTGACCTGTCGTTGTGGCAGGAAATTGTACTGGTGCTGACGCTGATGGTGACCTCGAAAGGGATCGCGGGCGTGCCGGGCGTGTCGTTTGTGGTGCTGCTGGCAACATTGGGTAGCGTGGGCATTCCGCTGGAAGGTCTGGCGTTTATCGCCGGTGTTGATCGTATCCTCGACATGGCGCGTACGGCGCTAAACGTGGTGGGTAACGCGCTGGCGGTACTGGTTATCGCCAAGTGGGAACACAAATTTGACCGTAAAAAAGCGCTGGCCTATGAGCGTGAAGTATTGGGTCGTTTTGATAAGACCGCCAATCAGTAAGTAATGACAGATTGCCGGATGGCGCCACCGCTTATCCGGCCTACGGGCAGCGACGGTCTGTAGGCCGGATAAGGCACTTGCGCCGCCATCCGGCAATCTGCTCCGGGTTGCCTGATGGCGCTACGCTTATCAGGCCTACAACGACAACGCTTACACCATTACCCGTTCGTTAACTTATCAAACTCCTCGCAGCCGGTATCAAACCCTTCCGTACAACTCAGATTCAACCAGTGCAGCGCCTTTTGTTTGTTCTTCTCAATAAAACCCTGCTCACCGTTCAGGAACATCATCCCGGCCCAGTACTCGGAATACCCGGTACGCGAAATAGCGGAGCTGCGTTTGAAATACCAGGTGGCTTTGTCATCGTCTGCGGGAATGCCTACGCCGTTGGCGTAAATCAGGCCGAGCAGCATCTGTGCATCAACGGCGGAGTCGCTCTCCAGATTCTCCGAGGCGTTTTGTAACAGCGTAATGGCTTTGGGGTAATCGGTATGCCCCGCCTGGGTATTGACCAGGATCCGTGCCAGGGTAATTTCGCCGCTCTTACTGCCCGCCTGGGCCGCTTTTTCAGCCAGCGTTTTGGCTTGCGGATAATCCAGACTGACTGGATTGGTAATTTTAATTTGTGCCAACAAAGCCCAGGCGTCCGAATCTCCATTGTCGGCGGCCTTTTGCGCCCAGTATTCGGCTTTACTCAAATCGCCTGAACTAAACCAGGTATCGGCGAGAAAGTATTGTGCGCGTCGGTCTCCAGCCTCGGCGGCCTTCAGGAACTGGCTACCAGGTTCTTCGGCATGGGCAAAACATGTCAATAACACCATCAAGGCGAAAAGTCGTTTCATCTTATTTTTAGATTTAGAGTAGGGAACGAACAGTATAGAGAGATTATTTGCATAAAAAAACGGCCTCCGAATGGAGACCGTTGTAAGGAAAATGCCTGATGGCGATGCCAACGCATCTTATCAGGCCTACAGTGGAAACAGGTCGTAGGCCGGATAAGGCATTCATGCCGCCATCCGGCAGATCAGCCCATCGCGCTTTCGCGCAGGCTGGCTTTCAGCTTGGTGTACTCATCAATCACATACTGCTCGGCAGCACGCTGGTCGGCAATGCGCTCAACGTTGACGGCACAGTACTTGTACTCTGGCGTTTTGGTAATCGGACTCAGGTTCTCGGTGACCAGTTCATTACATGCCCCAATCCACCACTGGTAGGTCATGTAAATCGCGCCTTTGTTCGGACGTTCGCTGACTGCTGCACGGGTAATGACCCGGCCTTTGCGTGAGTTAACCCACACCAGCTCTTCATCCTGAATGCCCAGACGTTCAGCATCGGCGGTGTTGATCTGGGCGTAGCCCGGTTCATCCGCTAATGCCGCCAGCGCCGCACAGTTGCCGGTCATTGAACGGCAAGAGTAGTGCCCGACTTCGCGCACCGTCGACAGGACCATCGGGTACTCGTCGGTCAGTTTGTCGATTGGCGCTACCCAGTCGCAGGTGAAGAACTGCGCCAGACCATTCGGGGTGTCGAACTTCTCTTTGAAGAGGTAAGACGTGCCCTGATCGGCATCCGAGGTGTCGCGGCAAGGCCACTGGATATAGCCCAGTTCGCCCATCTTCTCGTAGGTGGCACCGTAGAAATCCGGGCACAGATGACGCAACTCATCCCAGATTTCCTGGGTGTTGTTGTAGTGCATCGGGTAGCCCATACGGGTGGCGATTTCACTGATAATCTGCCAGTCCGTTTTCAGATCCCACTTCGGTTCAACCGCTTTAAAGAAGCGCTGGAAACCACGGTCAGCCGCCGAGAAGACGCCTTCATGCTCACCCCATGACGTAGACGGTAAAATAACGTCTGCGGCAGCGGCGGTTTTGGTCATGAAGATATCCTGCACGATGACCAGTTCCAGATCCTCAAAGCCTTTGCGCACTGCGGACAGTTCAGCATCAGTCTGTAATGGATCTTCACCCATAATGTACGCCGCGCGTACTTCGCCATGCGCCGCACGGTGCGGCAGTTCGCTGATGCGATAGCCGGTATGGGCAGGTAGACTTTCCACGCCCCAGGCTTTGGCGAACTTCTCGCGGTTTTCCGGGAATTTAACGTACTGATAGCCCGGATAGGTATCCGGCAGCGCGCCCATGTCGCACGCGCCCTGAACGTTGTTCTGGCCACGTACCGGGTTAACGCCGACGCTTGGCTTACCGAGGTTACCGGTCAGCATCGCGAGGCTGGTCAGTGAACGCACGGTTTCCACACCCTGATAGAACTGGGTCACGCCCATGCCCCACAGGATTGCCGCACTTTTTGCCGATGCGTACATACGCGCAGCCTGACGAATTTCCTGTGCGCTCACGCCAGTAATCTCTTCGACGGACTCTGGCGTATAGCCTTCGACAATCTTGCTGTACTCTTCGAAGCCTTCCGTACGTGAGGCGACGAACGCCTGGTCGTACAGTTTTTCTTCGATGATGACATGACCCATGGCGTTGAGCAGCGCGATATTCGAGCCGTTTCTTAACGCGATGTGCATGTCGGCAATACGCGCGGTTTCAATTTTGCGCGGATCGCAGACGATAATTTTCGCCCCGTTGCGTTTAGCGTTAATCACGTGATTCGCCACGATAGGGTGGGAATCCGCCGGGTTGTACCCGAAAATAAACACTAAATCGGTGTTATCAATTTCGTTAATCGCATTACTCATTGCGCCGTTACCGACCGATTGGTGCAGACCTGCAACCGAAGGGCCGTGTCAGACGCGAGCGCAGCAGTCAACGTTATTGGTACCAATAACGGCGCGCGCGAATTTTTGCATTACATAGTTGGTTTCATTACCCGTTCCGCGAGATGAACCGGTCGTCTGAATGGCATCCGGGCCATACTTCGCTTTGATGGCGCTCAGGCGTGTTGCCACGTAATCCAGCGCTTCATCCCAGGAAACAGATTCCAGTTTGCCGCCACGTTGGCGACGGATCATTGGGGTTTTCAGGCGAGGGGTTAGGATCTGGGTATCGTTGATAAAATCCCAGCCATAGTAGCCCTTCAGACACAAGGTACCCTGGTTGGTTTTCCCCTGCGCCGCCTCAGCCCGGACGATTTTGCCGTTATCGACCACCAGGTTGATTTTGCAACCTGATGCGCAATATGGGCAAACCGTGACGACTTTTTTCATCGGTCTCGCTCCAGTTAATCAAATCGCGCATACGCGCTTGTCGCTTTTGTTATGCATCTTTTATGCCATGTTTTTATCAGGGTCATTAGCCGATAATACGGGCATCATTTGCGCAAAACCCTGACGAAAAACAGGCTGTCGTCATATTTGACGTGACGAATCCTACAAGTGTGACGGCCTGGCAGTGTGACCGGGGCTATGTTTCCCGCACGTCCTTGTGCCTTATCTCTGTCACTCTGTGCAGAATCATTCACACTCATTTGAGTTGGCGCAAGATGGGGAAAAACAATGAAGCCGGCCATACTGGTTGTGGATGATGATGTAACAATCTGCGCACTCCTGGAGGATGTGCTGAGCGAACACGTCTTTGCCGTGACGGCCTGTCATACCGGGCAGGAGGCGTTGCGCTGTATTGAGACTCAGCCGGATATTGCGCTGGTATTACTGGATATGGTGCTGCCCGACACCAACGGTCTGATGGTGCTGCAACAGGTGCAAAAGATGAGGCCCGGCCTGCCGGTGGTGATGCTAACGGGTATGGGCAGTGAGTCGGATGTGGTGGTCGGGCTGGAAATGGGCGCTGATGATTACATCGGTAAACCGTTCAACGCGCGGGTGCTGGTGGCGCGGGTGAAGGCGGTGCTCAGACGCGTAGGCGTGCTCATGCCTGAAGGCTCGGGTGCGCAAACCACCGGGCTTTCCTTTAATGGCTGGCATCTGGATACCGCGGGCTGCCAGTTGCGTAATCCCCAGCAGTTGAAAGTCGACCTGACGCAGGGCGAATACAGCCTGCTGCTGGCGCTGGCACAACATGCCCGGCGGGTGTTGAGCCGCGAGCAACTGCTGGAACTGACGCGCAGCGACAGCGTCGAGGTGTTTGATCGCACCATCGACGTGTTAATCATGCGATTGCGGCGCAAAATAGAAGCCAACCCGCATCAGCCTATGCTGATAAAAACCCTGCGCGGGCTGGGTTATGTGTTTGCCGCCGACGTGCAATATCATGATAAGGCGGCGTGATCGTGTGCAGTTGCCGGATGCGGCGTAAACGCCTTATCCGGCCTACAAAAGCGATAACGACCCCGTAGGCCTGATACGGTCGTAGCCCTGATAAGCGCAGCGCATCAGGCATATTTCCGGACGATGCGAACGTAGGCCTGATAAGCGTAGCGCATCAGGCGTCAGCCATTTCTGCTTTTAACTCTGCCAGCGTTTTCGCGCCGTCGATGGCATTGGCGCACAACAAACTGGCCCGCGCGCAGGCGTGCGCCAGTCGGATACTCTCTTCCAGCGGCCAGTGTTCATGGCAGCCATACAAAAATCCGGCGCAAAACGCGTCACCCGCGCCGACGCTGCCGACGATCTCCTCCTGTGCCAGTAACTGTGACGGTATCCACGCCCCGGCCCGATCCGGTGTTTCGCCCCAGGCGCCTTCCGGGCAGTGGATCACCACCCGCTGGCGCACGCCCGCGTCCAGCAGCTCACGTGCGGCGCTGGCGATGTGCGGGATATGCAGCTCACCGTTGGGCTGGCGGATCGCCAGCCCGCTGAACTCGCCGGCTTCCAGCTCGTTGATCACCAGATAATCGAGATGACGGAGCGCGGGCATTACCAGCGGCTGATAGCGCGGATCGCCCTTGCGCGACACCAGGTCCAGCGATGTTTCAAACCCGTTGTCGCGCATTTGCGCCAGCAGCCGGGCGCTGCGCGTGCCAAAGGTATCATCCGGCTTGTCCAGGCTGTCGAGCAGCAGCAGATAGCCGAGATGGAAAATTTTCATCGTGCTATCAAGCTGCTCAAAGGCGGGCAGATCCAGCAGCCGGTTTGCACCGGGAGAATGAAAAAAAGTGCGCTGGCCGCTTGGGTCGGTCATCACCTGCGACATCGAGGTGGGGGCGGACGTGGTGCGCTGCACGTGCTGGCGATTCACGTGATACTGCTCGAGCATCGCCATAATGTAGTCGCCATCGCTGTCCTGACCGATCAATCCCACCGCCTGCAGCGGTAGCCCGGTGTGCATTTTCGCCAGCGTCAGCAGCACGTTCAGAGGCGCACCGCCGGTCGCGCGTTCGCTGTGGGTGATCTCCGCCAGCCAGCCACACTCTGGCCACTGCACAATTTGATGCACATGATCGACCAGCATATTGCCTGCGGCGATAATGCCTCTGCGTTCCATCAGACCTGCCCCACGCTGCCAAAGATGCGCATCTGTTCGGAAACGGTATCGGTAATGGCCTCTTCGATACCCAGCAGCAGCTCAGCAAATTCGTCGTACAGCGGCTGGCGGTTGTTCATCCGCGACTCCACCGCCGCCAGCGCCGCCTGTGACATACCGGTGTAGAAGTTGATCTTGTGGATGCCAAGCTCGATGGCGCGCCGGAAATCGTCGTCGCTAATGCCGGAGCCGCCGTGCAGTACCAGTGGGATCGCCGCCTGCTGGCGAATAGCATCCAGGCGCGGGAAGTCGAGCACCGGTTCGCCTTTATATTTTCCGTGCGCATTGCCAATGGCGACGGCTAAGGCATCAATGCCGGTTCTGTCGACGAAATCTCGTGCCAACATCGGGTCGGTAAACAGCGACTCGTCGGCATGGCCGTACAGCGCGCCGCCTTCATCGCCGCCGACGGCCCCCAGCTCCGCTTCCACCGACACGCCGACGGCGTGGCACATCTTCACCACCTCGCGGGTCTGGCGAATATTCTCCTCGTACTCCAGCGTAGAACCATCGAACATCACCGAGCTGAAGCCTAAGCGCAGCGCCCGCACCACCGACTCAAAATGCAGGCCGTGATCGAGGTTAAGCACCACCGGAATGTCATGGCGTGCGGCTTCGAACTTTACCGCTTCGACCAGAGAATCCAGCGAAATATATTTAAAATGCACTTCGGCAATGTTGATAATAAACGGCGATCGTTCCTGCTTCGCGGCGGCAAACAGCGCACGCAGGAAGTGCGAATCCAGAACGTTAAACGCGCCTAAGGCATAGCGGTGCTCGCGGGCATGGGCGAGGCCATCGGCGAGGGAAATCAACGGCATAATGTGCTCCTTGGTTAGCGGAACAGGCGGTATTCGTTACACAACACCAGCAGCGCCGGTTCGTCTTCTTCAATGTCGTTATAGCGGGCGATGGGTTGCAGGAAATGGTTATCGTGATCGTCGTCGTTAACCGAAGACACTTCGCCAACCAGCACGTCGCCAAATCCTTCTTCGGCCCAGAAGCTATGATACAGACCGGGCGTCAGGCAGATGCTTTCCCCCGGCGTCAGGCGCAGCTGGCTGCCTGCGGCGTGCGTTTGCCGGCAGCCGTCAATCACCACGCTGACGTCGCTGTCTTCCGTTTGTTCTCTGACTCCGGCGTTCCACAGTTCGACAATCAAATTACCGCCGCCGCGATTAATAATGTCTTCGCGCTTGCGCCAGTGAAAATGCATTGGCGTCACCTGGCCATCGCGGACGTGCATGATTTTTTCGGCGTAGCATTTCTCATAGGGCATGCCTTTTGGTGAACCATTACGCAGGGTAAACAGCGTTAAGCCCAGGGCGGCAAAGTTATCACCGCCGAATGCGGTGACGTCCCAGCCGAGTTTGAGGTCAAAGACTTCACGCCAGGCTCCGGCGTCGAGTTTGCGCCATTGGGTGGGTGGGAAGCTTGCGAAGGGCGGGAGATGCACGTCGTGCAAGGAAAAAAACTGGCGCGTGTGACCCAGAATCTCATTTATTGCGGAGCGTTTCATGGACAGAATTCTCCTTAATATAATGCCGGATGGCGCTGCGCTTATCCGGCCTACAAATTCATAGCGATCTTGTAGGCCGGATAAGGCATTTTTGCCGCCATCCGGCGTTGTTGTGGCGACTTATTTTACCGTCCAACCCTTATAGCTGCCGACGTTGTTCTTATCGATCATCGTCACCGGAATCAGCACGGGCTCTTTCGGCGCGGGTTTACCCTGCAATATGTCATAGCCGATTTCGACCGCTTTGGCTGCCATCACCTGCGGATCTTGTGCCGGGGTCGCCACAAATAATGAATTTTCCCGCTTCAGTGCTTCTTCGCCGTCCGGCGATCCGTCGACGCCGACAATAAAGAATTCGCTACGCTGCGCCTGTTTTGCGGCCAGATCGGCCCCGATCGCTGTCGGATCGTTAATCGCGAACACGCCGTCGATCTTCGGATTGGCCGCCAGCAGAGCGGTCATGATCTCCAGCCCACCTTCACGGCTGCCCTTCGCGTTCTGATTATGCGACAGCACCTTGATGTCCGGGTGGCGTTTGAACTCGGTCTGGCAGCCTTCCACGCGGTTCTGCACGGCGGAAACCGGCGGCCCGTTGATGATAACGACGTTGCCTTTCCCTTTCAGGCGGTCGGTGATGTATTTACAGGCCATTTCACCGGCCTGAGTGTTGTCGGAGGTGATGGTGGCGTCAGCACCTTCCGCTGCCACGTCAACGGCGACGACCACAATTCCTGCGTCTTTCGCCCGTTTTACCGCCGGGCCGATGCCTTTGGAATCCGCCGCGTTAAGAATGATCATGTCGACTTTGGCGGCAATAAAGTTGTCTATCTGCGACACCTGTTGACCGAGATCGTAGCCGCTGGACACCAGCGTCACTTTGACGTTATCCCCCGCCAGCTTGCGCGCTTCCAGCTCCGCACCTTTGGTTATCTGCACGAAGAACGGGTTGGCAAGATCGCCGACCGTTACGCCGATGGATTTCAGTTCTTTTGCCTGCACATACGGCGTCGCGGCAAGCAGTGCGCCAGCACAGAGCGCGGTAACTAATGGCTTCAAACGCATACTCGTTTCCTCACGTAGGGTATTGTTGTTATACGCCTGATGGCGCTGCGCTTATCAGGCCTACAAATGGGTAGGCCAGTAAGCTTGTCTATGCACTTTGATGGTGTCGGGTACGGTATTTGTCGATAAGCACCGCTATGATGATCACCGCCCCTTTGATCACCAGTTGCCAAAAATAAGACACGCCCATTAGCGTCATGCCGTTATTGAGCGTAGCGATAATCAACGCCCCCACCAGCGTGCCGGTGATGGTGCCGATCCCGCCGACAAAACTGGTGCCGCCGAGGATCACCGCGGCGATGGCGTCCAGCTCATAGCCCATGCCCAAGTTGCCGTTGGCGCTGTACAGTCGCGAGGCGCTCATCACCCCGCCAAGGCCGGAAAGCAGCCCGCTCATGCCGTAGACGAACAGCAGCACCAGCCACACTTTGATACCGGTTAACCGCGCGGCCTGCATGTTGCCGCCCACCGCGTAAATATGAACGCCCAACGTGGTGCGACGCAGAATGAACCAGCACACCGCAATGACCGCCAACGCAATCACCACCAGCCACGGGATTGGCCCGAGGTAGTTGTTACCAATCCACTCGAAGCTGATATTGGAGTTGATAACCGTGGTGCCGTCCGCCAGCAGGTAAGCCGCGCCGCGCAGCGCGGTATAGGTGCCGAGGGTGACGATAAACGGTGGCAGTCCGGCAAAGGCGACCAGCGCGCCGTTAAACAGCCCCAGTGCCAGGCCAAGCATCAATGCCGCCGGAATCGACAACATTGCCAGCTCCGGGATCAGCGACACGACCATCGCCGCCACCGCGGTGGTGCCGAGAATGGAACCGACGGAAAGGTCGATCCCGCCAGTGAGAATGATGAAGGTCATCCCCGCCGCCAGCACGATGTTGATCGACGCCTGACGCGTGATGTTGAGCAGGTTACTTTCAGTAAAAAAGTTGGGTGCGATAAAGCCAAATACCGCCACAATCAGGATTAAAATGGGCAAGATACCGACCGTTTGCATCAGATCGCCCATCAACATTTTTTTCGCCGAGGCGGATTTCACCACCGGCTGGGAAGGGGTTGGATTATTCATGGGACACCGCCTGATGATGGGAGTCGTTCACGCCGGTTGCCAGCGTCATAATATTTTCCTGAGTAATGCTTTGTCCGTTCAGCTCACCGGCAATACTGCCTTCGCGCATCACGTACACCCGGTCACTCATGCCGACCACTTCCGGCAGTTCGCTGGAGATCATTAAGATCGCCACACCTTTGCGCGCCATCTCGTTCATGATCCGGTAGATCTCGCTTTTGGCGCCGACGTCCACGCCGCGCGTGGGTTCGTCGAGGATCAAAATGCGCGGGCCAATCGCCACCCAGCGCGAGATAAGTAATTTTTGCTGATTGCCGCCGGATAGCCCGCCTGCGCGGACCTGCGCGTGGGGCACGCGGATGTTGAGCAATTGAATGGCGTCATCGGAGATGGTCTGCGCTTTTTTGCGGTTCAGCATGCCCCAGTTGGCGTCACGCTCCAGCGTGGCTATGGTGATGTTTTCAGCCGCCGCCAGCTCTAAAAACAGCCCCTGTTCTTTGCGGTTCTCGGTCAGAAAGCCGATGCCGTGATCGATGGCCTCACGCGGGGAGTGGATCACCACCGGCTCGCCATCGACTTCAATCAGGCCGCTGATGGCTTTGCGCACGCCAAAAATCAGCTGCGCCAGCTCGGAGCGACCGGCACCGACCAGTCCGGCCAGGCCGACAATCTCCCCGGAACGCACCAGTAAACTGCATGGCTGGACTTTGCTGCCGTCGGTCAGGTGATGCACGTTCAGGCGTGCTTTGCCTAAAGGGATATCGCGCTCTTTGTTGAACAGATCGCTTAACGGGCGGCCAACCATCATGCGCACCAGTTCAGAGGCGTTGAGCTTGTCGCGGGTCAGGCTACCGACGTACTGCCCGTCGCGCAACACGCTGACGCGATCCGAGAGCTCATATACTTCCGCCATGCGGTGACTGATGTAGATAATCGCCATCCCTTCATCACGCAGGCGCATGATCAGCTCAAACAGGCGGTGGGTTTCACGTGAAGAGAGGGCTGCGGTGGGTTCATCCATGACCAGGATGCGGCTGTTACGGTGCAGGGCGCGGGCTATTTCCACTTGCTGCTGCTCGGCGATGGTCAGCGTCATGACCCGATCGCTGGCCTTAAACTGTGCCCCGAGCCGGTCGATGACCTTTTGCGCCTGCATCACCATCTCTTTGCGCTGTACCAAACCACCGCGCGACAGTTCGCTGCCAAGAAAGATATTTTCCGCTACCGTCAGATTTGGCGCGAGCTGCATCTCCTGATAAATCAGCGTGATGCCAGCGCTCAGCGCATCCTTGGGTCCGCGAATATGAAAGGGCTGACCGTCAATCAGGATCTCACCGCTGGTGGCGGTATAGGCCCCGGCGAGGATCTTCATCAGGGTACTTTTCCCGGCGCCGTTTTCACCCATCAGGGCGTGGATTTCTCCGGACCACACCGTTAAATCAACCCCTTTCAGCGCGTAAAATTTGCCGAATGCTTTGGCAATATTGCGCATCTCCAGAACCGGTGTCTTGCTCATAACGGATCTCCTGCGGGGTGGCCGATATCAGCAGTCCATCACAGGAATGTAAATGCAAAATGTCAGAAGCCGTTCATATTTGTCATATTGCGATTTTTCTTCATGGAGCGTGATATGCCGCAACCCGGACGTCACTTTTTCGCCAGTGCGCGCGGGCGATTGCTGTTCTTCAATCTGCTGGTGGTGGCGGTCACGCTGATGGTCAGCGGCGTGGCGGTGCTGGGGTTTCAGCACGCCAGCCAGATCCAGGAACAGGTGCAGCAGCAAACCGTTGATGACATGACCGGCAGCATGAATCTGGCGCGCGACACGGCGAACGTCGCGACGGCGGCGGTGCGGCTCTCACAGGTCGTCGGCGCGCTGGAATACAAAGGTGAAGCGGAACGGCTACAGGAGACCCAGCGCGCGCTTAAGCATTCTCTGGAACAGTTGGCCAACGCGCCGCTAGCGCAGCAGGAGTCGGGGCTGGTCGAGCGGATTATCCAACGCAGTAATGAGCTGCAAAGCAGCGTGGAAGGTATGCTGCAGCGCGGGCAGTTGCGGCACCTGGAACGAAACGCTCTGCTCAGTTCGCTGTACCAGAATCAAAGTTATTTACGCCATCTGCAAAAACTCACCGGCGCGCAAGATAACGCGCTGCTGGAGCAGATGGATCGCCTGATCGTCGCTGCTATTGAAACGCCGACGCCGCGTTCGGTAATCAAACAGTTGGGCGGCGTTATGCCCGCGCTTGTTCTGCAAAACCCCAGCCAGTTGGTGAGTCGTATTCTTAGCGACTTCAACCTGGAACTGCATAAGCTGGAGCCGCTTTCGTCCGCGCTGGAGCAGAGTGACCTGGCGATTAGCTGGTATATGTTCCATATCAAAGCGCTGGTGGCGATCCTCAACAGCGATATCAACCAGTATGTCTCGCAGGTGGCGAGTATCTCCGAGCAGCGGGTGGTGCAAAGCCATCAGGAACTGCAGTCCGGGGTGCTGTTTATTATGATTTTTGCGCTGCTGGCGGTGGTGATCACCGGCTTTGCCGGCTGGTATATCTACCGCAACTTAGGTTCTAACCTGACGGCTATCTCGCGGGCGATGACCCGGCTGGCGCATGGAGAATCAGACGTCATCGTGCCGGCGCTGCAGCGGCGCGATGAGCTGGGAGAGCTGGCGCGCGCCTTTAGCGTGTTTGCCCGCAATACGGCGTCGCTGGAGCACACCACCCGGCTGCTGAAAGAAAAAACGACGCAAATGGAAATCGACCGCACCGAACGTCAGGGACTGGAAGAAGCGCTACTGCACAGCCAAAAGCTGAAGGCGGTGGGGCAACTGACGGGCGGATTAGCGCATGACTTCAATAATCTGCTGGCGGTGATTATTGGCAGTCTGGATTTGGTCAGTCCGGACTCGCCCGATGCGCCGCGCATCAACCGGGCGCTAAAAGCCGCCGAGCGCGGGGCGCTGCTGACCCAGCGACTGCTGGCTTTTTCGCGCAAGCAATCGCTGCACCCACATGCGGTGGAGTTGAAAACGTTGCTGGAGAACCTGGGGGAGCTGATGCGCCATTCGCTACCGGCGACGCTGACGCTGGAGATTGAAGCGCAGTCACCCGCCTGGCCGGCATGGATCGACGTCAGCCAGCTGGAAAACGCCATTATTAATCTGGTGATGAACGCCCGTGATGCGATGGACGGGCAGGCGGGTACGATTAAAATTCGCAGCTGGAATCAGCGGGTCACGCGCAGCGACGGACGCAAGCAGGACATGGTGATGCTGGAGGTGGCCGACCAGGGCTGCGGGATGTCGCAGGAGATCAAAGCGCAGGTCTTTGAACCGTTCTTCACCACCAAACAGACCGGCAGCGGCAGTGGGCTGGGTCTGTCGATGGTGTACGGTTTTGTGCGTCAGTCCGGTGGTCGGGTGGAAATTGAGAGCGCGCCGGGGCAGGGAACCACGGTCCGGTTACAGCTCCCGCGCGCCATTGTGCCGGTGCAGCCTCAGGACGTCCCTGTGGCGGAACACGTGGCGAACAGCGGTGAGAAACTGGTGTTGGTGCTCGAAGATGAGGCCGATGTACGCCAGACGTTGTGTGAGCAGCTTCATCTGCTGGGTTATCTGACGCTGGAGGCCGCCAACGGCGAGCAGGCAATGCACCTGCTGGCCGCGTCTTCAGAGATCGATATTCTGATCAGCGACCTCATGCTGCCCGGTGGATTAAGCGGCGTGGATGTGGTTAACCATGCGCTAAAGCATTACCCGCAGTTAGCCATCCTGTTGATCA
Source organism: Citrobacter sp. Res13-Sevr-PEB04-36 (assembly GCF_015672735.1). GTDB lineage: Bacteria > Pseudomonadota > Gammaproteobacteria > Enterobacterales > Enterobacteriaceae > Citrobacter. Next base: position 36,152 of record NZ_JADABY010000006.1, on the reverse strand, counting down.
GCGGCCAGGATTTGCGTCCGGCACATAACCCGGCCCTGCCCGAGGTGGCACTTTTGCGAAAACCGTTTACCCGCGGGGAATTGGCGCAGGCGCTGCGTCATCCGCGCAATTGAGATTCCTCCGCTACTCGTGAGCAAGCGCTTTGATTACCGTGGGGCGAGTTTCTTTTTGAGGCTGGTTTATGACACGCTCCCCGACGATCTTTTTTTTCAGTTTGCTGATGCTGACTACCGTGTCGGCGCAGGCGGATATTATTGATGACGCCATCGGCAATATTCAACGCGCCGTCAGCGACGCCTATAAGCCTGATAATAATCGGGATTACGACGACTCGCGCGACGAAAGCTGGCAACGCCAGGTAAGCGACGATCGCCGCAGGCAATATGACGATCGTCGCCGCCAGTTTGAAGACCGCCGTCGGCAGCTGGATGACCGCCAGCGTCGGCTCGATCAGGAACGGCGTCAGTTGGAAGATGAAGAGCGTAGAATGGAAGACGATTACGATCGTTAACGCAGTCTTTCGCTGGCAAGATTATAAACTTCACTACGCTCGCGTTTACCGACGGCAACGACAGCGATGACCAGGGTGTCGTCAATAACTTGATAAACAAGACGGAACCTTGAAGTGCGTAGTTGGATTTTATAGCAATCTTCTATTCCCCTGAGCTTCGCGGAGGGGACATGCGGATTTTCACCGCATTTCTTAAGTTTTTTGGCAAACTGCTGCTGAATGGTTTTATCCAATTTTTGCCATTCTTTCAGCGCATCTTCCCTGAACTTTACCGTATAACTCATAAATAGCTGTCCAGATCAACATCCACCAGTGGCTGTTGGTTCCGTTCATGGACTAATTTAACCAGTTGCTGATCGTCCAGTGCATCAAGCATTTTTTCGTAAAGCTCAGCTGGAACACAATAAAAGGCGGGCTGGTTACGGTTCAGGATTGCGACCGGAAACCCATCTCCTGCGCTAACAGTCGCCATCGGGTTCTTTTTTAGCTCACGCTCGCGGTGGTGTCGCTTAAAATGATATGCGGCATAATCGCTCCTTAAGACCATTTAACTGGTCTTAATATAGGATGGAAAGACCTGTTAACAAGTCTTATTATGAAGTGTCACCGCTTAATCCAGCACAATCTCCATGCCGTCATACCCGGCCTCGATACCTGTCGGTAGCGGATTATGCATTAGCCACTCGTCGAACTGATGGCTGATGTGGGTCAGAATCACCCGTGGGCAGCGGATAACGTCATTGAGCGCAATCACGGTATTTACATCGCAGTGGTTGCGCGGCGGTTGCGTGCGCGGGGCATGGCTACAGTCGATGATCATCGCCTGCGGTTGATTGTTGCCCAGAAACGTCAGCGTTTTGTCGGGCAGACCGGCGGTATCTGACAGCCACGCTACGCGGCTGTGCGCGGTTTCCAGCAGATAGCCAAACGTCAGCTTTGAGTGGTTGAGCGGCAGCGGTGTCACCTGTAACCCCTGCAAATCAAACACCACAAACGGTTCGACGGTGTGGCTAAAGTCGAGAATGCCGGGATGCTTAAACAAATCGTCGCAGCCCTGTTCATCCGGCGGCCCATATACCGGGATCGTTTTCCCCACGCCCCAGCGCAGCGGAAACAGTCCCTGCACATGATCCATATGGTAGTGGGTGAGCAGAAACTGGCGGAAGCTACCGGCGGGCCAGTCGTCCATCAGATGCGGGATCCCTGCATCAAGCAGCGTAATTGCCTTGTTGAATTTGACCACGCCGCTACAGGGTCGGCGGCGATATTGCGATTGAATACGTGCCCGCTGGCAGGCGGGGCAGTCGCAGCCAAAAACCGGCACCAGTTGCGCGCCGCCGGTACCCGTCAGCGTGATGGTCAGACTCATAACGTCTCCCTACAACGGCTTGGTGAAGCGGAAATGGCTCTGCAAATAGCCTTCGCGCAGGTAAAAGCGGTGTGCGTCGTGGCGTTGAATGCTGGTGGACAACTCGGTCATTTCTGCGCCCGCTTCACGCGCCGTCTCTTCGGCCCAGGCCAGCAGTTGGCTGCCCACTTTTAACCCGCGCGCCTGCGGCATCACCACTAATTCCTGGATCTCGCCGATCCAGTTGGCGTGGTGCAGGTGAAACTGCAGATGCAAACCAATCATCCCGACGACCTGTCCGTCGAGCAGCGCCAGCTGGTAGCACATGTTGTGATCCTGCAGATTGGCCGCATACCCGGCGCTAAAGGCCTGATGGTCAAACTTGCCCTGCTTCAGTTCACAAATCAGCGCGTAAACCGCATCGACATCGTACAGCGTGGCGCGGCGTAATTCACAGACAGGCATGTTTCTTCTCCTTGCGTCCCATCAGCGTGAGCAATGTATCGACTGACTGTAGCAAACTTCCATCATTATTGAGCGTGTGACAGCCAAACGGCGCGTAGCGGGCGGCGCGTTCGAGGCGGGCGGCGATTTCCGTCTCGCTCTCGCGTCCACGCGCCTGCAGGCGCTGGCGTAAAATGTCTGCAGACACTTGCAGGCTGATGGGCAGCAACGCGTCTCCATAGCGAGCTTGCGCCTGCGGCAGATGGGCGCGGGAGCCGTTTACCACCACATCAAACCCGGCGTGCAGCCAGAGGTCAATCTCCACGCCGACGCCGTAGTACAAGCCGTTGGCATGCCAGCTCAGCGCCAGCAGATTCTGTCCAGCACGGGTAAAAAACTCTTGTTCACTGAGGGCTATGTGGTTCTCATTCCCTGCGTTGGCGGCCCGGGTAATATAACGATGTGCCACCAGCAGTTGCGCCTGTTCCTGCTGGCGGAGTTCGGCCAGCAGGCTGTCCTTACCGGAGCCGGATGGCCCCATCAGCCAGATCAGTTTTCCCATAGTCAGAACACCCTTTTTCCCTGCCGCCAGACGTGGTCGATATGCACGTGATCGCCTTTGCGGTGCGCCAGCACCAGATCCGCGCGTTTACCTTCGGCGATAACGCCGCGATCGTCGAGATTCAGCGCCCGCGCCGGGTTGCGGGTCACCAGACGAATCGCCTGTGCCAGCGTGAAGCGGTTGGCGTCGTCGTCCGCCACACGAAACGCTGCGTCGAGCAGGCTGGCCGGGTAGTAATCGGAAGAGAGAATATCCAGCAGCCCCAGTTCAGCCAGCTTATGCGCCGCGACGTTGCCGGAGTGCGAGCCGCCGCGCACGATGTTGGGTGCGCCCATCAGCACGTTCATGCCGTGTTGGCGTGAGGCTTCTGCAGCTGCAAACGTGGTGGGAAACTCGGCGATCACGCTGCCAAGTTGATGCGATTCGAGCACATGGTCATGGGTAGCGTCATCGTGGCTTGCCAGCGCAATACGGCGTTCACGACACATCTGCGCGATGGCAGTCCTGTTGGGCTGCGACCAGCGCGCCGCGAGGGCCAACTGTTCTTCTTCATAGCGGGCCATCTGCTCGTCGGTGAGCGAATATTTGCCCTGATAATACTCGCGGTACTTCTCGCGATTGGCGAACTGGCGCTGGCCCGGCGAATGATCCATCAGCGAAACCAGCGTCACCGGCTCGCGCCCGACCAGCTTTTCAAACAGCGGCAGGGTGGTGTGGTGCGGCAGTTCGCAGCGCAGATGCAGACGATGCTCGGCGCGGTTGACCCCGCGCTTCTGCGTTTCTTCCACCGCATTGATCATCTTTTCCAGATTTTCCAGGCGATCGCCGCCGTCGCGAACATCGCCAATCGCCACCGCATCCAGCACGGTGGTGATGCCGCTGGCGACCATCAGCGCGTCATGGCTGCTCATCGCCGAATGCGCGGGCCAGTCCACCTTCGGGCGCGGGGTGAAGAATTTGTCGAGATTATCGGTGTGCAGTTCGATAAGCCCCGGCAGCAGCCAGCCACCTTCACCGTCCATCGCCTCGGGCAGACGGCTCTGGCTTTCGGTAACGGCGCGAATAACGCCGTCCTCCATTTCCAGCGATCCCTGCACCACCTCGTCTTCCAGCACCAGCTTTACGTTGTTGATAATCATGCTGCGGTTCCCATCAGGTGCAAACGGTCCGCCACGCGGTCGCGAACGGTCTCATCGTGAAAAATTCCGACAATCGCCGCGCCGCGCGCTTTGGCTTCTTCTATCAGTGCCACTACGGCGGCGCTGTTTTTGGCGTCCAGCGATGCGGTGGGCTCATCGAGCAGTAAAATCGGGTAATCGACGATAAACCCGCGCGCAATGTTGACACGCTGCTGCTCACCGCCGGAAAAGGTCGATGGGGCGAGATGCCACAGCGTTTCCGGAACGTTCAGACGTTCCAGCAGGCGCGCCGCTTTGGCCGCGCACACGTCGCGGGAGACGCCCAGGTCCAGCAGCGGTTGCATCACCACATCGAGCGCCGAGATCCTGGGGATCACGCGCAGGAACTGGCTGACCCAGCCGATGGTGGAACGGCGCACTTCCAGCACTTTCCGCGCCGGGGCCTGCACCAGATCCACCCACTCGTCGCCGTGCTGAATATGAATATGGCCGGTGTCCGGAAGATAGTTGGCGTACAGCGAACGCAGTAGCGTTGATTTCCCGCTGCCCGAGTGACCGTGCAGCACCACGCACTCACCGCTTTTTACATCCAGAGTGGCGTTGTGCAACACCGGCAGGCGCACGCCGTTTTGCTGGTGCAGTACAAAGGTTTTACTGACATTTTCTACGCGGATCATTTGAGCCTCATGGTTCTTATTGCCGGATGGCGGCTTACGCCTTATCCGGCCTACAAAAAACGCACCTGTAGGCCGGATAAGGCGCAGCCGCCACAACAAAAAATCAGTTCTGCAACACCGACGACACCAGCAGTTGGGTGTACGGATGATGCGGATCGTCGAGCACGCGGTCGGTTAATCCACTTTCCACCACCTGACCCTGTTTCATCACCAGTAAACGGTCTGCCAGCAGGCGCGCCACGCCCAAATCATGGGTGACAATCACCACGGCCAGATCCAGTTCCACCACCAGGCCGCGCAGCAGGTCCAGCAGTTTGGCCTGTACGGAAACGTCCAGCCCGCCGGTGGGTTCATCCATAAACACCAGTTTTGGGTGGGTGACGAGGTTACGGGCGATCTGCAGGCGCTGCTGCATGCCGCCGGAGAAGGTGGTGGGCAGATCGTCGATGCGCGAGGCGGGAATTTCGACGTCGGTCAGCCAGCGCTGCGCGGTGGCGCGGATGTCGCCATAGTGGCGTGCGCCGGTGGCCATCAGGCGTTCACCGATATTACCGCCTGCTGATACCTGACGGCGCAAGCCGTCCATCGGGTGCTGATGTACCACGCCCCATTCGGTGCGCAGCAGGCGGCGACGGTCGGCTTCGCTCATGCCGTACAGCGAACGGTTCTGGTACACAATTTCGCCAGACTGCGGCGTCAGGCGCGAGGAAATCGACTTCAGCAGGGTCGTTTTGCCGGAACCGGACTCGCCCACAATGCCCAGCACTTCGCCAGGCCACAGGTCAAAAGAGACATCGCTGAAGCCTTTGCCCGGCGCGTAGAGATGGGTCAGGTTATTGACGGAAAGCAGCGGTTGCGTCATTGGCTTAGTGCCTCGCTCTGTTGGCGGCAGTAGTCGGTGTCGGAGCAGACAAACATCCGTTTGCCGCTGTCGTCGAGCACCACTTCGTCGAGATAGCTGTGGGTGGAGCCGCAGATGGCGCAGGGTTCATCCCAGCTCTGCACGGTAAACGGGTGATCGTCGAAATCGAGGCTTTCTACTCGGGTATACGGCGGTACGGCGTAGATGCGTTTTTCACGCCCGGCCCCGAACAGTTGCAGCGCGGGCATCCTGTCCATTTTCGGATTGTCGAATTTTGGGATGGGTGACGGGTCCATCACGTAGCGCCCGTTGACCTTGACCGGATAGGCGTAGGTGGTGGCGATATGGCCGAAGCGGGCGATATCCTCATACAGCTTCACCTGCATCACGCCGTACTCTTCCAGCGCGTGCATGGTGCGGGTTTCCGTTTCGCGCGGTTCGATAAAGCGCAGCGGCTCGGGGATCGGCACCTGGAAAATAATAATCTGATCTTCCGTGAGCGGCGTTTCCGGGATGCGGTGACGGGTCTGAATAAGCGTCGCGTCGCAGGTCGCGTCGGTGGTGTTTACCCCGGTCACGTGCCTGAAGAAGTTGCGAATGGACACCGCGTTGGTGGTGTCATCCGCGCCCTGGTCAATCACCTTCAGCACGTCAGCTTCACCTATCACGCTGGCGGTAAGCTGAATACCGCCGGTGCCCCAGCCGTAGGGCATGGGCATTTCACGCCCGCCGAACGGCACCTGATACCCTGGAATGGCGACCGCTTTCAGCAGTGCCCGGCGGATCATGCGTTTCGTTTGTTCATCGAGATAAGCAAAATTGTAGCCGGAAAGATTAGCGGTCACGGACGGCCTCCTGTTGCAGGCGTTTGAGCAGTTCCAGCTCGGCCTGGAAATCGACGTAGTGGGGAAGTTTGAGGTGCGAAACAAAACCCGCCGCTTCGACGTTATCCGCATGCGCCAGCACGAACTCTTCGTCCTGCGCCGGTCCCGTGACCGTTTCATCGTAGTCGGGTGCCTGTAGGGCGCGGTCCACCAGCGCCATTGCCATCGCTTTGCGTTCACTCATGCCGAACACCAGCCCGTAGCCGCGGGTAAAATGGGGAGAGTCATTTTCCGGCGCGACAAAGCCGTTCACCATTTCGCATTCAGTCATCAGCAGTTCGCCGACGTTTACCGCAAATCCCAGCTCTTCCGGTACTATTTCCAGCGCCACATAGCCGCTGCGGATCTCGGCGGCAAACGGGTGGTTGCGCCCGTAACCACGCTGAGTGGAGTAAGCCAGTGCCAGCAGATACCCTTCGTCACCGCGCATCAGCTGTTGCAGGCGCGAGGCGCGCGAGCAGGGATACACCGGCGGCGTGCGGGTGATGTCATCGGGCTGAGCGCCGTCGTCCTCTTCGCGCTTCGCCAGCCCCTGATTCACCAGCAGGGAGAAGACGTGTGGGGCGGCGTCCTGTTCACTCTCCGCAGCGCGCAGCGGCGGTGTCTCGCCATTGGCCAGCAGGGTGAAATCGAGCAGGCGGTGGGTGTAGTCGTAAGTTGAACCCAGCAACTGCCCGCCGGGAATATCCTTGTAGACGGCAGAAATTCGCCTTTCGAGGCGCATCTCCGCGCTGTTTACCGGTTCGCTCACCGCCAGTTTTGCCAGCGTCGTGCGGTAAGCGCGTAGCAAAAAGATGGCTTCAATGTTGTCGCCGCTGGCCTGCTTCAGCGCCAGTGCCGCCAGTTCACGGTCGGCGATACCGCCTTCGGTCATCACCCGGTCAACGGCCAGGTTCATCTGCTGTTCGATTTGCGCCACGCTCAGTTCGGCAATGTGCGCATCGCCCCGGCGTCGGTTCTCCTGCAGGGCGTGGGCGTTGGCTATTGCCTTCTCGCCCCCTTTGACGGCAACGTACATCAGCACACCTCCACATGGGTGGTTCGCGGAATAGCCAGCAGCCGTTCGCCGCAGGTGAGGATCAGATCAATCCCCAGCGGGAACGGGTGCGGGCGCTCGGTCAGTTCATCAATCAGGCATTCCGGTAATTGCGGGGCGATCATCCGTTCTTCGGCGATTCCTGCCCCGGTCAGGCGCAGCATGCGTCCGCCGCTTAAGCCCGCGATCTGCACAATCAGGGTCGCGCTGGTCTCTGGTGCCACGGCGGAACCGGAAGAGAGGGCGTTGAGCTGTTCGCTGCTAATACGGTTATCGGCGATGGCAAAGGCGGCCTGCTGCGGCTGTTCTACCAGTGGGGCATTGGTGTGAAAACGCAGGTTCTGTCGGGCAATGTCGTTATCCATGGCAGGAGCCAGCCACACCGGGGTGTCACCGTCGACCAGGGTCAGCAGTACGCTGGTGGTCGCCAGGCCCAGCGGCTGCCAGCCGTGTTTCAGCTGATGCAGGGCGACAATTACGCCCGGCTCGCTCATGGCTTTCAGCAGGCGACGAAAGCACTGCTGCGCATCCTGGACGGGTAAATTAAAGGCGCTCTGTAGTGCCGTAGATCGTGTCATGCGTTATCTCCGCGTACCAGTGTGAAGAAGTCGACCCGGCTGGCGTTGACTTCGGCACGGCGAGCGTTAATTAGCGCATCGCGTTCCGCTTCCAGCGGGGCAATTAAGGTTTCCATTAGGTTGTGGAAATGCGTTTGTTCTTGCAGCAGCGCGTCGATCACCGCGCACTGCTCGGCGTGGGGTTTGTTGCGTCCCAGCAGGTAGCTGTAGCCTAGCGTGCCGCTCTTCAGGCGCACGACGGCGCGGGTTATCGTGGTATCACCGGCAAAAAAACGGTTGCCGGTGCCGCCCATGCGGGCCTGGATCTGCATCAGCCCGCTTTCCGGCGCGCGGATGAGTTCATATTCTGGCGTCAGTTTCAGCGCGTTGACGCGCGCATTCAGGTCTTTAGCGTTGCTGTAAGCCAGCGCGCGCATCCAGCGCTGGCGGGTGGCGGTATCAAGGTGCATTCAGTGCTCCATGGTGAATTCGATCATGTCGGCGCGGGTCAGGCTGACGGAGTATTCCGTCGCGTGTTCTTCGCCTTCACGGTGGTTCAGGGTGCGCACGCACAGCAGTGGCGCCATGTTGGGGATTTCCAGTACCTTGCTCTCTTTGGCCTGCGCGCGGCGGGCGCTGATGCGTGTTTGCGTGCGCAGTAACGTCAGACCCCACTGCTCGCGCAGGTAGTCGTGCAGTGAGCCGTGGTTAAAGCCCTGCAACAGTGGCCAGAGGGTGAGGTCAGAAAAATAGTGGTCGATAAGACAGAGCGCGATGCCGTTCACCCGGCGCAGGGTGCGCAAATGGATAACGTTGTCGCCCTCGGTGACGCTGAGCGCGTCGGCAATATGGCTCGAGGCCGGGCGCAGCACCGCCAGCAACTTCTCGCTGGTGGGATGGCTGCCCTGGTCCAGCAGGTTCTGACTGAAGCGCGCCTGGGCATTCAGCGGGTAATCGAACGGGCGCATCAGCACCAGCACGCCGACGCCCTGACGCCGCTGTACCCAGCCGCGTTCGACCAGCTGGTCAATGGCGCGTCGCAGCGTGTGGCGGTTTACCTCGTAGCGGGCGGCAAGCTGATGCTCGGCCGGAAGGTAGTCACCGCAGCGATAATGTTGACGAAGCTCCTGCTCAAGTCTGGCGGCAATTTCCTGATAACGCGTCGGATAACTGGTCGGATGTGTAGACAAGTGCATAGCAATCAATGCCTCGCTGATTAGATGAAGTGCTTACGCAAACGCTGGGAGAGGAAATCCAGCAGGCTGACGGTGACGATGATTAACACCATCAGGGCGCAAGTTTGCTGGAACTGAAAGCCGCGAATCGCCTCCCATAAGGTCACACCGATACCGCCTGCGCCCACCATTCCGACTACCGTGGCGGAGCGGACGTTGGACTCAAAGCGGTACAGCGAGTAGGAGATGAGCAGCGGCATGACCTGCGGTAGCACGCCGTAGAGAATTTCTTCAATCTTGTTGGCACCCGTGGCGCGAATGCCTTCTACCGGACCCGGCTCAATGGCTTCTACCGCCTCGGAAAGCAGTTTGGAGAGCACCCCGGTGGTGTGGATAAACAGCGCCATCACCCCGGCGAACGGCCCGAGACCGACCGCAACCACAAACAGCATGGCGAAGACCATTTCGTTGATGGCGCGACAGGCGTCCATCAGGCGACGCATCGGCTGGTAAATCCACCACGGCACCAGGTTGTCGGCGCACATCAGGCCGAAAGGAATCGACAGCACCACAGCGAGGGCGGTTCCCCAGACGGCGATTTGCAGGGTGACGGCCATTTCGCTGAGATAGTCCTGCCACTGGCTGAAGTCCGGCGGGAAGAAGTCGGCGGCGAAGGTCGCCATATTGCCGGAATCCTCGATCAGCGTGAGCGGGGCCATTTCGGCACCTTTCCACGAGACGACCAGCACGGCGAGAAGAATGGCCCAGCTCAGCAGCGAGAACCAGCTACGCTTGGGCGGGGCGACGGTGATGGTTTGCATATTTAGCTCCTGGGTGTCGATGTTTCGGGTCTGTTGTAGGCCGGATAAGGTGCTGGCACCGCCATCCGGCATGGAATCCCTTGCATTGCCTGATGGCGCTGCGCTTATCAGGCCTACAATTTGGGCACCAGGTTTACTGCACCGCTTTGGTGACGCTGGTCATAGCACCCAGCGCGGCGGTCAGGCGGTCGAGGTCATCCAGCTGCGCTTTAATCACTGAGGTTTTGCTGGTTTTCTCTTCCGCGTTCAGCCCTTTGTTGTCCTTCACGCCCTGCATCTCTTTAAACAGCGCCAGCTGGCGAATCGGTACCAACTGCAGGTCGCTGGAGGCGCGGAACGGCGCCCAGCCCAGGCGTTCCAGCGTGGCTTTCTCTTCCGGTGTTTTGCCGTAGCTCATAAAGAAGTCGTACACCTTGTCCTTGGTGGTTTCGGAGAGGTTTTTGCGCCAGACGATCGGATCGCCTGGGATCAGCGGCGATTTCCAGATCACCTTCAGCGCTTTCAATTTTTCCGGTGCAGAGGTTTTTAACTTGTCGAGGTTTTCGGTGTTGTTGGTGGCAACATCCACCTGCTTATTGGCGACGGCCAGGGCGTTGGTTTCATGCCCGGCGTTAACGGTGCGCTTGAAGTCGCTGGCAGCAATGTTGTTTTTCGCGAAGACGTAGTAACCGGGGACGAGGTAGCCCGAGGTGGAATTTGGATCGCCGTTGCCGAAGGTGAGATCCTTACGTTTGGCGATCAGATCGTTAAGGTTGTTGATCGGACTGTCTTTGTTGACGATCAATACGCTCCAGTAACCCGGCGATCCGTCTGCCGCGACGGTCTGGGCGAAGACTTGTCCGTTAGCGCGATCCACCGCTTCCATCGCCGAGAGGTTGCCGTACCAGGCGATATCGACTTTGTTAAAGCGCATGCCCTGGATGATCCCGGCGTAGTCCGGGGCGAAGAAGGCATTCACTTTTACGCCCAGCGATTTTTCCATGTCCTTCAGGAACGGTTCCCACTGTGGCTTCAGATTTTGCTGTGATTCGGTCGAAATAATGCCAAAGTTCAGCGCTTTTTCTTGTTCATCGGCATATGCCGGGCTTAACAAGGTGCTGATGCTGAACATGCTGGTGAAAGCCAGCGCGGCAACTGTCTTATAGCTCATGTCGTTTCCTTAATTAGTCATTGTTCCAGGCTATTTCACTTGCCAGCCTGAATCCGGGCAGTGCTCAAAATCCTCACGTACTGCGTGTACGCTCCGGTTTTTCCGCGCTGGCCGTCTCCAGCCTGGCTGCGCCAATAACGCCTGGTTTTTTAGAACTAGGCAGCCTGCGCGTTCTGGTCGACGCGGTTCATGCTGCGGTAGAGATGGTCAAATCGATCGTTATCAAACTGCTGGCTGCTGCCGTCGTAGAAGACGTGCCCCTGGCGCAGCGCGACAATGCGTTCGCAGTAGCGCAGGGCATAATCCACCTGATGTAGCGTGACCACGACGGTGATGCCGTCGGTCTGGTTAATGTCGCGCAGGGTGTCCATCACGATGCGTGCTGATTCCGGGTCCAGCGAGGCAATCGGCTCATCGGCGAGGATCACTTTGGCTTGCTGCATCAGGGCGCGGGCGATAGCGACGCGCTGCTGCTGTCCACCGGAGAGCGTGGAAACGCGCTGGTAGGCAAAGTGCGCCATGCCAACGCGGGTCAGTGCCTGTAACGCCCGTTGCTTCTGCTCTGGCGTAAACCAGCTAAAACAGGTGCGCCAGAACGGCGTGCTGCCGAGCGCGCCAATCAGCACGTTCTCCAGCACGGTGAGACGGTTCACCAGATTGAACTGTTGGAAGATATAGCCTGTATGGGCGCGGCTTTTGCGGATGTCGCGCGCCAGTCGGCCTTCGTGTTGCACCGTGCGGCCTAGCAGCTCGATGTGGCTACCTGGCGATTTATCACCCGTAATCAAACCGCTTAAGTGACGTAAAAGGGTGGATTTTCCGGAACCTGATGGCCCAAGCAGAGCCACCATCTCACCGGAATGGATAGTCAGATCAACCGCATTCAGCGCCTGATGTTGATTGAATGATTTGGAGAGTTTCTCGACGCGAATAACCGTTTGCATGATGCGGCCTCCCTAAAAAAGTGGCCCCATCGTGGCGGATTAATGTGACATTTTCGTTAAGGGATGGTTACTTGAAGATGAAGAGTTGAGCGATGTTTGATGACAGTACGGGAGGACAAGCCTCCCGCAGGATTACTCCGTAGGGGGTTGCTGCTGTTTGACGACGTTGATCATCCACGGCACGCCGTACTGATCGGTGACTTTACCGAAGCCGTGTGCCCAGAACGTTTCCTGCCAGTCCATTTCGATTTGGCCTGTTGCTGCGAGGTTGTCAAACCAGCGCTTCCCTTCGTTGACATCCTGCGTGTCGAGGACCAGCGTGAAGCCGGAATAGTGGGCTTTTCCTGTCGCGACGCCGTCGCTCATCATGATGTCGCTGCCCGCAACGCGCAGATTGGCGTGGGCGATGGCGGTATCGGGGAATTTCATTCCAGAAGGGCAACCCTCTTCGCTGTCCTGCGCCGACTGGGGCATTTCACCGAAGTTGATTTTGTAGAGTAGTTCAGCGCCCAGCGTGTGTTGGTAGTACGCAATGGCGTCAGCGCAGTTGCCTGCAAAGGAGATGTAGGGACTTAACGGCATGATCTTTACCTCAGGTAAGAGAAGCCAGTTAAGTGTAGTTATCGTAGGTCCGGTAAGCGAAGCGCCACCGGGCAATAAAAGCCGGATGGCGGCATAACCGCCTGATCCGGCCTGGAAAAATCAGTTCTTTTTCACAAACTCGGATTTCAGCTTCATTGGGCCAAAGCCATCGATCTTGCAATCGATATTGTGGTCGCCTTCAACCAGGCGGATGTTTTTGACTTTGGTACCGATCTTCAGCATGGAAGAACTCCCTTTGACCTTCAGATCTTTTACGACGGTTACGCTGTCGCCGTCGGCCAGCAGGTTGCCGTTGGCATCTTTCACAATCAGTTCGTCGCTGTCATGCGCCGGTTCAGCATCGTTCCATTCGTGAGCGCATTCCGGGCAGATGAACATGCCGTTATCTTCGTAGGTGTATTCGGAGTTGCATTGTGGGCAGTGTGGTAATGACATGTAGATTTCCTCAAAAGTCAGCAGGGGCAAAAGCGCCCAAAAAATGGCAGATTGCCGAAAAAGGCCGCAATTATACATAAAATCCCTGTGATTGTCGGGACTACTGTCCGATTAAGCACAGGGCGATGGTGTATATACTGGCCGCAACACCCGCTTTTTCACGTTGTTGAAAGCGTGTCTGATTATTTTTTAAGGGAAATTGCTACGTTTTGTTATTTAAGTTAAGGTGAGGCGAACCACCTGATATTTATAGGTAACATGATCCTCAGTATGGCTTAGTTATTGTGAATGGATATCTCATTACCCCTTAATTTAGGTAGGGGAATTAAGCTGGCATTTTTTAAAACTGAACTACTCTGTTTATCTTTCTTACTTATTACAGTAAGGGAGAGGCATCAGGCTAGCGGTCACATAACAAATATTATTTTAATAATATCAATTGGTTGTTTTGATTTTAATTATTTCCACACGTAATGATAAAAGCCGAAAATCCATAAATAAAAAGATTTGGCTAAATAAAAGTAAGGTTATTTGCGTTAAGGAAAAATTTTCCATGTACACACAGACAATATATGAATTAAGTCAGGAAGCTGAACGCCTGCTGATGCTCTCTCTTGACCATCTCAGGCAGTTGCAAAAATTGCCTACGACGTCGTTGGATGATGTTGCTCTGAAAAGAGGTGAACAAAGCGGACACGTACAACCCCTGCATTTCAGCGCGCGTGGCATGGATGTCCAGCAAGCAACGCTCAATAATGAGCTGCGGAAGGTCACTCGTCTGGAAATGGTGTTGGCCATTGTCGGCACGATGAAAGCGGGAAAATCGACGACGATTAATGCGATTGTAGGAACGGAAGTGCTACCTAATCGTAATCGACCGATGACGGCCCTGCCGACGTTGATCCGCCATACACCAGGCCAGAAAGATCCGGTGCTGCATTTTTCTCATGTTGCGCCGATTGATGCCTTAATGAAGATTTTGCAGCAGCGTGTGCGCGAGTGCGATCGCCAGTCTCTTACCCATGAGCTGGAAATTGATAAGGATATGAATACGCTGCTGCAGCGCATTGAAAACGGCGTGGCGTTTGAACGGTATTATTTAGGTGCAGAACCTATTTTCCAGTGTCTTAAGAGTCTGAACGATCTGGTGCGTCTGTCAAAAGCGCTGGCGGTTGATTTCCCTTTTTCTGCGTACGCTGCGATAGAGAATATTCCGGTTATTGAGGTCGAGTTTGTACATTTGGCCGGGCAGGCAAGCTATCCGGGGCAATTAACCCTGCTGGATACGCCGGGGCCAAATGAAGCCGGACAGCCGCATTTACAAAAGATGTTGAATGAACAGCTGGCGCGGGCGTCTGCGGTCCTGGCGGTGATGGACTACACCCAACTGAAGTCGATTTCGGATGAGGAAGTGCGCCAGGCGATCACCGCGGTAGGCAAATCGGTACCGCTGTATGCTCTGGTAAATAAATTCGATCAGAAAGACCGTAACAGCGATGATGAAGAGCAGGTACGGGCATTGATTTCCGGCACGTTGATGAAGGGCGGTATTACGCCTGAGCGTATTTATCCGGTGTCTTCCATGTGGGGGTATCTGGCGAACCGTGCACGTCATGAACTGATGACGCACGGGCGGTTGCCGGATCATCAGGAACAACGCTGGGTGCAGGATTTTGCCGAAGCTGCGCTTGGTCGGCGCTGGCGCACGGCCGATCTGGATGATACCGAGCATATTCGGCATGCTGCCGATTTACTCTGGGCAGACTCGCTGTTTGAGCAGCCGATTCAGAACGTTATTCATGCCGCTTACGCCAATGCCTCGCTCTATGCGTTACGCTCTGCGTCACATAAGTTATTGAACTATGCCCAAAGCGCGCACGAGTATCTTGAGTTTCGCTATCACGGATTAACGGTAGCGAGTGACAAGCTGCAGCTGAACATCGGCCATATTGAAGACGATATGCAGCAGATCCAGGTCGGTCAGGAACAGGTCAGTGATGAGGTTAAGCACGAAGTTGATCTGGCTCTGGAGGCGACTACCGTGTTTCTCAACCAGCAACAGGCGGAGATCCTTTGCAGTATCAACACGCTCTTTGAAAAAGAAAACGTGCTGAGAATGTCACAACACGGCATAGGGGCGGCCATGACAGCGGCGGAAATGGCCGGAGACATGCTGGTGCTGCATGATGAAGGACGCGCCAAGATTGTCTTAGATAAAATTCGTTCGTCCTGTGAAGTCGTCCTGCTGGCGGCTCAGGAGAGCATCAGCCGCGATTTAGGCCTGCGTTTTGAGCAACTCGAGTCGACGTTGTCGCGGACGTTAAATGATGCGATGCGACCTATTGAGCAGCGGGTGAAAGAGGAGTTGAGCCATGCCGGGTTCCGCGCCCGGATCCGCTTTCCGGCGTTTCATTCGGCGATGTTTAACTTTAATACCCGCCAACTGTTCAATGAAGCGATTGAGCAGGATACGCAGTTGGATGAGGGCACATCCTCTGCGGGCGGGGTGCGCGATATGTTCTCACGTTGGTTGAACCAGCCGAACTGGGGATGGAGTGATGATGCCGCCGTAAAAACACGTTATCTCATTGATATCAATGCGTTGAATAATAGCCTTGTACAGTACGTTACGCTGTTCTGCCAACAAATCCGTAAAGCTTTAGCGGCACAGGTCGATATTTCCGTTACGGCAGGCATGGCGACGTTTTTTGCAGATTTTTCACTGTGCCTGGCACAATTGCAGGCGAGCCTGCGTGAGAGTCTGCACCTGCGCCAGCAAAACGAATCTGCAGTGACCGCATTGAGTGAACAACTGCAGCACCGTATTGCGATCGCCTCATGGATTAATGAAGACTCCCGCTTGCTGCGTGACGATATTCACACCCTTTTTTCAGCCGAGCACACATGACTAACGTGTTACTGGAAGGCCCCGGGCGAACGCTGGAGTGCGTTTATCCGAAGTTTATGGTCGATCTGGTTCAGGGAGATGAAACCAAACGTTCCGGTGGTTTTCTGCAACAGCAGCGGTTGCTGCGTGCGCGGTTGACGCAGGAAGTGTTATCCCAGACGCAGCTGCGCGCGTGGGTTATGGCGGGTGTCTCCAGCGAAAATTTGATGATGCGCCTGAAGCTGGTAGAAAAACTGGCGGGTATGATTGACCCCGGCCATCTGGCGCTGGTGCGTATTGCCGAAGGACTGGCGTTCCTGCAAGTGACGGAGCGTCCGCGCGGGCAATCCACGCCCGGTATTATGCAGCAGATCGATGTGCTCTCCAGCTGGTTTAAGCAACGCAGTGCCTATAAAGAGAAGGCGCTGACGCAGCGCGGGCTAACCGTTCAGGCGGGCGCGCACAGCGAACAAATTTTTACCCGCTGGCGGGCGGGGGCATATGACGGCTGGTCGTTGCCGGGACGTTGCTTTGTCGCGCTGGAAGAGTTGCGCTGGGGCGCGTTTGGCGATGCCTGTCGACTGGGCAACGCTGACGTAGCGTCGATGCTCAAAGATAATCTACGCACGATGGCGACCCAGGCCCTGGCGCACAGTGTAAATGCCGCGCCTACTACGCGTCATTATTATCATCAATGGTTGAATTCGCCTGCCGTTGGCGGTTCGAGCGAGCACAACGATATGCTGAGTTGGTTGGGCGACTGGTGTGATACGGAGCAGCACCCGGTGAGCGGGTCGGTGACGCAGCGGTGGCAGAATGTGGCGCTGGGGATGCCGAGACTATGTTCGGCAAAACGGCTGGTGGATGCGATGGTTGAGGAGATTTTTGCACCGTCCCTGCTCAGGGGCTGAGAAGGGACGGTGAGTCGATAGAACGGACTTAGTGGTGCAGTGAGTCAGCCGGTGTCGTTACCGTTTCTGTGGCGGCCGGCGCTTTATTAAACCGTCTGGCGTACAGGGCGGTGATAATCGGGACCAGAATCGCCGTGACAATCACGCTGGCGGCAACCAACGCGGTAGCGGAGGCGGCAACAGGTTCAAATGCCGGGTTAATCTGGGCGATAATCACCGGGTTTGCTACCGCAGCACCGGCTGCAGAAGAGGCCGCTACGCCTGCCGTACCGTTCCCGCCACCAATCACGCGGTCAGCAATAATCAGTGGGATGCCGGTAATCACGATGACCGCAACGCCCAGCAGGATACCCAGCAGACCGGTGTCAACGATGACGCTCAGGTTAATGGTATTCCCCAGTGCGAAGCCAAAGAACGGAATCAGTACCGGCGTTGCTTTGCTGAAGAAGGAACGCAGATCGTGATCCAGGTTACCCAGCGCAAAACCAATCAGGAACGGCAATACGGCCCCGACGAAATGGTGTGGCTCAAAGGAAGCGAGACCCGCAGAACCCAGAATAACCATGGTCATCAGCGGACCAGATTCCAGAGACATCAGAACGAAGGCGCCGGACTCTTCTTTGGTGCCATACTGGTTCATCAGGCTGGCGTACAGGCCACCGTTAGTCATGTCCATTGCAGAGACAATTGCCAGCACGGAAAGACCTGCAAAGAATCCGGTTTGAATACCGGTATCAGGAATGAATGATGCGGCAATCATTGCCACTGCCCAGGCCACAGCTATTTTGGTTAATACCAGCGTACCGGACTTGCGTAATACCGTGCCGGTAGCCCGTAAATCAATAGAAGCACCGATACAGAAAAACCACACTGCCAGAATGGGAACGGTGCCGCTAATCATCCCTTTGGTAAATGAACCAAAATATGCACCGGTATCAGGAGCTAACGTATTTAACACCGCACCTAATAACAGAGGAATCAACATCATTCCGCCGGGGATGCGTTCAATCGTGGCCTTGATTTTCATAAACGTCCTCATGTCTTGTCGCTGGTAATAAACGCGAAAGAAAACAAAATAGTAATTAAATTCAACAAGTTATTTGTGTTTCATAACAAAGAAAAGTTGCTATCTCTTTGTTTTTAAAATCTAACGCGGTAAACATTGAGCGTGTCATTGCTCCCAGGGGTAGTGCGTCTGGAATTAGTGTGCATTCATAAGAACGATGATTCAATCAAAATAAAACAGTGTTTTAGTTATCTTTGTCACATATTTCATGCAAAAACTCCCAAAGCTTCTGATTATTAAAAAACCTGTAAATTATTTGTGAAGAGATTAGATGTTATTTTGCCTGGCTGGATAATAGTGACCACCGTGATTGTTGGCGTAAATAAGCAATATTTTCTTGTAGTGAATAGGTAATTAATCGCAACCCTTCCATGTGAAAAAGTTGACTCAGAATGACCTTATTTACGCAGGTTGACGAAATGAAATACTATGTGTGAAGTTGATCACAGATTTAAACACTGTTAGGGTAAAGAGGTCATTAACCGCCCAATCAGGCGTCAACAGGTTCGGTTGTACTGCGCATTTCCGTTCAGTGTAAGTAAACCTGCTACGCTTGTTACAGGGATTGCGCCTGTGCATTCCCCGCTCGGCGATGACCTTAGCGCATGCTGCGTTGGGAGAATCTCTGTGCGCGACAGGGCTAAGTCTATGAGGACTGGTATGCTAAAAAGGAAAAAAATAAAACCCATTACGCTTCGCGATGTCACCATTATTGATGACGGTAAACTGCGAAAAGCCATTACCGCAGCCTCGCTGGGTAATGCGATGGAATGGTTCGATTTTGGTGTTTATGGATTTGTTGCCTACGCATTAGGTAAAGTGTTCTTCCCGGGGGCTGACCCCAGCGTGCAGATGGTTGCTGCACTCGCTACCTTCTCCGTTCCCTTTCTGATTCGACCGCTTGGCGGGTTGTTCTTCGGTATGCTCGGCGATAAGTACGGTCGCCAGAAGATCCTCGCTATCACCATTGTGATTATGTCGATAAGCACCTTCTGTATCGGGCTTATCCCGTCGTATGCTTCGATTGGTATCTGGGCGCCGATATTGCTGCTGCTGTGTAAGATGGCGCAGGGATTCTCGGTAGGCGGGGAATACACCGGTGCCTCGATTTTCGTCGCGGAATACTCCCCGGACCGTAAACGCGGATTTATGGGCAGCTGGCTGGACTTTGGCTCGATCGCCGGGTTTGTGCTGGGTGCGGGCGTAGTCGTGTTGATCTCGACCGTCGTTGGTGAGGAAAACTTCCTTGAGTGGGGTTGGCGTATTCCGTTCTTCATTGCGCTGCCGTTAGGGCTGATTGGCCTGTATCTGCGTCACGCACTGGAAGAAACCCCTGCGTTCCAGCAGCACGTCGAAAAACTGGAACAGGGAGACCGCCAGGGTCTGCAAGAAGGACCGAAAGTCTCATTTAAAGAAATTGCCACTAAACACTGGCGCAGCCTGCTGGCGTGTACCGGTCTGGTGATTGCTACCAACGTCACCTACTACATGCTGCTCACGTACATGCCGAGCTATCTGTCGCATAACCTGCATTATTCTGAAGATCACGGTGTGCTGATTATTATTGCCATTATGATTGGTATGCTGTTTGTGCAACCGATAATGGGGCTGCTCAGTGACCGTTTTGGGCGTCGTCCGTTTGTGATCATGGGCAGTATTGCGCTGTTTGTGCTGGCGATCCCGGCCTTTATCCTGATTAACAGTAACGTCATCGGCCTGATTTTTGCCGGTTTACTGATGCTGGCGGTAATTCTTAACTGTTTTACCGGGGTAATGGCGTCAACGTTACCGGCGATGTTCCCGACGCACATCCGCTACAGTGCGCTGGCTGCGGCATTTAATATTTCGGTATTGATTGCTGGTCTGACACCGACGCTGGCCGCCTGGCTGGTGGAAAGTTCGCAGAATCTGATGATGCCGGCTTACTATCTGATGGTGGTTGCGGTGGTCGGTTTAATTACCGGCATGACGATGAAAGAGACCGCTAATCAGCCGCTGAAAGGCGCGACGCCTGCCGCTTCGGATATTCAGGAAGCGAAAGAAATCCTCGGTGAGCACTACGATAATATTGAGCAGAAGATTGAAGATATCGATCAGGAAATTGCGGATTTACAGGTTAAGCGTACGCGCCTGGTCCAGCAACATCCACGTATTGATGAGTAAACTTAGTGCCTGATGGCGCTACGCTTATCCAGTCTACGGGTTATCCCTTAAGGTTGGCTTAATCTCTGCCAGATACACTCTCCTCCTTATCTTCGGAGGAGAGTGTCATGAAAACCCGTATCTATGAAAGTTTAACCACCGTGTGCAGCGTGCTGATCGTGAGCAGCTTTTTGTACGTTTGGGTGAGCTCTTACTGATCTTTCTCCAGCACTACGCTGGCTTGGGTGCCGGTGGCTCCAGTACGATTTTGCAAAAAAAATTGCCCGCGATGGAGCTGGGTAATACGGCTGACAATGCTCAGTCCCAGCCCAATACCGCCAAAACGGCTGTCCATGCGCACAAACGCTTTGCTTAACTCCCCGCATTTACTTTCATCAATGCCAGGCCCTTCGTCCTCAACGACCATCTGCGCCTCCGGGTCAGTATTCAGGCTAATTCTAATATTACTGCCTTCCGGGCTGTAGCGATGTGCGTTTTCGACCAGGTTACGCAGCAGCATACGCAACAGCGTAACGTCGCCGCGCACCACGATATCGGCAGCGCTCTCGGGTAATAGAAGCGTTTGTTGCCGCTGATCCAGCATGGTGCTGAGCTCATCGTAGGAAGGCAGTATGACGTCCTCCAGCAGTTTGACATGCTGGTAATTCCCCGCAGAAAACGACTGACCCACGCGGGCAAGCTGCAGCAGCTGCGACACGCTGTCCATCATTTGGTCTAAGCGGGCGATAAGCGGCGAAACGTCCACGTTGTGGGTTTTTGACAGTAATTCCAGATGCAGGCGAACACCAGATAACGGTGTGCGCAGCTCGTGGGCGACGTCGGCAGTAAATAAACGCTCATTGTCGAGGGTATTGGTCAGGCGCGCCACCAGCTGATTGAGCGCCGAGACGACCGCCTGTATCTCAACGGTGGAGCTGCGGATTTCGATGGGAGTCAGGTTATCAGCGGTGCGCGCTTCTAACTCTTTTTGCAGGTTGGCAAGCGGGCGGGTGATCCGCCGCACGGCCTGATAGCAAATCAGCAGCGTCAGACTGACCATAAAAATGCCGGGGACGATCAGGCTGGCGATGGCCTCGCGGATCTCATGCATGATATGGCGATCGTTGTTACGGTTTTCGCGTAACGCCTGTTCGAACAGTTGTATTTGTTCGGTGCTCTCATGCCACAGCCAGAAGGTGCTAATCAGCTGAAAGACCACCAGAATCAGGCCGATCGTCAGCATTAAACGATGGCGTAGGGGCAACGGCTGCTTTAAAAAACGCATCAGCTTCACTTAGCTTTCCTCAGTAGCAACCAGCATGTAGCCAAATCCCCTGACCGTGCGAATACGGGCTTTACCGATTTTGTCGCGCAGGTTATGAATGTGGACTTCCAGCGTATTGGTTGACGGTTCGTTATCCCAGCTGTAGATGTCGTTATACAGGATTTCCCGGTGTACCGGGCTACCCGCCTTGAGCATCAGGCGCGACAGCAGCGCGTACTCTTTCGGCGTTAAGATAACCTCCTGGCTATCCATCCACACCTGGCGACGGCCAATATTCAGCGTCAGGTTACCGATAATCAGCTCGCTCTCACCCTGATTGTTATGGCGACGCAGCAGCGCCCGAATACGGGCATGCAACTCTTCCAGCGCAAACGGTTTGACCAGATAGTCATCGGCACCTACGTCCAGCCCGGCAACACGGTCTTTGAGCGTGTCGCGGGCGGTGAGGATCAGCACCGGAATCGTGTATTTTTTCTGCCTGATGCGGTTGAGAAAGTGCAGACCGTCTTCATCGGGCAAGCCGAGATCCAGCACCACCAGACTATAATGCCCGGTCTCCAGACACTGCTCTGCGGCACGGGCGGTTGATACGCCGTCGCAGGCATAGCCTTCTGTTTGAGCGGCAAGGATCAGTCCCTGTAGTAACAGCGTATCGTCTTCAACAATCAGAATTTTCATTCAGTTAGCCTCCCCGGCATGGGTGCAGAATATCATCTGCGGCCTGGTAATTCCTGGTCTGTACGCCCGTTAATCCCAGCAGTGTTGAGAATAAATTATCCTGTGAGAAATCTTCTGTGCTGGCCCGTTTTTGCAAACAAGTCTGTGAGATCTGGTAGCGCTGTTGGTAGTCCTCTGACAACCACAGCAGCATCGGCACATGCTTTTGTGTTTCTGGCGCAATGGAATACGGCAGGCCGTGCAAATAGACGCCGTTTTCTCCTAACGATTCTCCATGATCGGAAAGATAGACCAGGCTGGTGGTGAAATTATCCTGATGTGCTTTCAGTATATTGATTGCTTTATCAACAATATAGTCAACGTACAGAAGGGTGTTGTCGTAGGTGTTCACCAGCTGTTGCTGCGAGCAGGTCTGGATCTCGTTGGTGTCGCAGGTCGGGGTGAATTTCTTGAATTGCGGCGGATAGCGGTTGTAATAGGTCGGGCCGTGGCTGCCGATGGTGTGCAGCACAATCACGCCGTCGCCTTGCAGGTTATTAATGTACGTTTCCAACCCGTGGAACAGAACGTCGTCGTAACATTCACCGTCGATGCACTGCCCCGGCAGATTCAGCTTGGTCATATTCTGATGCGGTACGCGGTCGCATGCGCCTTTGCAGCCACCGTCGTTGTCATTCCACAGCACGTTGATTCCTGCCCGTTGAATGATATCGAGCACACCTTCCTGGTGGTGTGCCAGTTCTTCATCATAGTGCTCGCGCGGCATGTCGGAGAACATGCAGGGTACAGACACCGCCGTCGCCGTCCCGCAGGAGGTGGTGCGTGGGAAATAGACCACGTTATCTTTTTCCAGCAACGGGTTGGTCTGGCGTGAATACCCCGACAGTGAGAAATTATCCCCGCGCGAGGTTTCGCCGAGCACCACGATGGTGAGGTTTTTACGCTTTTCTTTCAGCATTAACGGATTGCGGTGGGCATCTTCGCCAATACGCACCAGCGGCAAATCTGCCAGACGTTGATGGGAATACCAGGATGAGGTGGCTACGATGCTGTTGGACGGGCTGAGGGATTTAACCAGCTCTTTGTTGTTGCGAAACAGCGAGGCGTAATCTTTGTAGAAGAAGGTGGCGACCAGCACGATCAGCAGTACGGATACCAGAATATTTGCGCCACGAGACAGCACGCTGCGCAATACCGGTGTCGTCGGTTTAATTTTTATCCAGCAGGCGATGATCGCCGCCAGAATACCGCTCAGCCCGAGCGTGAGGATCATTTGCGGCGTCAGCAGGGCGAAGGTTTCTGCCGGTGTGGTATCCATCATATTGGCGATCATCGAGCGGTCAATGATGATGCCGTAGGTCATGATGAAATACTGGGCAGAGGCACCCACCAGAATGAAAATGCAGGCCAACAGGCGGTTAAGCCACAGAAATGAGGCTAGCGTCAGCACAATGTTCATAACGCTAAAGGCCACCACCGGCATGGATAAAAACACCAGTACGTTGCGCAGTGAGTCCAGCGGGAGGTCTTGCAGCACCTGTTTATAGAACGCAATGTTCAGGAAGGTGGCCAGATAAAAAGAGATCAGCAGAAGCCAGCTGATGTGCCCGAGAATCGGTCTTTTAAACAGATGCTTTAACATGAAGAGGAAATTCCATCGACTAAGTGGGGCAGATCCTCGCAAAGTAAAGTTAAGCCAACCTTAAGAACTTAAGATTGGCTTGAGGCCGGATGGCGGTGATGTCTTATCCGACCTATATGCACCACGGTAACTTACATTAATTATTGTTAACCGGGGCATCCAGTGGATACGGGTTTTTATGGATCCGGTTGTAATTAAGGGCATACAACGCGGTGATGATCATCAGCATCACGAATGACCACATCACTTCTTTGGCGCCAGAGCCGACCACTGCCCAGATGCAGTAGATGAATGCCACGAAGGTCACCAGCAAGTACAGGGGACGTGCTTTACCAAAGTGACCATGGCCCAGCAGCAGCAGGGCGGCACAGGTATACAGGTAAGGCACCAGCGTGAAGATGACCGAGACAGAAGACACCAGACCAAATTCTTTGGCGGCGTTCGGCGACATGCTGCTGAACTGGAAGATGGTCATCAGGACCCCAACGATAATTAACCCGGCAACCGGCGTTCCGGCTTTGTTTACGCGGGCGAAAATCGGTGGGAACAGACCGTCATCGGCCGCCGCTTTTGCGGTTTGTCCGGCAAGCAGCGTCCAGCCGCCCAGTGAACCGAGACAACCGGCTGCCGCACAGAAGGAGACAATCGCGCCAGCGGTGTTACCCAACGCCATGCGGGCGGCATCGCCGAACGGGGAGGCCGAAACGCGCAGCGCCGCGTTAGGGATCATACCCATGATCGCGGTGGTGGAAAGCACATAGCAGACGGCGGCAATCAGCACCCCGCCGATGGTGGCGATAGGAACATTACGTTTAGGGTTTTTGACCACGCCTGCGGCGACGGAGGCACTTTCCACCCCGATGAATGACCACAGGGTAACGTTTAAGGTGCTTTGGATCGCACCAAAGGTGTTCATGCCGCTGACGTTCCAGGCCGCCATATAGGTTTCACCACGGAACCAGAACCAGCCGAAGACGGCAATCCCGACAATCGGCACCAGCGCCAGCACGGTGGCAACGGCCTGTACGCGAGTGATCATTTTTGGCCCGACGATGTTCAGCAAGACGAAGATCCACAGTACGGCGACGCAGGTCAGTGTTAACACTAGCGGGTCTTTTAAAATGGGGAAGAAGTAGCTCAGGTAACCCACGCCAATGACCACCATAGCGATGTTACCGATCCAGCAGGCCAGCCAGTACAGGACGTTGGTTTGGTAGCCTAAGAAGGGACCGAAGCAGCGGCGGGCATACGCATAAGAACCACCGGGACTGGAGTCTAAGGACGACATTTTGGCGTACACCATCGATAGCGCCAGCGCACCGATAATTGTGACCAGCCATCCGTAGATTGCAATCCCGCCAGTTGACGCCAGGTTGGCAGGTAGCAGGAACACACCGGAACCCATAATATTCCCCGACACCATTAAGGTGACGGGGATTAAGCCCACTTTGTGAGCATCAGCATCCGTCGACATATTTCTTAACTCCTGATAAGGATAAATGACGACGTATCATACCTCCGCAGAAGATAATTAAATTATGGCGAAAGGGGAGTATCGCCAATGCTGATATTATTATGGCTTATTGCTAAATGATTAAAAATCAGGCGGCCGTTTGTTCCCGGTGCAGACTGACATAATGCAGTGGAGTCATCCCGTAGAACTCTTTGAATACAGAGATGAAGTATGACGTACTGTTATATCCGCACAGTTGTGATACCTGAGATATGTTTTTTCCGTCCATCAATAATTGATTGACAGCATAACGCATGCGACAGGTGGTAATTATTTGGCTGTAACTTGTGTTTTCATTTTTGAGCTTTTTCTTTAACAAACTGGGGCTCAGGCACAGGCAACTGGCGACCAGACTCAAATTCCAGTCTTTATGAATATCGCTTTCAATGATGTGATAAACGCTGTCGCTGATGCGGCTGCGTAACATATGCATCAGCAATGAGAGAAACTTTTTGCTGTCGAGAAAGCGTGATAACACGGTGAACAGCAGCGCACGCGTCCGCTCTGCTTCCCCTTCGTTCAGCGTATCCATTACACTGTGCTGGGCGGCGACCCGAAACACATCCGGCGTCAGGCAGACGGCGGTCATTACCGGATTGGCACTGCGTTGCCAGAGGGGGATTTGCGAGAGATCTTTATTTAAAAATCGTAAGTAATCTTTAATAATGTCGCGACTGATGTGAACCACCAGAGCATTATTGAGTGAAGAAAAGTCGATAATATTATTATCACATGCCACCAGTGCCATGTGGTTGGCTTTTAAACTGATGGCTTCTTTACCGTTAATCCTTAACCAAACATCTTTCTCCGTTAATACAACAACACAAGCTGCTTTGCTGCAAACCCTCATACCCGAACTCCTGGAATATGAATATAAAATACCGTCGCTCGCCGAAGGGTGAGTAATACCGGTCAAATGGAATTGTATGATGAATCAAAACCTGCGATAAAATAGCGTGATTTGGAGCAATTACAATATCTTCAGGGATTATTGGGGTGTACATAATAATTTACGTGAGTGGCAACGTGCTTTCGCTGTATAAAAAAAGCGCGGGGTGGCCCCGCGCAAAAGGTATGACAGTGTTATTGTTTTGCAGCAATACTCAGGAATTACTCAAGCATGACATGTCTACCTTAAACATCGGACTATCTATAAAGCGACATTATGCTTTCACGCACATGACGTGATACATGCCGTCGATAATTTCCGTTCCTTCGGTTTCATGTTCAAAACCAGGGAAGTTATGGTCCCAGGATTGCAACGAACGCAGGTAACTGATCTGTGGGCTATTGGCATCGCCAAAGTTTTCCCCGGACAGCAGCATCGGGATTCCCGGTGGGTAAGGGATAACGGAATTGGCGGCAATACGGCCCGGCAGATTTTCGATGGCCACCATCTCAACGTTGTCGCTCACGATGGCGTTATAGGCTTCACGCGGGGTGATTTCAGCGACAGGCAGGCCGGAATAGGCCGCATTGAGGCGGCTGCCAGGGTTGTTTTCTTTCAGCCAGGCGAACATGGTGTCGCCCAGATCGTGAATGCCCATGTTGGCATAAGTGTCAGGATGCTCCTCTACCAGTTCTGGCATCACCTGTGACAGCGGGGTATTGGCATCGTAATGGTGCTTGAAGGAACACAGCGTGTTGATAAGCGTGCCCCATTTCCCGCGGGTGATCCCCATTGAGAACAGGAACATAATCTGGAAGTCAGTGGTACGGGTCGGTACGATACCGTGACGTCCAAGCCAGGCGGTAACCAGCGCCGCGGGCACACCGTTCTCTTCCTGCTCGCCGTCGTCACCCATTCCCGGGGCAAGAATGCTGACCTTAATTGGGTCCAGCATGCTCCAGTTATCCGGTAGGTCTTTAAAGCCGTGCCAGGATTCACCCGGGCGCATCACCCAGCAATTCTGGTCGGTGGTCAGCAGTTGGGTTGGTGCATCCGCAAAATCGTAGGTTTTACCGGTTTTTGGATCGGTAACCACCTCTTTGTTCCACGGTTTGAAGAACCAGTCGCCCTCGGCGGTGAATTCTTTGTATAACCGCGCCATTGCCTGGCGGAAATCAACCGCTTCGTCGATTACTTCCTGAGTGAGCGACAGGCCGCTGTTACCGTCCATCATCGAGACCGCCACGTCGTTTGAGGCGCAGATGGCATACAGCGGCGAAGTGGTGGCGTGCATCATATACGCCTGGTTAAAGCGAGAGAAATTCACCGCTCCACGGCCTTCACGCACGTGAATGTACGAGGCCTGAGAAAGTGCATTCAGCAGTTTGTGGGTGGAGTGGGTGGCAAATACGGTGGGGCCATTATGGTCGCTAGGCTCTCCACGCATGGCGTAGTGGTCGTTGTAAATCGGGTTGAAGCGCGCATAGCCGTACCAGGCTTCATCGAAGTGTATACGATCGCTGGTTTGTGCCAGCAGGTTCTGTGCTTCTTTCGCGTTGTAGCAGACGCCGTCGTAGGTGCAGTTGGTGACCACGCTGTAAGACGGTTTTTGCCCAGTTTTGCCTTGCGTCAGCGGGCTTTCGCTGATTTTTTTCTGCAACGTTTCCGGTTGCATTTCCTGCGGGTAGATAGGCCCGATAATGCCGTAACGGTTACGGCTTGGCACCATATACACCGGTTTTGCCCCGGTGAGGATCAGCCCCTGCTCGATAGATTTATGGCAGTTACGGTCCAGAACGACCACGTCGTTGTCGGTCATGCAGGCCTGCATGATGGTGCGGTTAGAGCCGGATGTGCCGACCACCACGGACCATGAACGGTCAGCGCCAAAGACGCGGGCGGCATATTTTTCACTCTCGCCAAATGCGCCGGTGTGGTCAAGCAGAGAGCCCAGGGAGGCGCGTTCGATACCCATGTCGCTACGGAACAGATTTTCGCCGTAGTAGTCATGATAGAAACGACCGGCTGGAGTTTTGGTAAATCCGACGCCGCCCTGGTGGCCCGGTGCGGCCCAGGAATATTCATGGATGTCGCCGTACTTCATCAACGCGCTGAACAGCGGTGGCAGAAGCTGCTGGCGATAGCGAGTCATCGCCGCAATGGCGCGCCCGGCGATAAAGTCGGCGGTATCTTCCAGAATCCAGGCGAATTCATCGACAAGCTCCAGCAGATCGCGATCCAGCGATGCGGTGGCTTTTTCCCGATCGCCCAGCAGGAAAACGGGAACGTTTTGCTGGCGTTCGTGAAGCTTGCCGATCAATTGCCTGACGTTGAGGTGTTCATCCTGTTGTTCCATTTGGTAGCTGAACATCAGGCAGTCAATGGCTTCATTGGCGGCCAGGATGGCGTAACCATCATCGAATGATGTGGACTTAATGACGGTCACATTTTGCCGACTCAGGGCATCCGCCAGACGTTCGACCGCATGGCCGACCCAGGTGTCCTGATGCAGAAATTCACTTTCAACAATTAATACTTTCATCGTCTTTTTCCCGTAGTGGAGGATGTGTGACGAGGGCAAGTATTTACCTGATAAATACGGGAGTAAAGTGGTTAAAAAATAGACTATTTTGTGATTTTATCTTTCAAAAACAAATTGTTGATTAGTGTGTGTGGTGGTTTTTCCCTGCCGTTTATCGACAGGGGAATTATTTTTTTGGCTGATAGTGATATTGCCGGGGGTCAGAGGGCTGAGGATTGTCGCCGCTGTTGGCTCAGCTTGCGGTATTGCTGTGGTGACATGCCGACAAATTTGTTGAAGGTGTCGTAAAAGCGGCTGCTGGAGCGAAACCCGGCGGTCAGCGCCACGTCCAGAATAGTTTTATCGGTATCGCTCAGTAGCGCGCGGACGTGGTTGATCCGCATCGCGGTAATGTACTGCTTCATGGTGAGCTGCATTACGCGCTGGAAAATCCCCATCGCATAGTTGGCATTGAGCTTCACGTGTTCTGCGACGTTGTTGATGGAGAGCGCTTGATCGTAGTTGTCGGCAATAAAACTCAGCATCTGGCTGACATAAAACTGGGCATGCCGGGAGACGCTGTTTTTGTGCGTGCGCGAGGTTTTACTGACCAGAATCGGTTGCCATCCTGACAGGCTAAAGCGCTTAAGCATCAGACCAATTTCGTCGATCGCCAACTGGCGAATTTGTTCGTTTGGATTGCTCAGTTCCTGCTGCCAGCGCTGAACTTCAAAGGCGCTGAGCTGCTGTGTCGCCAGTGATTTAATGACCATGCCATGCGTGACGTGGTTGATCAGTTCACGATCCAGCGGCCAGGAGAGAAACAGGTGCATCGGTAAGTTGAAAATTGCCATTTGCTGGCAGGTACCGGGGCGAGTGAGTTGATGCGGCGTACAGGCCCAGAATAATGTGATATGCCCCTGTTTTATCTGCACCACTTCGTTATTGATTACATACTCAACGTCACCGTCGAACGGTACGTTCACCTCCACCTGGCCGTGCCAGTGACTGTTGTCCATGGCATGCGGTGGGCGTAGTTCGATATCCATGCGTTGATACTCTGAGTACAGCGTCAGAGGGCTGCGGGTCTGCTGCTCATCGCTACTGCACATGTGCGGATCGGGGGGGAGAAGCGGTATTGGCAGTGTTGTCATGGTCACTCCATTTCCTGAATGCTCATAATCATGCCATTTGCGCACAGGTAAGACTGAGAATCGGGACGCAAATCGGGTAACTGTATTTCATCTTAGTGAATGTTTTGAGCCGTATTCTCTGCTTTTTAGCTAGTTTTATCCTGTTAACTCAGATTTTGTGCGAGCGGAAAGATGATCTGAGTTTTTGGGAATGCTCATTACAGAAGCCGGAGGTTTTCATCGTCACCGCGTGTCATCCTGACAATGTTCAATAACGTTCTGGAGAGTGATGATGTCTGCACCCAAAATTACCTTTATCGGCGCCGGTTCAACGATTTTCGTCAAAAACATTCTTGGGGATGTCTTTCACCGCGATGCACTGAAATCTGCGCATATTGCTTTAATGGATATCGATCCCACACGCCTTGAGGAATCGCATATTGTGGTGCGCAAACTGATGGATTCCGCGGGTGCATCCGGTCACATCACCTGCCATACCGATCGGAAAGCGGCGTTGCAGGATGCCGACTTTGTGGTTGTCGCCTTCCAGATTGGCGGCTATGAGCCGTGTACCGTCACTGATTTTGATGTGTGTAAGCGTCATGGTCTGGAACAAACCATTGCTGATACCCTGGGGCCGGGCGGTATCATGCGCGCGCTGCGTACCATCCCGCATTTATGGCAGATTTGTGAAGACATGACCGACGTCTGCCCGCATGCCACGATGCTTAACTACGTCAATCCGATGGCGATGAACACCTGGGCTATGTATGCACGTTATCCGCAGATAAAACAGGTTGGGCTTTGCCATTCCGTTCAGGGGACAGCGGAGGAGCTGGCGCGTGATTTGAATATCGATCCTGCCACGTTGCGCTATCGCAGTGCCGGGATCAACCATATGGCGTTTTACCTGGAGCTGGAACGAAAAACGGCAGAGGGCCGCTATGTGGATCTGTACCCGGAACTGCTGGCCGCTTATGACACCGGTCAGGCGCCGAAGCCTAATATTCACGGGAACAACCGCTGCCAGAACATCGTGCGGTATGAGATGCTCAAAAAACTGGGGTACTTCGTGACCGAGTCTTCAGAACATTTTGCTGAATATACGCCGTGGTTTATTAAGCCGGGACGTGAAGACCTGATTGAGCGCTACAAGGTGCCGCTGGATGAATACCCGAAACGTTGCGTGGAACAACTGGCGAACTGGCATAAAGAGCTGGAGGAGTACAAAACGGCGGAGCGGATTGATATCAATCCGTCGCGGGAATATGCCAGCACGATCATGAATGCTATCTGGACCGGTGAACCGAGCGTGATTTATGGCAACGTGCGTAATGACGGCCTGATCGATAACCTGCCACAGGGCTGCTGTGTGGAAGTGGCGTGTCTGGTTGATGCCAACGGCATTCAACCGACTAAGGTGGGCACTCTCCCATCGCATCTGGCGGCAATGATGCAAACCAATATCAATGTGCAGACTCTGTTGACGGAAGCCATCCTGACGGAAAACCGTGATCGGGTGTATCACGCGGCAATGATGGACCCCCACACCGCAGCGGTACTGGGTATTGAGGAGATTTATGCGCTGGTGGACGACCTGATCGCTTCACACGGTGACTGGCTACCGGCCTGGTTACATCGATAAGACGGAGACGTACAGGCCGGATTAGCGTCAGCGACATCCGGCAATCAGTTCATGGTTATTAACTTATAGCGGCGCAGCTGTTGGCAATGAACTCGCGCCAGCAGCATCACCGTAGTTAACGCGCCAAGCAGGGCGCAGAACATATCTGACTGGGTATCCCACGGGTCGCCCTGCGTGCCAAGGAAATCATCTGCACCCTGGCCCATCGCCAGCGCCGCCCACCACTCAATCAGTTCATAAGTGGCGCTGATCGCCAGCGCGACACAGCAGACTAAAAATGCCAGCATCTTACGGCCACGAACAATATTGCCACGCAGCAAAATCTCTCTGGCCGTCAAGGCTGGCACCAGACCCTGGAAGAAGTGGCCCAGTTTGTCATAGGGGTTGCGGCTCAGATTCAGCCATTCCTGAACGTCAAAGCCAATCGGCACCTTAGCGTAAGTGTACATACCGCCCACCATCAGAATGATGGCATGCAGGAAAATCAGCGTGTAGAGCAGCGGCGTCAGCGGATAGCGCCTGGCTGTGGCAAGGAGTAGCGGCACGACAATAATGACTGGAGTGACTTCCATCAGCCAGGTGATTTTTTCTGTGGCGCAGAAGCCGGTATAGACAAGGATTAGCGCCAGTACTAGTGCGCCAGCGTTTAGCGTTGAAGTATTTAGTGTGCGGATCATGGTGATTTTGCGAGTAGTCGAAAAGGCTACTATTTATCGGGTGTGATAAAAATTCAATATCCGTTTTTGAGGGGGAGGGGAGAGTGGCCCGGGGGGATCACCGGGCTGTCCTCAAAGGTTGGGAGTCCAACTATTGGGAACAGTCCGGTGCCGGGCCAGATAGGTTACTTCGCGCAGTTAGCGCATTGCTTGCTGACAATTTGCTGGAAGAAATCGTTGCCTTTGTCATCGACCAGGATGAAAGCCGGGAAATCTTCAACTTCGATTTTCCAGATTGCTTCCATTCCTAATTCCGGATACTCCACACACTCCAGATGCTTAATGCTCTGCTGTGCCAGTACCGCTGCCGGACCGCCGATGCTGCCTAAGTAGAAGCCGCCGTGTTTGTGGCAGGCGTCGGTTACCTGCTGGCTGCGGTTCCCTTTCGCCAGCATGATCATGCTGCCGCCGTGGGATTGCAGTAGATCAACGTAGGAGTCCATACGACCTGCGGTGGTTGGGCCTAAGGAGCCTGATGGATAACCCGCTGGTGTTTTTGCCGGACCCGCGTAGTAGATCGGGTGATCTTTCACGTACTGTGGCAGGCCTTCACCGGAATCAATACGCTCTTTCAGCTTCGCATGGGCAATGTCGCGACCCACAATGATGGTGCCGCTTAACGACAGGCGCGTAGATACCGGGTACTGAGAAAGCTGGGCGAGGATCTCTTTCATCGGGCGGTTCAGGTCAACCTTAACCGCTTCACCTTCACCTGCCTGACGCAGCGATTCTGGAATGTACTGGGCTGGATTATGCTCCAGTTTTTCAATCCAGATACCGTCACGATTAATTTTGGCCTTGATGTTACGGTCGGCAGAGCAGGATACACCCATGCCTACCGGGCAAGATGCGCCGTGGCGAGGTAAGCGGATCACGCGGATATCGTGTGCGAAGTATTTGCCGCCAAACTGTGCGCCGAGACCCAGTTTCTGTGCTTCTTCAAGCAGTTCTTGTTCCAGTTGAACGTCACGGAACGCCTGACCATGGGCATTACCTTCGGTCGGCAGCGCGTCATAGTAGTGCGTGCTGGCCAGTTTCACCGTTTTGAGGGTGCTTTCTGCTGAGGTGCCGCCAATGACAAAGGCGACGTGGTAAGGCGGGCAGGCCGCCGTACCGAGCGTGCGCATCTTATCGACCAGGTAATCTTTCAGTTTGCCGGGGGTCAGCAGTGCTTTGGTTTCCTGATAGAGGTACGTTTTGTTGGCAGAGCCGCCGCCTTTGGCCACACACAGGAATTTGTATTCATCGCCATCAACGCTGTACAGGTCGATTTGTGCGGGTAAGTTAGTCCCGGTATTGACCTCTTTGTACATATCCAGCGCAGCGTTTTGCGAGTAGCGCAGGTTGTCTTCAATGTAGGTGTTAAAGACGCCTTTGGAGAGCGCAGCTTCGTCGCCGCCGCCGGTCCAGACGCGCTGGCCTTTTTTGCCCATGATAATTGCCGTGCCGGTATCCTGGCAGGTCGGCAGTACGCCTTTGGCGGCGATTTCAGAGTTTCTCAGGAATTGCAGCGCCACGTACTTATCGTTTTCGCTGGCTTCAGGGTCGTGGAGAATGGAGGCGACTTGCTGCTGGTGTTCCGGGCGGAGCATGAAGGAGGCATCGTGGAAGGCTTGCTGGGCCAGGAGCGTCAGCGCTTCTGGTTCTACCTTCAGGATTGTCTCGCCTTCAAACTCGCCGACGCTGACGTGATCGGATGTCAGCAGATAGTACTCAGTTTTGTCTTCCCCCAGCGGGAAAGGCGCCTGGTAAGTGAATTCAACTTTTGACATTTGCTTCCAGCCTTTTCTTTTTTATCAGAAACGTAAATTGTTCTGCATTTTATGAGTGGCGTGCCGTACAAAAAGGGACGGCACGCGAAGTGTGATTACAGGAAACCGTACATTGCAGCGAACACCCAGCCAAATACGCAGGATACGCTTACGCCAATCAAACCAGGCAGAATAAAGCTGTGGTTAATGACGAAGCGGCCAATGCGGGTTGTGCCGGAACGGTCAAACTGAATGGCAGCCAGATCGCTCGGGTAGGTCGGCAGAATGTAGTAACCGTAGCATGCCGGAGCAGAGGCAACGATGTACGCTGGATCAACGCCGATAGCCAGCGCGACCGGCACGATAGCCGCCAGCGCCGCAGCCTGGGAGTTTACAAACTTGGAGACCAACAGCAGGACAACCGCATAGGCCCACGGATATTCTTTCACCATCTCGCCCAGTACGCCCTGAATTTCAGACATGTGCGCGCCGAACATGGTTTCCGCCATCCAGGCAATACCGTACACCGCTACAATCGCGATCATACCTGAACGGAAGACTTCATTTTTAGAGATAGATGCGGGGTTGGTTTTGGTCAGGATGATAATCAGTGCGCCGGTCAGCAGCATGAACATCTGGATAACCAGAACCATTGACAGTGGTTTACCGCCAAAAGAAGGACGCAATTCAGATACCGCACCGAGCACGGCAACGACAGCGATAGCGGCCAGGAAGATCCACATTGCCAGCCAGTTGCTCTTAGGCAGCTTCTTATCTAACAGCGTGGCGGTGTCGCCATAGACATAGTGGTGGTTTTCAGGAACGGAAATGAACTTCTGAAAATCTTCGTCTTTGTCCAGATCTTTACCACGGAACCAGCTGAAGATACCGATCGCCAGAATACCCAGCAGGGTAGAGGGGATGGTGATAGCGAGCAGGTCGAGGAATTCGAGGTGCTTGCCTTCAAACGTTACGTTACCCAGCATGGCAACCAGTGACACGACGGCCACGGAAACCGGGCTGGCAATGATACCCATCTGCGCACCGATAGAACTCGCCGCCATCGGACGTTCCGGGCGAATATTGTTCTTAATCGCAACGTCATAGATGATAGGCAGAATGGTGTACACCACGTGACCTGTACCACAAAGGATAGTCAGGGTGCAGGTGACAAACGGTGCCACGATGGAGACGTATTTTGGGTTACGACGCAGCAGCTTTTCAGCAATTTGCAGCATAACATCAAGACCGCCGGAGGCCTGCAAGGTTGCGGAGGCAGCAACCACGGCGATAATGACCAGCATAACGTCTACAGGTGGTTTACCTGGCTGGAGATGGAAAACGAAAACCAGAATGACCAGACCGATACCGCCTAACAAACCCAGTGCGATACCGCCCTTTCTGGCACCATAAAACAAACATATTAATATTATAAGAAGTTGTATACTAAATAACATTTTATTTACCCTCGCGAAAAACCCAGTCAATATTTGATAAATGGATCTGTGCCACATTCTTTTATGCTGGAATAAGCATCAGAAAGCGGTCAATATTCGGTATGTCCGTATTTGCGATTAATGTTCAAATGTCTGGCTAGAAAATTTTTAAACGTTATTGGAAATATTTAACTTTTTTCTGTGACTTTGTTCAGAGGAGAGAATCCTCAGGCGATGGGAAGCGGAGCTTGTTATGAAGAGCATTGGCTGACGTTGTAATGTAGATGCGTTGTCCCGGTTATCCGGAAACTTATCGTCAGCTTTACGTTCTCTACTATTACGTGAACCACCGGCAGAATCGGTGAGTGCATTATTGATGTGATCTCGCTCACGCCAATTCATGGTGTTATGAGGTTGGCGTACGGATACTTTTATTTGCTCACAAAAATGTTCGGTGTCCATAGTACGTAGCATGTTCTCCATTGCTACCGATATAGATTTTTATGTCTGGTTAATTTCAGACTAATCCTTTAGAGGTAAAAATACACATTCTGCGAGTTAGATAATACTTAATTAACTTTTGTTAGTGATTTTGAAATTAAAAACAGTGTGATGTTTGTCAATAATAAAATAGAACGTTAACATGTTGGATACAATTATACCCGTCATACTTCAAGTTGCTTATGTGTTGGCTACGCTCGCTCACCCCAGTCACATAGTTATCTATGCTCCTGGGGATTCACTCCCTTGCCGCCTTTAAGCAACTCGAATTATTTAGGGTATATATTT
>NZ_JADABY010000059.1 GCF_015672735.1 Citrobacter sp. Res13-Sevr-PEB04-36 | reverse complement strand
TTTTGTATCTCAATACCAATTGCTAGAAATTTTTTGCTATCTTCTTTTAATCTTCTCCGATAGTTACGCAATGTCATATTATTAGTACCTTCCCCACTGACGGCTAAAATTAATGTATCAATATGCCAGCCGCCTTTAGGATCGTGCTTATGTGTTAATATATGACGTGCAACTGCTTGGCTAATACCATGCTGAAGACGAGCAATGGGGCCTGGATCATGATGAAAATGCAAATCTCGCTTCAACAACATTACTAATGCAACACCTAAGCGCACTCTCCACAGGTTACGTTCACCACCAGTTAGAGGATTACGCCTAGTCATTGGTGAAGGCACGACATGGTCAATTAAACCGCCTAGAATGGAATAACCGTGTTTTTCTAAATCTGGTGTTACTATTTCAACAGTTGCCACTCGTAGATCAACAAGTAGTTTTTTAATTCGATCATAACTGTATTGTGCATCGGATAGAGTTCGGCGTACTTTCGCTGGATCTACTAATAATTCGATTCCTCCATCAGAAATTTCTCGACGTTTCTCGGCCACATAGAGCATTGTTTCGACAATATCCGCATGACGTTGTCCTAGTCTTCCGGTAACTCGACAACGACCAAAACTAGTCTCCATCCACTGTCCCTTCAGCGCCAAGGGACGTTGACTTGGTTGGTACAGAATGACTCTAGCCTGCAGAGCTGTACTAGTAGGTGTAACTTTATTACCAGTTATCATTTTCTGCACCACTCAATGAAGACATACATTCTTTTGCTATTTGTTTTTTATTCTTCGATTTGAGTTGCGTTATCCTTAATACTCCCCCCTCATGTCTCTGTAACCAACGATCTGGAGCACGTTCTCCATAATTTGCTTTATTTATTCCAAATCTAACAAATTGACCTCGAACATCATCAGAAATACCATACGTCTTCGCTTCTAAGGCGGTCATGCCCGCCAGATAAGATTGCCACCGTATATTATCAACCAAGACACTACTACCCCTGCTTGCCTGCTGTATATCACCAACCCCCATCGTGGCAGCGCCTTTGTTTGAATGGTGTAGAAATATAATCGAACATCCAGTATCAGCAGCAATAC
>NZ_JADABY010000058.1 GCF_015672735.1 Citrobacter sp. Res13-Sevr-PEB04-36 | reverse complement strand
GAACACTGCAAAAATGTAATCTAATACCATCTAAGGGATATATCAATAATATATTCTAAGATATTTTTATTTTTATGGAAACTAACCAAGAAAGGATGTTTTGCAATGAAAGGAAAATTGGCTGCTGTAGCATTTTTTACCACAATGGGAATTTCTTCAGCTGTAATGGCTGTGGATGGTAATGGCAAAATTGATTTCACCGGCAAGATTATCGAAGCGGGTTGCCAGGTCAACAGCACCTTCACATCACCGCAGACGGTAAACCTGGGCGAAGTTGCCAAAACGACTTTTACGGCTGCTGGTGATACTGCATCTACCACCGCGTTCACTCTGGTATTAAGCGGTTGTCCAGACGACTTGCTGGGTAAACCCGTTCATGTGAAATATAGCGGTACAGCAGACACCACCAACAACGATTATGTGCAGTTAACTGGCTACGGTACTGCTGGTGTTGCGAAAGGCGTTGCAATTCAGTTACTGAATGCTGACTCCTC
Source organism: Citrobacter sp. Res13-Sevr-PEB04-36 (assembly GCF_015672735.1). Taxonomy (GTDB): domain Bacteria; phylum Pseudomonadota; class Gammaproteobacteria; order Enterobacterales; family Enterobacteriaceae; genus Citrobacter. The sequence goes on along the minus strand of NZ_JADABY010000058.1, from coordinate 132 downwards.
CGAACTGCCGCTGGGCAGCGAATCCAAGCCGGTCACCATTAACGCGGACGGTGCTGTACCAACCAACCTCGACTTCTTCGCTCGCTATATCGCGACTGAAGCAATAGTTACTGGCGGTAATGCGAACGGTAC
>NZ_JADABY010000057.1 GCF_015672735.1 Citrobacter sp. Res13-Sevr-PEB04-36 | reverse complement strand
TTTTTGATCCTCCAGCGGTTAAACATAAGGCTGCAATAATAGAACACAGCGATAATACTTATCGGGCCAAGGATCAGTTGAATTAATGATCCCATAAAGTTGGTATTCCAGTCTTCTGGCCCAGGAATCAATGCGGCAACTGTGGAAGCAGTAAAGATAATTACTATTGGTGCAACGGATAACAACGCCCAGAAGCGACCTTTACCCAGAAAGTGAAAATCACGAACGTAGTCCTGGTGGTTGGGTTTCATACGCAGCTTAATATACCCGGCGACCATAAACAGTACTGGAATCGTAGCTGCACCACCATCCAGGTTTTTCACCGCCACCAGGATGGTATTCATTTCAGAGTTAAACTGGCCCAGCATAAACAGGATAATGATAATGGTGACGACGACGCCCTGCATTTTTAGCGCGTTAACCGGGGTACCTTCGCTGTTCACCTCTGAGAGTTTATGGCCAAAAATCCCTTTTGGCGCATCGACAAACAACATTTTAACGGGGGCGGCGGTCCATAGCATCAGAGACCCACACAGCGTGGTGATCATCAGGAATAATGCGATAACGTTGGTCCACCAGTCAGGAAAACCTAACTGTTGAAATGCGACATAAATAGCAGACAGCAGGCCCAAATTGGAGGCTTGTTCTGCGGGTAAAATGAAATTCATCAAAATTGATGAAATAACAATAATACCAGAGAAGATAAAGACGTTAAGAATCAAGCCCGTTCTGAAGTTACGATCCCCGCCGCGGATATTTCGTTTATAAGCAGCCAATGCTTCCAGCCCACCCAATGACTGTAATGCCCAGGACATGGAGGCGACTTTTGACCAGGATAAGTCAATATGCTGTAAATATTCTGGTGCAATAGGCGTACCGTTAAATGTAATAGTACCAGTAGACAATTTCCATGTTGCGGCAATAATAAACAACATGGTCAACGCAAAACCCGCATAGCCGGAAAAGGAAAGCGCCCGCGACAACCACTTTGGTCCTTTCATCGAAACCCATGTTGCCAGCCAGAACAAGGCTATCGAGGTAATGCTGATCACCGGTTTAAACCAGGTCTGGTTTGTTAATTCGGTGACAAAGGTGACATCGCTACTGCAGGTGTAGATAAAGTAGGTAATGATATTAGGCAGCAGATCAACGAAGTAAAAAATGTTGACGTAAAAGTAGAAAAAACCAGCGATAAATCCCAGTTTTCTGCCTAAGATCAGATTCAACCATGTCTGATATCCGCTTTCTGATTCCCGTAGCTTTTTAATTGATGACAGCTCGATGATCATAAACGTATACGGAATTGCATAAAATAATGAAGCGAAAGCATATAATAACCAGGAGTTATATCCCCAGTCAGTATATTGACTCACTACACCTTTCAGAACAAAACCACCTCCTGCAATGGAGAAAAATAAAAATGTTATTAATGACATCTGATATCTTGCATCGGATTTTTCAGACATACCATTTCCCTTTATTTATGTATCAGTATAGTTTTATTTAACAGATAGTTTCGAATGTCCGTTAAAGGACACTCGAAAAGGGTGTAAATAAAAAACCTTATGTGTCAGGACGTACCAGGCGTAAATAAAACGCATAGTGATAATGCTGTGGCAGTAGTTGATACTCTTTGGGTGGTAAAGAACCCCATGAATTTTGTCCGCCGGTACCCATTTGCGCCAGATCGATGTTCCACGTGGTTATCCCAGCTGGTTGAACATCAACGCCATGTTTACGCGATAACGGTGTTAATCCCGATGCGCTACTGCCGTTATTATCAGCGACAAAATCGAGTTCGCTGGCGGCAAAAGGCCAGGCACTGGTATTCAATAAGCGCCCATCAGCAATGGCCTCAAGGCCAAATCCGTCATGATTAACAACACGTACCCAGCGAACATCAGTTTTATTCCCGCTTTCCTGCGGCCTTGGGTATGCATGGAATTGCTGCCAAATTGTTCCGCCGTAGATTCCTGCTTTTGCCCCCTTTCTGTCCGCATAGGTCTCTACTGGCCCACGGCCAAACCATTGGATATATTTATATTCACAGGGCAACGTAAGTTGTGTTCCCATGCGGAGCAAAAGAGGAAGTTCACGATCCCCAGGTATAAAATCAATGCTGATGTGCATTTCACCTGTCGCATAGATGATGTAGGTCAGCCTATATGTGCAGCCAACCGTAGGAAGCGAAAATTCAGTCGTGACGATCGTTTCATAGCTGGACGGTTGCTCTATCGTGAGGTTGGATAATACGCGCAACTTAGCGGCGTCCTGCCAAACAGCCGATTTCTCGAAAAGTTTGGCACCGAGATCGTTATCCGTCAGCCCTCTCCAGAAATTGGGTTCAATCCCGGTCAGGATCAGATTCTTCCCTCCAACGGAGAAGTGATCCATTCGACCATTACGGCGATCGAATGCAAGGGTGAAATAAGAACCGCTGATATCAATGGTGGTCGGTGTTTCTTGCACGGATAACGCCAAATAGTGTGCTTCCGGGCAGATATGAAACGCGGCGGGCGGCGTTAAGCTAAACTGTTCCCAGGCGATTTCGTATCCACTACCAACAAGCGGTGCTTCATTTTTGGTGATGGCACTGAGCGTAACCAGATACTCTTTATTCTCCTGAAGCGATATGTTTTCCACGGGAATACAAATTGACTGGCGCTGACCTGCGGCAACGGCCAGGGAACCCAGGCTGCCATGGGTGATTTGATGCCCGTTTTCAGTGATGTCGTACTGAATGTCGAGATGACATAAGTCAATAAAATCATAACGGTTTTCTATTTCGAACACGCCAGAAAGCGGATTAACGGCGTGGAAATAGACGGGCTGATAAACCTTCTTCACTTCCGCCATATGCGGATGGGGAGTACGGTCAGCAGCGACCAGTCCATCGTTCATAAAATTACCGTCGCTGGGCTTATCCGGGTGATAATCTTTACCGTATCCCCAATATTTTTGACCGCGTTCATTGGTCAATTCCAGCGCATGATCCATCCATTCCCAGATAAAACCACCCTGCAGATTGCTGTGGCTGTCGATGATTTTCCAGTAATCGCGCAGAATCCCTACTGAGTTACCCATGGCATGAGCGTACTCGATCATGATCATCGGACGATCGCTACCCTGTTGGGCAAACTGTTCTAAGCGCTCAAGTGTGGGGTACATCGGGCAAACAATATCGCTGTAGTGCGCTTCACCTGCGGGTTCATACTGCACAGGGCGGCTGTCGTCTTTCTCTTTGATCCACTGATAAAGCGTTTCAAAGACGCATCCGGTACCGGCCTCGTTACCCATAGACCATACGATTACACAGGCATGGTTTTTGTCGCGTTCGACCATTGCTTGTACGCGATCTAAATGAGCAGGGATCCAGGACTCGGTATCGCCGATTTGTGTTTCCGGTTTTAATGCCAACGGGTGTGATTCAATATTGGCTTCATCGACAATATAAATGCCATATTCATCGCATAGTTGATACCAACGGGAATGACAGGGAAAATGGCTGGTACGTACCGCATTGATATTATGCTCTTTCATTAACCGAATATCGGTCAGCATGTTTTCTTCTGTCGGGACATGACCAAGTGTTGGATGAAGTTCGTGGCGATTAACGCCTTTTATTTTAATTGCCTTACCATTGACCGTAAGCTGGCTGTTGATGATTTGTATTTTGCGAAAGCCTATTTTATGGCTTGTTGCTTCAACGGTCTCGCCTTGCTGGTTAGTTAGCGTAATTAATACTGTATACAGATTCGGCGTTTCTGCACACCACAGACGTGGAGCCTGCACACTCTCGCTGAAGTTAAATTGCTGTTCCGTGCCGTTGCGAATAAATTGCTGGTTTTTTTCTATGATGACGGAAAGATTGCAAGCATCATCCAGCAATTTAACATTCAAGGTCAGTTCGTCAGCATAGTTGTCATAATGCTTCAGGTTTACGCTGACACTAAATGTTCCTTGCGTATAATCAGCGTTTAACTCAGGTTTGCAATAGATATCATAGATTCGTGTTTTTGCGGTTGAATAGATAAATACTTCCCGCTCAAGCCCTGACATATCCAGCATGTCTTGCTTTTCAACATAGCTTGCGTTAGACCAACGGTAAATCTCCAGCGCGATGGTATTTTCGCCCTCTCTGACATACGGTGTAATATTAAATTCTGCTGGGTTTTTTGCATTCTGGGTATAGCCGACGCGCTGGCCGTTTATCCAGATAAATGAGGCGGTTCTGGCCCCGGCCAGTTGCAGGAAAATCTCACGGCCAAGCCAGCTGCTGTCGAGACAAAAAGTACGGCGATAAGAGCCTACCGGGTTATAGTCGCGTGGAACTTCGGGCCATTCGGTGGTAAAGGGAAAACGTTCATCAATATAAATCGCGTTATCAAACCCTTGCGCCTCCCAATTGCCGGGAACCTGAATAGTCTCCCATCTGGAGACATCGTAGTTTTCCTGATAAAATTCTTTTGGTCTTAACTTAGGATTACTCGCACAGTTGAATTGCCATATCCCGTTTAAGGACAAGTAATTGTTGGCCAGTGCGGGAATGTTTTTTATCGCCAGATATTGATTGGTAAATGGAAAAAGACAGGGACGCGGTAATTCTTTGTTGATTCCATTGATACGATGATCCTCCAGTACGGCCGGGATATGATCGTATTCAGTATATAATGAAATAATCTTCTGCTTGTCAGAGACAACGACACTCATAATATATCTCCAGATTTAATGATGTGCGTAATATTATTTGTGATGTATATTCCTTGAATGAATGCATCACCGAGAGTAATTTGTAGAATAATCATTTATCATCACGACAGGAGGATGGTGTGAATAAGAATGCTTGCCGTGAGTGAGCTAATATTTATTTATGTTAGCCGGGTAGCCTCTTTACTGATGACGTTAATTACCAATTTTTTTACCGTGGTATGAGTAATGAAACGGTATGCTTCGTCATTATCACAAATGATAATCTGCCCTTCATAAACCTGTACGGTTTGCCCCAAACCTTTCAGGTATTCACGGTCGGTTTCTTCCCGGTAGTAATCGACTTCTTGCAGTTGGGTCTTCGCCGCATATTCAATTTTCTGTGTGCCACGTAAATAGCAATGTACTTCAACGTAACGACGATGGCCGGTAAATAGGGCATCCGTTGTGCTGTCGATCCTTACGCCGTAGTTCAGATCCTCTCCCAGAGAATGGACGACGCCGGGAGGGATACCTTCAAGGTTTTCCATTAAGTTCGCACAACGCTGCCACAGGCCCCTGGTGAACGCATGATGTTGGAACAGTTCGACGTTATCGAGAATTCTCATGTGTCTTCCTCATGCGTAAATCCACCGTTACCTACTTATGTGCAGTGACGATAAGCGAGTTTGTACCATAGGTAATCATTTTAGTAAAAATTTTACTAAATAAAATAAAGGAATTTGATTTACTTTAACTCGATCACGAAATAGAGAAATTTGCATGTTACGACAGGAGAGGAGAGTGCCCGGCGACATTGCCAGGCAATGCGGGTTTTAGCGGGTAGTACCACGCAACTTCAATTGGCTCGGAACGTAAACCTGAAGCGGTAGCACCCGGCCATCGCGCGCTTTTTCTATCAACAGGTTAACGCCCTGGATGCCCATCATTTCGGAGTGGATGCGCACGGTTGAAAGTGGAGGAAAGGTGAAGCGGGCGGTCGGGATATCGTTGATGCTAATCAGTGAAATCTGCTGTGGAATGCGGATCTCATGTTCATGAATTGCCCGCAATACGCCGATAGCGATGGAGTCAGAGGCGACAAACAGAGCTGAAGGGTAATCTTTTTTTGCCAGCATCTCTTTAGCCAATTCATAGCCAGAAGCACTGGAAAAGCCGCCGCGGTAAATATCTGTTTCCGACACTACACCTTTCAGTCGCCCGTATTCCACAAAAGCGGCTTCACGGATGTCTGTTTCACCGGGCACATCCTCACCGCCAATAAAACCGATTCTTGTCGCTCCCTGCTGGATGAAAAAATCGATAATTTCCTGGCTAATCTGTGCCAAATCGGTGTCAACGAAATCGTAATTGCCGCCAGGTGGTTGAAAATCGATAAAGCAGACATTGTCTGTCAGAGCGGTAGCTGTACGCCGTATTGCATCGCTGGCTTTTCCGACAACCAGAACTCCGGTGAGTTTTTTCAGAGTGGGCAAGCTATGGTGTTCATAGCAACTGGTTAACTCGATACCCAGCTTTTCACACTGAGTCTCGATACCGTGGCGAATAGACAGGTAGTAGGGATCGTTGATCTCCAGCTTTTGCTGATAGCTATAAAGCGCCAGAATGTGGTGCTGGTTGACTACGTTAACTTGCGCTCTGTGGGACGCGTTGCTCCGATATTCCAGCTTTTCTGCTATCTCCAGAATACGATGCCGGGTTTCTTCTTTTACATTCAGGGTTGGATCGTCATTCAGAACCCTGGAGACTGTTGCCAGGGAAACGCCGGCTTCCGTTGCTATATCTTTAAGTGTTGCCATATTTGTCTTTCATTCCACCCTTCGACTGCATGGGGTGTTTATTGTAAATGAAGCGCAATGATATGCATCTGTTTTTAGTAAATTCTTTAACCTTTGTACGGGATAAAATTTGCGTTGTTTTTTAGTAAAACTTTACTCGCGGGGAGAGATACTACGTTTACGGATTTTGAGTGGAAGGATATGGCACTGAAGGCGTGCTGTTGACGCCGGAGCGTGTGATGCTGCCGGATGGCGGCTACGCTATTTCCGGCCTACATGTGATCCCGTAGGCCGGATAAGTGCAGCGCCATCCGGCATCTGTCACACTTGCTCCACGCTGACGCGTAATGCGGCCAGCGCTTTGCGCGTTGAGCGCAATACCAACTCGCATTGCTCGATCGTTAACGTGAGCGGCGGTTCGATACGGATCGTCTTCGCGTTGTTCAGCGTACCGGCGACCAACACCCGCTGGCGGAACATCTCACTGGCGAAATTGTAGCCGATCTCATTATCAACAAATTCGATCGCCATCAGCATGCCTTTACCGCGTACGTCCTGCACCAGATCCGGGTATTCCCGCGCCAGATGTCGGAAGCCGTCCAGCAACATATCGCCTTTTTGTTCTGCCTGAGCCGGTAAATTCTGCTCCAGCAGGACATTGATCGTTGCGAGTGCTGCCGCACAGGAAAGCGGGTTGCCGCCAAAGGTGGTGGTGTGCAGGAATGGGTTATCGAACAGCACGGAGAACACCTCTTCGGTAGCGATAGTCGCACCGATAGGCATTACGCCGCCGCCCAGCGCTTTCGCCAGACACATAATGTCGGGCTGCACGTTTTCGTGCTCGCAGGCGAACATCTTGCCAGTACGACCCATGCCGGTTTGCACTTCATCAAGGATCATCAGCGCGCCAAACTCGTCGCACAGTTTGCGCACGGCGGTCAGGTATCCCTGCGGTGGCAGGATCACGCCGCCTTCACCCTGAATCGGCTCGAGGATCACGGCGGCCACATCGTCACCGGTCTTTTTACACTCGCTGAGCACGGTACGCATCGCGTCAATGTCACCAAACGGAACATGACGGAAGCCCGGCAATAGCGGCATAAACGGCTTACGGAACGTGGATTTGGCCGTTGCGGACAATGCGCCCAGCGATTTACCGTGGAACGCGCCGCTGGTGGCAATAAATGTAAATTTGCCGCGTGGCGATTGATAGGCCTTCGCCAGCTTCAGCGCCGCTTCAACCGACTCGGTTCCGCTGTTGCAAAAGAAGCTGTATTTCAGCTTACCGGGCGCCAGTGCTGCGAGCGTTTTTGCCAGCATGGCCCGCAAGGGGTCAAGTAATTCCTGGCTGTGCAGAGGTTGTTTGGCGAGTTGATTCTGTACGGCGGAGACCACTACTGGATTACGGTGCCCCACGTTGAAAATTCCAAAACCGCCCAGGCAGTCAACAAATTCCTGTCCCTGGGTGTCGACAAGCGTATTCAGGCTTCCCGCTTGCCACTCTACGGCTCCGTAATCCCCGCCGGCAGTTACAGATTTTCGATACTCTAAGAACCCCGGATTGACATGCTCTTTGAAGTATTCAATGACCTCTCGGTTAAGTGCTTTCATTTCCTCATGATCAAGCGTTCGCTTTTCGATGAGGTTCAGTGCGTGTGCGCTGCAGGCCAGGGCCGATGCGCTGGAAGGTAACCTGTTCAAAATATGCTCCCGGAGTTCGCGTATCACATGATACTGAATTAAGTATTGCAGGGATTACGCCATCCCGGCGCGCTTAACGAAAATCGGGATAAACGCCAGGATACATTTCATTTACGAAACATTTAATGCCAAAAGTTAACATTTGGCGGTATTTTGCCCAGGTTGACTCCCTGAAAACAGGTGAGATACGCGATCATCTGCGCCAAAAACAGGCAGAAGTTGCACTGTGACAGTGCGCTGAGTGAAGCCTGCTTGAATAGTTACAAGATGAAAGTATTTTAAATCAATGAATTAGAAAGCGTACAAATTTTGAGGTTTAATCGCAAATTGCGATCTAAATCAAATTTAACAACTAAAGATAAAAAAATTATCGCCGAAATAACATGTGCTGAAAAAATTAACAACCAGATAACCTGCAAAGGACGCAACCATGTCTTCTGATCCCTACGTTAGCCAGCGACATACCCCGCTGGATGATGATATCACCCTCATGTCGACCACCGATTTACAAAGTTACATCACCCACGCGAATGACACGTTTGTTCAGGTTAGCGGCTATCAACTGAATGAGTTGCTCGGTAAACCGCATAACCTGGTTCGTCACCCGGACATGCCCAGGGCGGCATTTGCCGATATGTGGTACACCCTGCAACAGGGAGAACCGTGGAGCGGCATTGTAAAAAATCGCTGTAAAAACGGCGATCACTACTGGGTGCGGGCCAATGCGGTGCCGATGGTGCGGGAAGGGCGGATGACCGGATACATGTCGATTCGAACCCGGGCGACGCAGGAGGAGATTGCGGCGGTCGAGCCGTTGTATCAGGCGCTAAATGAAGGACGTTGCAACAAACGCATCCATAAAGGGCTAGTGGTGCGTAAAGGCTGGCTGGGGAAACTTCCTGCGCTGCCGGTTCGCTGGCGGGTACGCGGCGTGATGGCTTTGATGTTTGCCGTGCTGGCGGCAGCGTTGCAGCAAATGGGCGCGGCGTGGCCGCTGCTGGTGCTGAGTGCGCTGGTGATGCTGGCGGGAACGGCGATTTTCGAATGGCAAATTGTACGCCCGATAGAAAACGTCGCCCGCCAGGCGCTAAAAGTGGCGACCGGTGAGCGCAACAGCGTGTCGCACCTGAACCGCAGCGATGAGTTGGGCCTGATGCTGCGATCGGTAGGGCAACTGGGATTGATGTGCCGCTGGCTTATCCATGACGTTTCAAGCCAGGTCTCCTGCGTGCGTAGTGACAGCGAGACGCTGGCAAAAGGCAGCGATGATTTAAATAAGCATACCCAGCAAACAGTTGAGAACGTGCAGGAAACGGTGACGACGATGAATCAGATGGCGGCGTCGGTGAAGCAAAACTCGGCGACGGCGTCTGCGGCTGACAAGCTCTCGATTGCCGCCAGCAGTGCGGCAACGCAGGGGGGCGAGGCGATGGAGACCGTTATCAAAACGATGGACGATATCGCCAGCAGCACCCAGCGCATCGGCACCATCACCACGCTGATTAACGATATTGCTTTCCAGACCAATATCCTGGCATTGAATGCGGCGGTTGAAGCGGCGCGAGCGGGCGAGCAGGGGAAAGGGTTTGCCGTCGTGGCGGGGGAAGTACGCCATCTTGCCAGCCGGAGCGCCAGTGCGGCGAATGACATCCGCAAACTGATTGATGCCAGTGCCGACAAGGTGCAGTCCGGATCCAGCCAGGTTCACGCCGCTGGCCGCACGATGGACGATATTGTGGCGCAGGTACAGAACGTCACCCAACTGATTGCACAAATCAGCCATTCGACGCTGGAACAGGCGGACGGGCTGACCAGCCTGACTCGCGCGGTGAATGAGTTGAACAATATTACGCAGAAAAATGCCGAACTGGTCGAAGAGAGCGCGCAAATTTCAGTGCGGGTGAAACATCGCGCCGGGCGCCTGGAAGATGCGGTGACGGTGCTGCATTAAGCACAGCGATTCGGGCGGAACAATGGGTTCCGCCCGATGACCCGATTAATCTAACTGAGCGATATCCAGCGCTGCGCGGTCGATAATACCGATGATTTTTTTGATCTGCGCATCGCTGGTGTCACCGTGATTGACCCGCAGATCCAGCACGGCTTTGAAGTTCTCCAGCGCGCGTTTCATCTGCGGATTTTTACGTAATTCAAAGCCAACGCAGCGTGCTTTAACGCGTTCATGAATAAGCGCCAGATGCTCGCGATTTTCCTCCAGCCACTGCTGGCCTTGCGCCGTGATCGTGATCTGTTTACGCCCACCTTCCTCTTCGCTGATGACAATCAGCTCTTGATCCTGCAAGAAATCCAGCGTCGGATAAATCACCCCTGGACTCGGCGTGTAGTGACCCTGGGTCAGCGTTTCGATGGCTTTGATCAGCTCATAGCCGTGGCTGGCGTCGCGGGTCAAAATATCCAGGATCACCAGGCGTAATTCGCCGTGACCGAAGAAACGCTGACGACGCCCGCCACCGCCACCCCGACCATGGCGATGCCCGCAGCCGGGCTCGTGGTGATGTCCTTCACTGTTGCAGCCTTCGTGGCGATGTTCTTCGCCTTTGCAGCAACCTGCGTGATGCTCGCTGTGATGTCCTTCGTGGTGATGTCCTTCACCGTTGCAGCAGCCTTCGTGTTGGCGATCTGCATTCTTGCAGCAACCGTCATGTTGGTTTTGCATGATTGTCTCCTGACGTTGTTTAGATATATCTAATTTATATCTAAAATTTATATGTTTGCAAGTCTGCGAAATTATATTCTTTTAATTAATTGATTTTATTATCAATTTTTATGATTTTCTAGAAAAGAAATGTACGGTCTCACTGTATCAAAAAAGTGCTTGCAATCTCTGTTATTAGCAATCATTATCATTTAAATGTTGATTTAGATATATCGTATTATCCTCACGAAGGCGAAAAATGACAAAAAACACCTCCCACTACCCCCAGCGCGTTCGTAATGAACTGCGCTTCCGTGAACTTACCGTCCTGCGCGTTGAGCGTATCAGCGCAGGTTTTCAACGCATCGTGCTGGGCGGGGAGGCGCTGGACGGCTTCAGCTCACGCGGCTTTGATGACCACGCCAAGGTTTTCTTTCCTGAGCCAGGCAGCCATTTTGTGCCGCCGGTGGTTACCGATGAGGGCATCGTCTGGGCTGACGGCGTGCGCCCCGCGTCCCGGGATTACACGCCGCTATACGATGATGCGCGTCATGAACTGGCGCTGGATTTTTATATTCACGACGGTGGCGTGGCGAGTACGTGGGCGATGCATGCTCGTGCAGGAGATACACTGACGATTGGCGGACCTCGCGGCTCGCTGGTGGTACCGGAAGAGTATGCGTATCAGGTTTATGTGTGCGATGAATCGGGAATGCCCGCATTACGCCGTCGCCTGGAAGGGCTCAGTCGTTTAGCGCGACGCCCGAACGTCACGGCGCTGGTGAGCGTGCAGGATGCGGCGTATCAGGACTACCTTTCGCATCTGGATGGGTTTGCTATCCAGTGGTTTGTCGGTCATGACGTACAGGCGCTGGATGACGCACTAGCACGGCTGACGGTGCCTGCAGACGATTATTTCATCTGGATTACCGGCGAAGGGAAAGTGGTAAAAAACCTGAGCGCCCGTTTTGAAACCGAGGCGTTTGACCCGCAACGGGTGCGTGCGGCAGCCTACTGGCATCAGCGGAAAGCGGCTGATTAGTAATTTGACGGCGGAACGCCAAATGCCTGGCGGAACGCGTAGCTAAACGCCGCGGTGCTCGAATACCCCACGTCGAGCGCCACGGCGGTAACGCTTTTATTTTTCTTCAGCATTAATACTGATTCCAGAATACGCATCTTTTGCTTCCAGACGCTGAACGGTAATCCGGTTTCTTTTTTGAAATGACGTGAGAAGGTCCGGGCGGACATACCCAGATGATTTGCCCAGTACTCCACAGAGTGTTCCCGTGCGGGAGATTCCTGTATTGTCCGGCACACTTTTGTTAATTCTGCATCCTGCGGCCAGGGTAATACAAAGGCGACTTCCGGTAATTGCAAAATAATATCGACTAGCACGCTCACCAGTTTTCCTTCTTTTGACTGGCTATCATAATGGCCCGAAATTACGTTGGTGGCGTAATGAATAAACTCTCTGGCGAAATCACTGATCGCCACCACTTTACACTCGTCGATGCGCTTCTCCAGAAAGCCTGGCTTAATATCCAGATTCTCTAAATACACATCATCCAGCGCCCATACCGCATGCTCAATATTATTCGGGATCCAGATACCGTAATGTGCGGGAATTATCCAGCATTTACCGGCGACATCAATGCGCATGCTGCCCTTACGGGCGAAATGAAACTGGGTAAATGCGTGTGAATGCGGTGGAACGTGATTATTCGCTTCAAGGACATAAGAACGAAAGTAAACGTCCTGCGGCAGTTCCGCCATTGAATCATCCGGGAAAGAACTCCACTGTTTTTGCCTGAGGGTGTCCATAAAAAATACCTGATACTTCCGGTGATGTGGCTTCTGTTCGATAGATCTTGTCCGCAAATCATAATACATACACCCTGTTTTCCATAATAATCTTGCGTAAGAATTATTCGTCCACCTTTGGTAAATACCATGAATTCGCTGTGTTCTGATGCTGTCATCGTCAATGAAACAAATGATAACTGGACCCGAATGGGGAAAGACCTGCTCCAGCAGGCTGATATCCAGATTAATGGTTCGCGCGCTTGGGACATTCAACTTCACCATGCCGGTTTCTTTAAGCGGGTGCTGCAACAAGGCTCGTTAGGGCTGGGTGAAAGCTATATGGAAGGCTGGTGGGACTGCGAGCGGCTTGATATTCTGTTCTGCAAAATCCTTAAAGCAAAACTCGACCAAAAAATGCCGGGCAATCTGAAAGATATTTTACGCATTGCCAGCGCGCGCTTGTTTAATCTGCAATCACGCAGTCGTGCCTGGATTGTCGGCAAAGAACACTACGATATAGGTAACGATCTTTTCGCCCTGATGCTTGATCCCCACATGCAATATTCCTGCGGTTACTGGAAAGACGCGACCACATTAGACGAAGCGCAGAATGCCAAATTAAAAATGATTTGCGAGAAGCTGCAATTGCAACCGGGTATGCGTTTGCTGGATATCGGTTGCGGCTGGGGCGGGCTGGCTGAATATGCCGCGCGCCATTATGGCGTAGCGGTAGACGGGGTTACCATCTCGAAAGAACAGCAGAAAATGGCGCAGCAGCGCTGTGATGGACTGGATGTCACTATTCTGCTGCAGGATTATCGCGACCTCGATAAACACTATGATCGTATTGTCTCCGTGGGGATGTTTGAACACGTGGGCCCGAAAAACTACGACACCTATTTCAGTATTGCCGACCGCTGCTTAAAACCCGATGGACTGTTCCTGCTGCATACCATTGGCAGCAATAAAAAAGGGATGAGCGTGGATCCGTGGATCAATAAATATATCTTCCCGAACGGCTGTTTACCGGCGATTTCCCACATTGCCGAGGCCAGCGAATCGCGGTTTGTGATGGAGGACTGGCATAACTTCGGCAGCGATTACGATAAAACGCTGATGGCCTGGCATGAACGGTTTAACCAGGCATGGCCGACGCTGTCGTTGCGTTATTCCGCGACCTTCAAAAGGATGTTTAATTACTATTTATGCGCGTGTGCCGGGGCATTCCGTGCCAGAGATATCGAGCTTTGGCAGGTGCTATTTAGCCGGGGTGTAGAGGGCGGACTTCGCGTTTATCGTTAATGTTTTGCCGGATGTCAGCGCAAGCGCCTTATCCGGCCTACAAAAGCGAGCAAATCGCAGGCCTGATAAGCGTAGCGCCATCAGGCATTGATAACCCGTAAAACGAATGACTTAGCCCAACTCACTCTCTGCCAGCGCTTTAAACACCATTGCCACCGCGTGTGCGCCGGGGTCCATATTACCAAGCAGGCTCTCACTGCTGAGATACGACGCGCGCCCGGCGTTGGCTTTGCTCGACAGGCAGGTCCGCTCTGCGCCTGCCAGCGCAGCGTCATAGGCGGTTTGCAGGTTATGTGGTTGCGCCAGTAGCGACGTTAGCGCGGGCTGCAGCGCATCAATCATCGTACGATCGCCTTCATCTGCACCACCGTAGAACTTCATCTGGGCGAGCCCCGTATTCAGCGCATCGGCGACCCCGGCACCCTGCTCCAGCTTCTGTCCGGCGGCGGTAAAGAAAATTGACATCAGCACGCCGCTGGAGCCACCCATGACCACGGTCAGGCGTTCGCCAATCAGTGCAAACAACGTGGCAAGGTTAGCCAGTGGGAGCCGCTGGTGATGCAGCAGGTCGGCAATTTCACGCGCACCTGCGGCAAAGGTTGACCCGGTATCGCCGTCGCCGACTTTGGCATCCAGCGCATTGAGGTGTGCTTCAAGATTGGCGAGCGTTCCGGTGACTTGCTCAATAATCCCGGCAACCTGTTCGTTATCCGAAGGCTGAAATTCCACGCGTGCACTGCGCTGAGATGACGGCACGGTGGTGATGTCACGTGGCGGCACGGGCGTTGACCAGTTACTGGTTTCCACTTCGGTCAACAGCGCTTTTTCGATGCTTTCTTCCAGCACCATGGCGGTCAGCGAGAAGCCCTTCATATCCAGTGCGGTGACCAGCGAGGCCGGGCCAATCAGCCAGTCGATACGTGCGTGCAGCGGGCTGTTGGCCAGTTCGCGGGTAATGATGGCCATTTCGGCAACGGAGACGCCGCCGAGGTTATTGATCATCACTGCCAGACGGCCGGTTTCCGGCAGGGCGGTCATCAGCTTCTCCACCATCAGATTAACCACCTGTGCACTGTTTTGCGTATCAATCACCGACGCACCCGGCTCGCCGTGAATGCCCATCCCTAACTCTGCATGGCCCGGATGGTGACGCGGAGCCTCGTCGGTCTCCTGTGGCAAATGACAGCTGGAGAGCGCGACGCCAAGGCTGAAGGTGTTGTTCGCCGCATACTGCGCTTCACGCAGCACGGTGGCGAGGTTGTAGCCACGTTCGGCGAAATAGCCGGCAACTTTGTGTACCAGGATGGTGCCAGCGATCCCGCGTGGGTGCTTGTTATCCGGTAGCGAAATGTCGTCGCCGACGATCAGCATTTCGACGTTATAACCGAGCCGACGCGCTTTCTCGGCGGCCAGGCCAAAATTTAGGCGATCGCCAGTGTAGTTCTTCACGATCAGCAGGCAGCCTGCCTCACCGGTCACCGCCTGAATGGCGGTCAGTACCGCATCGACGCTCGGGGAGGCAAACACGTCACCGCAAACCGCGGCAGTTAACATGCCTTTACCGATAAATCCAACGTGGGCGGGTTCGTGACCTGAGCCACCGCCGGAGATCACCGCGACGTTCTCTTTGTTAAGGTCGCGACGCACCACGATGCGGATGGCCGGATCGCTCTCCAGGCGCGCCAGGTTATTCCACGGGCTGGCGATAATCGTACCGTCGATGACATCGTTAACGAGATGGGTGCGCTGGTTAAAAAAGAATTGAGACATAACGGCTCCGGACAGGTTGAGTGTTAAACAAACCCCCGAATGCATGGTCATGGTAACGGAGGCGATGGAGAGATTCTCGCCGAGTCAGCGTGGAAAAAAACTCCGGCAAAATGAGTTTCAATACGGAACGTAAAAGTTATTTTTTGTTCCGAAATGAAACGTAATGACGAATGAAAATGGCGTAATGCGAGCCCGCGCGGCTTTTTTTTCCGGCCGTCAAGGCGGTTAACACGCGGCAGAGCGCTTTTTTTTGCCAGTTATTCCGGCGTTAGATAACGAAAAGGCGAAACCGAAACTCTTTGCGTGACAGAAATATGGGCTAAAGGAACGGATCGGGATCGCAAACCTTATCTTCTCTGGGGTTAATTGTTCCAATATGGAACGTGTGTCGTTTTTATCTGTTTCATATCAGAACAAAAAGACGAATGATTTTTTTGTGCTCGCCTCGCCATACAGTGATTGCATCGCTCCGGTAGCGCTTTGTTTTCGCCATTAGCATCAGGCTAAACAGGTTAACGCCAGGGCTCATCATGTAAAAACATGTACTTATTTGAGGATGAAAGGAATGCTAAACGTTATTCAATCTCCAGCCAAATATCTCCAGGGTCCTGATGCTTCTACCTTATTTGGTCAATATGCTAAAAATCTGGCGGACAGCTTTTTTGTGATTGCGGATGATTTCGTGATGAAGCTGGCGGGAGATAAAGTGCTCAATGGCCTGCATAAGCACGACATTAGCTGCCATGCGGAGCGTTTTAACGGCGAATGCAGCCATGTGGAAATTAATCGTTTGATTGCCATTCTGAAGCAACACGGTTGCCGTGGCGTGGTCGGGATCGGCGGCGGCAAAACGCTGGATACCGCCAAAGCGATTGGCTATTACCAGAAGCTGCCGGTGGTGGTGATCCCGACCATCGCCTCGACCGATGCGCCAACCAGCGCGCTGTCGGTCATTTATACCGAAGCCGGTGAGTTTGAAGAGTATCTTATCTACCCGAAAAACCCGGATATGGTGGTGATGGATACCGCGATTATCGCCAAAGCGCCGGTGCGGTTGTTGGTTGCCGGGATGGGCGATGCGCTCTCTACCTGGTTTGAAGCGAAGGCCTGTTATGACGCCCGCGCGACCAGCATGGCGGGTGGACAGTCCACGGCGGCGGCATTGAGCCTGGCGCGCCTGTGCTATGATACGCTGCTGGCAGAAGGCGAAAAGGCCCGCTGTGCAGCGCAAGCAGGCGTCGTGACCGATGCGCTGGAGCGCATTGTGGAAGCGAACACCTATCTTAGCGGCATTGGCTTTGAAAGCAGCGGCCTCGCAGGGGCGCATGCGATTCATAACGGCTTCACGATTCTGGAAGAGTGCCACCATTTGTACCATGGCGAAAAAGTCGCGTTTGGTACGCTGGCGCAACTGGTGTTGCAGAACAGCCCGATGGAAGAGATCGAAACTGTGCTGGCGTTCTGTCAGAAAGTCGGCCTGCCGGTCACCCTGGCGCAAATGGGCGTGAAAGAAGGCATCGACGACAAGATTCATGCCGTTGCCAAAGCCACCTGCGCAGAAGGTGAAACCATTCACAATATGCCGTTCCCGGTGACGCCAGAGAGTGTACATGCCGCTATTCTGACGGCAGACCTGTTGGGGCTGCAGTGGCTGGCGCGTTAATCAGACGTCGGTAACGCTCTGTTCCGGCATGTTCTCCCCTCTGACCGTCTCTGTCGGAGGGGTTGTCCAGGGTAAAACAGCGGAAAGGGATATGACGGCACACACTCAGGTCAGCGGAAAAGAAGTCTCTTCGGTTATCGCTCAGTCATGGCATCGTTGCAGTAAGTTTATGCAGCGGGAGACCTGGCAGGCGCCGCATCAAGCGCAGGGACTGACGTTTGCCTCGATTTGTCGCCGCAAGACTGCGCTGCTGACGATTGCTCAGGCCGCGCTGGAAGATGCCTGGGAGTTTATGGACGGACGTCCCTGCGCGCTGCTTATCCTCGATGAGTCCGCTTGTATTCTCAGTCGCTGTGGCGATCCGCAAACGGTGGAACAGCTGGCGGAGCTGGGGTTTCTTGACGGCAGCTACTGTGCGGAAAGCATTATTGGCAGCTGCGCACTGTCGCTGGCGACCATGCCGGGGCAGCCGACCAAAACGTCTGGCGATCAGCACTTTAAACAGGCGTTGCATCCGTGGTCGTTCTGTTCAACGCCGGTGTTTGATAATCACGGGCGGCTGTTTGGCTCCATTTCGCTGTGCTGTCTGGTGGAACAGGAGTCCATTTCCGATTTATCCCTGACGCTGGCGATCGCCAGAGAAGTGGGCAATTCGTTGCTGACCGATAGCCTGCTGGCCGAATCTAACCGTCATCTGAATCAGATGTATGGGCTGCTGGAGAGCATGGATGATGGGGTGATGGCATGGAATGAACAGGGCGTGCTGCAGTTTCTCAATGCGCGTGCCGCCATGCTACTGCATCTGGACGCGCAGGCCAGCCAGGGGAAAAATATCCATGACCTGGTGAATCTGCCGATGCTGTTGCGCCGGGCGATCAAACATGCGCGCGGACTCAATCACGTTGAAGTGACCTTTGAGAGTCAGCACCAGTTTGTAGACGCAGTGATCACCTTAAAGCCGATTGTGGAAGAGCAGGGCAACAGCTTTATTCTGCTGCTGCATCCGGTTGAGCAGATGCGCCAATTGATGACCAGCCAATTGGGCAAGGTGAGCCATACCTTTGAGCAGATGTCGGCGGAAGATCCGGAAACCCGGCGGCTGATCCATTTTGGCCGCCAGGCGGCGAGGGGAAGTTTCCCGATCCTGCTGTGCGGCGAAGAGGGCGTCGGTAAAGAGCTGCTCAGCCAGGCGATCCACAATGAAAGTGAACGGGCCAGTGGGCCTTATATCGCTGTTAACTGTCAGCTGTATGCCAATAGCGTGCTGGGGCAGGATTTTATGGGCAGCGCGCCAACCGATGATGAAAATGGCCGACTGAGTCGTCTTGAACTGGCGAACGGTGGTACGTTGTTTCTGGAAAAAATCGAATATCTGGCACCGGAGCTACAGTCTGCATTGTTGCAGGTGATTAAGCAGGGGGTGCTGACCCGTCTCGATGCACGACGCCTGATCCCGGTGGATGTGAAAGTGATCGCCACCACTACGGTCGATCTTGCCAATCTGGTGGAACAAAACCGCTTTAGCCGTCAGCTGTATTACGCGCTGCACTCGTTTGAAATCGTTATTCCACCGCTGCGCGCGCGACGCAATAGCATTCCTGCTCTGATTTATACCCGCCTGAACAGCCTGAAAAAACGCTTTTCATCCAGCCTGAAGGTGGATGATGATGCGCTGGCGCAGCTGGTGGCCTATTCGTGGCCAGGCAATGATTTTGAGCTGAACAGCATTATCGAGAATATCGCCATCAGCAGCGATAACGGCCATATTCGCCTGAGCAACCTGCCGGATTATCTGTTTGCCGAACGACCGGGTATGGATACGACATCTTCGCTGCTTCCCGCCAGCCTGACCTTTACTGCCATCGAAAAAGAGGCGATTATCCACGCCGCCCGTGTCACCAGCGGGCGCGTGCAGGAGATGTCGCAGCTGCTGAACATTGGGCGCACCACACTGTGGCGCAAGATGAAGCAGTACGACATCGACGCCAGCCAGTTTAAGCGCAAGCATCTGGAGTAGTTTCTTCGATTCTGGCCATCGAAAAGAGCGCGTCGGACAAGCGATTGATATACCGCTTAAGCTCGTCGCGCACGGCGAGCGTTCTGTCCATTGCCGTAAGAATACGCTCCAGCCGACGTGCCAGCGTGCGCGCAACGTGTAGCTGTGCAGACGCGAGGTTTTTCCCCGGAATGACAAATTCTTTCAGCGGGCCGCTGTGCGCCATATTGCGGTCGATCAGCCGCTCCAGCCTCTGAATATCGTCATCGCTAATCGTCTGCTTCAGGCGAGTGATCCCTTTATCGTCGCTGGCGAGTTCCGCACCCAGCACAAACAGCATCTTCTGGACGGTATGCAGATCCTCGCGTAGCTCGGCCTGGTGGGTCGTGGCATAGCAGACGCCCAACTGGGAAATCAGTTCATCTACCGTGCCATAAGCGTCGACGCGGATGTCGTCTTTGTTGATGCGGCTACCGCCAAACAGCGCGGTGGTGCCTTTATCGCCGGTTCGGGTATAGATGCGATACATTTATGTTATCTCACTGAAAGGAAGCACTTTGACCAGTTGACCTGCGTTGGCGCCGAGCGTGCGGATCTGCACGATCCCGGCGGCGATATGCCCGCAGATCAGCGCCCGATCCTCGGGCAACTGGGCATGCGTTAAGGCAATCTCGCCGGTCACGCTGAGGCCGAGGCCTACGCGCAGCGCCGAGCTTTTGGCTGCCCGCCTGCTGAGCGTCAGCGCGCTGGCGCTGTCGTCGCAGCTGATGGCCCGGCACGGGACGCCTTGCTCTTCCAGCCCCCAGCATAGTTCATCAAGCACGCGGGAATCCTGCCAGCGTGGGTGATAAAACAGGTTTACGCTCGGTGATGAAAGTGGCATCGCGTCCCCTTTGTTGTCAGAAAGCCTGATGGAAGATCGCGGCAATTTCTTTCTCGTTACCTTTACGCGGGTTCGAGAACGCGTTGCCGTCCTTCAGCGCCATCTCTGCCATATACGGGAAATCGGCCTCTTTTACGCCCAGCTCGCGCAGATGCTGCGGAATGCCGATATCAGCAGACAGGCGGGCAATGGCGTGAATCGCCAACTCGGCGGCGTCCATGGTGGACAGGCCGTGGGTGTTCTCGCCCATAAACTCGGCAATGTCGGCAAATTTTTCCGGATTAGCGATCAGGTTATAACGCGCCACATGCGGTAGCAGTACGGCATTCGCTACGCCGTGCGGCATGTCATACAGGCCGCCAAGCTGGTGCGCCATGGCGTGTACGTAGCCGAGGTTGGCGTTGTTAAAGGCCATACCTGCCAGCAGTGAAGCGTAGGCCATGTTCTCGCGAGCTTTCAGGTTACTGCCCAGCGCCACGGCCTGGCGTAAGTTACGGGCGATCAGGCGGATTGCCTGAATAGCAGCGGCATCGGTGACCGGATTCGCATCTTTGGAAATGTAGGCTTCCACGGCGTGGGTCAGCGCATCCATCCCGGTGGCTGCGGTCAGAGGCGCAGGTTTGCCAAGCATCAGCAGCGGATCGTTAATCGACACTGACGGCAGGTTGCGCCAGCTGACAATGACAAATTTCACCTTTGTTTTGGTGTTGGTCAGCACGCAGTGACGGGTCACTTCGCTGGCGGTACCGGCGGTGGTGTTGACCGCAACGATAGGCGGCAGCGGATGGGTCAGGGTTTCAATTCCGGCATAGCTGTAGAGATCGCCTTCGTGAGTGGCCGCGATACCAATACCTTTACCGCAGTCATGTGGGCTACCGCCGCCGACGGTGACAATAATATCGCATTGCTCTTTACGAAACACCGCCAGACCGTCGCGTACGTTCGTGTCTTTAGGGTTCGGCTCGACGCCGTCAAATATTGCTACTTCAATACCGGCTTCACGCAGATGTGCGAGGGTTTTATCTACCGCACCGTCTTTAATTGCCCGCAGGCCTTTATCGGTCACCAGCAGGGCTTTTTTCCCGCCCAGCAGTTTGCAACGCTCACCCACCACGGAAACAGCATTGGGGCCAAAAAAGTTCACATTTGGCACCAGATAATCAAACATACGATAGCTCATAATATACCTTCTTACGTTTATTTTATAATTCAGAGAAGCAATGTAGTGCGGTTTCAGCTAATAACTGGTCCTGTTCGACGGTGCCACCACTCACGCCGACGGCGCCAATTACTTTTCCATTTAATATAACTGGCAGACCACCGCCGAAAATAATAATGCGCTGTTGGTTGGTGAGCTGCAGGCCATAAAGAGATGCTCCGGGTTGCACTGCATCGGTAATTTCGTGAGTACCTTGTCGCAGGCAGCAGGCGGTCCAGGCCTTATTGAGTGAAATATCGCAGCTGGAAACAAACGCCTCATCCATGCGCTGCATCAGCAGCGTGTTTCCGCCGTGATCAACCACGGAAAAGACGACCGGGACGTTGATTTCAAGTGCTTTAACCTCAACAGCGGTCGCCATTTGCTGTGCAGCCGCCAGCGTGATGGTGGCGATAGGGTGGCTCTTATTCACGGTATCTCCTGTTAATTGTGTAGGGCTGAGGTCACGAAAAATATCGCGCGGCAGCTATTTTAATCATTGGCTTTTCTTTATTTTCGCGCAGCGCGTTATTAAGTCAATACAGTAAAAAAATCTAAAATAGCAAGTGAGTGTTCTTCCTTTGGCGTTTATTGATAATGATCATTTAACCTCATCACAATTCTCTATGGATATTCCAAATACGCGTTTCAATATGAAACGATGTGTTTTAATTACGTGCCAAATTGGAACGTAATTAATTTTATTTTTTTATCAGCCTGCTCATTTAGAGTTCGACTATTGCTGATGAAAGGCGATGGCTGAGGAGTTATCTCCCCGGCGATACGGCCCGGCGTCCTTATTATTTACTTTTTGAGTCAACACGCGATGAGAAGATCAAAACGATTCGAAGTTCTTGCCCAGCGGCCTGTAAATCAGGATGGGCTGATTGGCGAATGGCCGGAAGAGGGGCTGATCGCCATGGAAAGTCCCTACGACCCGGCGTCGTCAGTGAAGGTGGAAAATGGCCGTATTGTCGAACTGGACGGTAAAGATCGTGCACATTTCGACATGATTGACCGTTTTATTGCTGACTACGCGATTAACGTTGTGGAAACCGAACGGGCAATGCAACTCGACGCGCTGGAGATCGCCAGAATGCTGGTGGATATCCACGTCAGTCGGGAAGAGATTATTGCCATTACCACCGCCATCACCCCGGCGAAAGCGGTGGAAGTGATGGCAAAAATGAACGTGGTGGAAATGATGATGGCGCTGCAAAAAATGCGCGCCAGACGTACACCTTCTAACCAATGTCACGTCACCAACCTGAAAGATAACCCGGTGCAGATTGCTGCTGACGCCGCCGAGGCGGGGATCCGTGGTTTTTCCGAGCAAGAAACGACCGTAGGTATCGCCCGCTATGCGCCGTTTAATGCGCTGGCGCTGCTGGTTGGTTCGCAGTGCGGCCGTCCTGGCGTGCTTACCCAATGTTCCGTTGAAGAAGCCACCGAACTGGAACTGGGTATGCGCGGCTTAACCAGCTACGCCGAAACGGTGTCGGTATACGGTACGGAGTCAGTGTTTACCGACGGCGATGACACGCCGTGGTCAAAATCCTTTCTCGCCTCGGCCTACGCTTCCCGCGGGCTGAAGATGCGCTACACCTCCGGCACTGGCTCAGAGGCGCTGATGGGGTACTCAGAAAGCAAATCAATGCTGTATCTGGAGTCACGCTGCATTTTTATCACTAAGGGTGCGGGTGTTCAGGGGCTGCAAAACGGCGCGGTCAGCTGTATTGGTATGACCGGGGCTGTACCGTCGGGGATCCGCGCGGTGCTGGCGGAAAACCTGATTGCCTCGATGCTCGACCTCGAAGTGGCGTCAGCGAATGACCAGACCTTCTCGCACTCTGATATTCGCCGCACCGCCCGCACATTGATGCAGATGCTGCCCGGTACCGACTTTATCTTCTCCGGCTACAGTGCGGTACCTAACTACGACAACATGTTTGCCGGGTCGAACTTCGACGCCGAGGACTTCGATGATTACAACATTCTGCAACGTGACCTGATGGTTGACGGCGGTCTGCGTCCGGTAACGGAAGAGGAAACTATCGCTATTCGCAATCAGGCGGCTCGCGCTATTCAGGCGGTGTTCCGCGAGCTGGGCTTGCCGCTGATTAGTGATGAAGAAGTCGACGCCGCCACCTATGCCCACGGCAGCAAAGATATGCCCGCGCGCAATGTAGTAGAGGATTTGGCCGCGGTGGAAGAGATGATGAAGCGCAATATCACCGGGCTGGATGTTGTTGGCGCGCTGAGCGCCAGCGGTTTTGACGATATCGCCAGCAACATTCTCAACATGTTGAGGCAGCGTGTGACCGGCGATTATCTGCAAACATCCGCCATTCTGGATCGCCAGTTTGAGGTGGTTAGCGCCGTTAACGACATCAATGATTATCAGGGTCCCGGCACCGGCTATCGCATCTCTGCCGAACGCTGGGCGGAAATTAAAAATATTGCGGGTGTGGTTCAGCCTGGCAGCATTGAATAAGGCGGTATGCGGTGGAGTGTACAACTGAACGTAAGCCGGTTTTCACCTTGCAGGTTAGCGAAGGCGAAGCGGCAAAAGCGGACGATCGCGCGGATGAAGTGGTGATTGGCGTCGGGCCGGCCTTTGATAAATACCAGCATAAGACCCTGATTGATATGCCGCACAAGGCGATCCTGAAAGAGCTGGTGGCCGGAGTTGAAGAAGAGGGATTACATGCGCGGGTGGTCAGAATTCTGCGCACTTCGGATGTCTCCTTTATGGCCTGGGATGCAGCAAATCTGAGCGGTTCCGGCATCGGCATTGGTATTCAGTCGAAAGGGACCACGGTTATCCATCAGCGTGATTTGTTGCCGCTGAGCAACCTGGAGCTTTTTTCTCAGGCGCCGCTGCTGACGCTGGAAACCTATCGCCAGATTGGTAAGAACGCCGCGCGTTACGCGCGCAAGGAGTCGCCTTCGCCGGTACCGGTTGTCAATGACCAGATGGTGCGACCGAAATTTATGGCCAAGGCTGCGCTGTTTCACATTAAAGAAACCAAACATGTGGTGCAGGATGCCGCGCCTGTCACGCTGCATATTGCATTAGTAAGGGAATGACAATGAACGAAAACATCATGACCGCGCAGGATTATCCGTTAGCGACCCGCTGCCCGGAGAAAATCCTCACGCCCACCGGAAAGCCGTTAACTGACATTACTCTTGAGAATGTGCTGGCAGGGCGCGTGGGGCCACAGGATGTGCGTATTTCTCAGCAGACGCTGGAGTATCAGGCGCAGATCGCCGAGCAGATGCAGCGTCACGCGGTGGCGCGCAATTTCCGTCGTGCGGCGGAACTGATTGCCATCCCGGATGCTCGCATTCTGGAAATCTACAACGCGCTGCGCCCATTTCGTTCTTCATTCGCCGAACTACTGGCCATTGCCGATGAACTGGAGCACACCTGGCATGCCACGGTGAACGCCGGGTTTGTCCGCGAGTCTGCGGACGTGTACCAGCAGAGAAACAAGCTGCGTAAAGGCAGTCAGTGACGGAGGCGGTATGCCGTTAATTGCAGGGATTGATATCGGTAACGCCACCACGGAGGTGGCGCTGGCGCAGGATGGCCGGTTTGTCGCCAGCGGGATCGTCGCGACTACGGGCATGAAAGGCACGCGGGATAACATTGCCGGGGTAGTGGCCTCCCTGCAGCAGGCGCTGGAAAAAACGTCGTTATCGCTACAGGACGTGACGAAAATCTGCATCAACGAGGCCGCGCCGGTCATTGGTGATGTGGCGATGGAGACGATCACCGAAACCATTATCACTGAATCGACAATGATTGGTCATAACCCGCAAACGCCAGGCGGTGTTGGTGTGGGGATGGGTACTACGATCGCCGTGGAGAAACTGGCATCGTTGAGCCACGATCGGTTTGCGCAGGGCTGGATCCCGCTGGTGGGCGCAGAGATGGATTTTCTCGAGGCGGTGTGGCTTATCAATGCGGCGCTGGATCGCGGCGTTAACGTGGTGGCGGCGATCCTGAAAAAGGACGATGGCGTACTGGTCAATAATCGTCTGCGACGAACGCTGCCGGTGATTGATGAGGTTACGCTGCTGGAGAAGGTCCCGGAAGGTGTGCAGGCGGCGGTAGAAGTGGCGGCAGCAGGGCAGGTGGTTCGGGTGCTGTCGAATCCCTATGGTATCGCCACCTTCTTTGCTTTGACGCCGGAGGAGACGCAAATGATCGTCCCGATCGCCAGGGCGCTGATCGGCAACCGATCCGCTGTGGTGCTGAAAACCCCGCAGGGCGATGTGCAATCACGGGTGATCCCGGCGGGCAAGATCTTTATCAGCGGTGAAAAGCGCGGCGGAGAAGCCGATGTGGCCCAAGGCGCTCAGGCAATTATGCAGGCGATGAACGCCTGCGCTCCTGTTTGCGACATTCGCGGTGAGGGCGGTACTCATGCGGGCGGCATGCTGGAGCGCGTGCGTAAGGTGATGGCCTCGCTGAGCGGGCACGATATGAATTCAGTGCACATTCAGGATCTACTGGCGGTTGATACGTTTATTCCCCGTAAAGTCCAGGGCGGTATCGCCGGGGAATATTCGATGGAAAATGCGGTTGGCATTGCGGCGATGGTGAAATCCGATCGGCTACAGATGCAGACGATCGCCAGTGAGCTGAGTGTGCGACTGAATACGCTGGTTGAAGTGGGCGGCGTGGAGGCCAATATGGCTGTGACTGGGGCATTGACGACGCCGGGATGCGCCGCGCCGCTCGCGATCCTCGACTTAGGTGCCGGATCCACCGATGCCGCGATTATTCATAACGATGGCACCGTTAAGGCGGTACACCTGGCCGGAGCGGGGAACATGGTCAGCTTGCTTATCAAAACGGAGCTCGGCTTGAGCGATCCTTTTCTGGCTGAGGAGATAAAAAAATACCCACTGGCGAAAGTGGAGAGTCTGTTCAGTATTCGCCACGAGAACGGCGCGGTGGAGTTCTTTCGTGAACCGCTCAGCCCGTCGGTGTTCGCCAAAGTGGTGTATCTGAAAGCGGGTAAACCCATCCCTATAGATAATCAGACGTCGCTGGAGAAAATTCGGCTGGTACGTCGTCAGGCCAAGGAGAAGGTCTTTGTGACGAACTGCCTGCGCGCATTGCGGCAGGTCTCACCCGGCGGCTCAATTCGCAACATCTCTTTTGTGGTGCTGGTGGGTGGCTCGTCGCTGGATTTTGAAATCCCGCAGATGATCACCGACGCACTGGCGCATTACGGCGTTGTTGCCGGTCAGGGCAATATTCGCGGAACAGAAGGGCCGCGAAATGCGGTGGCAACCGGGCTGGTTTTAGCCGCAGTGGCAGAAAAATAGTGCAGAAAACAACCACCGCAAGCGTTTGGCTGCGGCATAAATCAAATAAAGGCAACGTTCTCTTTGATATCCCGGCTGACTTGGGTACATAGTGTAAAGGTGTTTATTACGCGGTTAATTTTAAGGATAAGAGCATGCCAACAGCAATTGAGAAAGCATTGGATTTTATTGGTGGTATGAACACATCGGCGCCAGTACCCCATTCCATGGATGAAAGTACGGCCAAGGGAATTTTAAAATATTTGCATGACTTAGGTGCGCCAGTGAGCGCAGCAGATGTGATGGCACGAGGTGAGCAGGAGGGATGGAATCCCGAGTTCACGAAAAAAGTCGCTGGATGGGCTGAAAAAGTCGCCTCCGGTAACCGTATCCTTATCAAGAACCCTGAGTACTTTTCGACCTATATGCAGGAGCAGCTCAAAGAACTCGTGTGAGCTGACTATCGAATAAAACTCTAACGGACGTTTCCACTTTCAGGGTGGCGGCGTCCAACGAGCTTCTATCAGTACGGATTGATGTCGCGCTGACATATCGCGTATTTTCATCCTTATTCTTTTCCAAACTCCCACCTGACTGACTTCTTGCAGAAGTCATCGCGCGTATAAGCCTACGATATGTTGATTCGTACCAGAGTCGATCCCGTTGAGGTCCAGGCTAAATTATGGGTAACCAACAAAGCAAAAAGGACCTGTGATTTCTCACAAGTCCTTGATATTTGGTGGCCCCTGCTGGACTTGAACCAGCGACCAAGCGATTATGAGTCATAAAATTGGCACGTTTTTAATTGTTCGTTATTGTCTCTGCTTGTGTTTTTAATTGCCTATAATCAATAAGTTCTGAAGTTGTTTTTGTTTCTGATTGGTTCTCTCATTTCCCCATTGTACTATCCTTACCTGACCCATTACCTGACCCAGAATGGGCATTGGGTCAGGTAACGCTTATTCTCATAAAGGTATCCTCATGGCCGCTAATCTTACCGAGACTGCTATACGTGGATTGAAGACAAAAAGTACGTCGTACTACGTGTGGAGCAACAGTGCTCAGCGTGGTACTGGCAGGCTTGGCGTTAAGGTTCAGCCTTCAGGTAGCAAAGTTTTTTATTTCCGTTACTACGTTGAGAAAGGGAAGAAAGAGAAGTTCATCCAGTTGGGCATCTGGCCTGAGATGAAACTGGTGACGGCCAATGAGCTGGCGAAAAAGTATGGTGCCTGGCTTGTTGAAGGAAAAGAGCCCCAGCAAGAGCTTGAGCAACAGCGCCTGGCCGAACAGCACATCATGCAGATCCATCGTTCTCAAGGATCGTTTGAAGAACTGGTGCATGGCTACGTTAACAAGATGAAGCTCGACAACAAGCGGACCTGGGCCGATGTTCTGAAACGTCTTGAAAAAGAGTGCTACACGGTTATCCCTCGAGAAACCAAAGCCAAGGATGTCACGCCCTTACAGATCAAAACGATCTTGTCTGGCATTATCCAGCGTGATGCGGTGGTCCATGCGAACCGGATTCGTTCCTACCTGATGGCGGCTTTTAACTACGGTCTTAAAGCCGATAACGATCCGATGAATACCAGCGTGGGCATTACTTTCGGGCTTGAAGTTAACCCGGTATCGGCCATACCGAAGCAGTCCTCGGCGGAGAAAGTGGGTGATACATGGTTAACGCTGGCGGAGCTACGTTTTGTCATGGAACAGTTTGCCGAGGCCACCAACGTTGGGCCGTTGATGCAGCATCTTATTCGCTTCTGTGTTTATGCTGGCGGGCAGCGTCCGTTTGAAATGATTGCCAGCCAGTGGAGCGCGATTGACTGGCAGCAAAAGACGTTGCTGGTCATTGCCGATGTATCGAAAAACAAGCGTGAGCACCTGATCCCGCTGACTGAATCGGCACAACAGGAATTAGCCTCAGTGAAAGAACTGACTAAGGAAAGTAACAGTCCCTATATATTCCCGCTATCAACCAACGGTGAGCGCCCGGTGCGTACTGATAGCCTGGCGCGTTCGATCATGTATTTTCGGGCTTTTAATCCTGAGTTTAAAGTTTTCACAGCGCGAGATTTACGTCGCACTTGTAAAACGCTGATGGGGGAGGCGGGGATCAGCAAAGAGATCCGCGACCGTATCCAGAATCACGCTTTGAATGACGTCAGCTCTAAACACTATGATCGTTATGACTACCTGACTGAAAAGCGTAGGGCGCTTGAGATCTGGGAAGACAGGGTCAACAACTATCAGCGGCAGCAGGAAAATAACGTTGTGAACCTGTTTGGGCGGAAGTAGCATTTATCTGGACAAGGCTACCAGGTAAGAACGTTGTGTGGCTGGTGTTCTCTGCGGCATCAAAAAATTGCGATGCCGCCGAGATACTGGCGGAGGGCTATACGAGACTTTCTTTTTTATTTCGGTGACCGCCTGAGCGGTCACGTCTAATAAATGGCAGTATATTGAAGGCGGCACAGGCTCTCGCCTTTAGCACGTAGACACTCCGATTAATATCACGCTAGGTAATACTACTTTTCTGGCAACACGAACCGAACTTCAATGCGACGCTGACGAGCATCTTCCGGTGCAACACCGGGAATAGGCTGCGAGTCACCATATCCGGCAACAATCACTCGGCGTGCAAAAGCCTGAGCAAGATCGCCAACTATAAATTTACGCGCCTCTCTTGCACGCGCTGCCGATAAGGTAAAATTATCGTCATAGACAGTGCAGAAACTTTCAAAGTTAGTCACCGGACGGGTAACTGGAAGATTATCCGTATACCCTTCAATATAAACTTGTCCGCTTCTAAATTCGGTAAGAAATCTGACGACCTGCGTTTCAATCGTCGCCAATGCCTGGCTTGCCTGAGATGCAATGCAGGCGCTGCCGCGATTGAAAACTCCATCACGCAACGTAATTTTTTGCGAGTTGACATCCAGCGCAACTAAGCCTTCATTTGCCGTTCCATCAAGTGTGGTTTTAATACTTCCCAACATTTCCCCTACCCGGGCTCGCTGGGCATTGACTCCCTGTTCCATTTCCTGCTTATGCTTAATATCTGACCATGTTTTCTGTAGTACAGACATCACCAGCAGTAACATAACTACAGCCATTACTCCCGACATCAGGTCGGAGATCGAGACCCACTCATTAGGTTTATCTTTCATGAGTGAGCACCTCAGACTGCATCATTAACGATGTTCATGGTCGATAACGTTTGGTCGATATGTTGTAATGTATTGGCAAGTGGCGTCAGGCTTTTTTCAATTTGCTGAACCAGGTGGTTCCGTTCTGGCGGTGACAGCATTTTACGAATCCCTCCCAGCTCTTCCAGAGAACGGATCAATCTGTCATCGAGCGAAGAAAGTGCAGCAGAGGCATCAGTATTACTCAGCATTTCATCACGTAATGATTCAATGCTGTGCACCAGTTTACCGACACCTGCAGTGACCCTGTCCATTCCCGGCTGAAGAGGGCTCTCTTTCTGCATGAGCTGGAGTTGATTCACCAGCGTTTCAATCGCATCTGCATTTCTTTCACCTGATGTCGTCATCTCCGCATAACGGTTGTTCAGGCTGGCTACTTGCCGATTGCTGCTGGATACCGCTGTTAGTCCGTTAACTATTTGCTCACGCAAATCATCAACCAGTTTTGTCATAGCGATCACTTTTTCATTTAAAGTTTCACTGGTGATCATAAATTCACGCTGCGCATCACGCTGAGTTTTCATCGATTGATCGATGGAAATTCGAACTTCACTCATTGTGGTGCCAACGTTTTGAGAAAGGTCGGTAACTGCACTGGAAATGCCATCTGTTGCATTTGCCATACTGGTGGATATCGATTCCATATTCTGGCTAAAACTTTCGCCCATTTGGGAGATGGTGGAACCAAGATCGGTTTTAACCGTACCTAACATATCGGTAATGCCTGTACGGAAATCACCGATAACCTGTTGCAAATCACCGGCGGAATCCCCCATTTCTTGTGCTGCCGATGACATTTTTTCGGCTGAATGTTGAATGGCAGACAGGTTACTACTGTTGGTATTAATGAAGTGCTGTAACGATTCTCGGGTCGTCGTTAACTCTGTTATCTGTTGTTGCCCTTGCACAGACTGATCTTTGGTACCCTTAACGATATTGTTTTGAATTTCATGCAAGAGGTCTTGCAGTTTTACCAATTGCTCATTTTGGTTAATACGCTGTTGTTCAGCGTTATCACCCTGACCGGCGATCCTCATATATATCGCGGCTACCTCGGCATGGTGTGAATGGTTAACTTGCCGGGAATTTTCGCTTTCCTCGTGAATACTGTTGCATACGTGCTGCAATCCATCGATATGTTGCTGCTGAGTACTACGGGATATATCTGTCAATTGTTCCAGATATGTTTCCTGTATTTTGCGTTGTTGTGCGGCAGCATGGCCCTGCTCAATCAGGGGCTGTAAAAACGACTCCATACCTGAAGAGAACTTGCTCAGCAACTGCCGTGTGGCTTCGCTTTCCACCTGCATTCTGTCGTTCAAACCCTGTAATGCTGCCAGATACTGTAACTGGGTCTCTTTATGTTCAGCGCGCTTTTGCTCTCGTGACTGGTCGAACACTTGCTTCATCTGCTGTGCGCACCAGCGTAAACGCTTCTCGTCATATCCTAACCCAGCAGCACAGGCTTTAAGGATCAGATACGCCATGATCCCCCATGTCGACGTTTTAAATTTCGTCCCCAGCCCTTCCATCATCCCCATCAGATTCGACATGGCGTTATCCATGCCTGCGGAGTTAGCATCAATCAAAATATCCGATGCTTTATTAAGGGCAATTCCCAGACCGAGGAAAGTGCCTAGCAACCCTAAAATTAACAAAATGCCCGGCATGATATCGGCCATTTTTTCTGCTGGACTGGCAACTGCTGCGCTGATTTCGTTGACTGAACCATGATCAACATCGAGATGGTCTGCCCCATTATTCAGTGCATCACCTTGCCATTTTCTGTCCCAAAAGCGCTGATTTGCCTGCCAGAGCAATAAACCAATCGTCAGTAAAACCAAAAAAAGCATTGTGCCGCCAAACAGCATCTGAATGACGTCGAATTCCGGCAATATAAAGGCAAAAAATTCATGAAACGTCATGCTGCCACCTCGACAAGCTTGCTTGCACGTGCGCGGCTGGCTTTTTCAAAGATATTGGCAAAATCGATAATTAAGCTTTGTTGCTCGGTATTAAGTTCTTCCCAACGCTTACCAAACTGAGCACACTCAATAATAATCATCCCAACCGTGCTGCTGTCTTCCATCAAATATTCTTGGTCAGCAAATTCTTCAGGCTCTTTTTCTAGCATTTGCAGAAATCCTTCTGCTGCAAAAACATAATTACGCATTTCATTGGTTCGTTTGCGTTTTGTTTCCATCTCAGCCTGTTGCACTGGTAAACGAGCTTCCAGGTCGTTGAGCATTGGTACTTCATCTTCCTGAAGATCACCAAGGCGCTGGCCAATCTGTAGACGTCGCAGAAGTACTTGTTCTTTCGACAGACCGTCATTCAGCGATTTCCATTCATTTTCCATATCCTGCAGGTTATACCCCCAGGCCATTATCATTTCTTCGAACACGAAGGGGATAAGTTTCTTGCCAAAACGCGCCATCACAACACGATCCAGGCGTTGCGTTGCCTCATCGCTCAACTGAGGGTTAGGTTTTAGCAATTCGTTGCCAGTTTCAATAAGAAACAGGTCGTCATCGGTTATCGTATCAATGTCCTGCGCACGCGTAAGATGCTGCTCAGTATCTTTCAGTAACTTCTGCGAAGCGCGTAACCGCAGATAATGTTCGAAATCGTTGATCTGAATGTTATCCAGGACGTCCTTAATACGCGTTGAGAGTTGGGCATATAAGGTAATCAGGCTCGCCAGATCAACAGCACTCGCTGCTTCCCCGCGCATCTGGTTACGCGCTTCGCGTAAAGCTTGCTCATGCTCACTGGCCTCATCCATTTCTTCAGGTGTAAGAAACAAATCTTTAAGTTGTTTGGCTTTATTAATTGCCCACTCAATGGCCTTGCCAATACGTTTCGCCAGATCACTCTTATCCCATTCGACCAACAGCCCCAACGCTTTATCCAGCGCTTTCAAAGCGCCACCCACCCACGGGAATTGTGGCAACATCTTTTCAGCTAATTTTGCTGCGTTTTGCACGATAGGGCGAATCACATTACTGATAAATGGCTTCACCTTTTCCCAGATGCTCTTTACACTTCCCACAAAGGTCTCAGCTTTCTCTGCCATCCAGGAAACGGTTTTAGCTGCGGTTTCTTTAATACCATTCCATACCCGGCTGGCAGTGCTTGCCAATCCACTTGCTACGCTGCTGCAAAAACTGCCGACACTTGACCAGAAACCCATAATCTTCTCCTGTTGTTTTTATTGGATACCTAATAATTTTTTTGCTGTGTTGACTTCACTGGCTGTACGTCCCGAATGATTGGCTATCGCTTGGTGGGAGGCCAAAACTTGTTCTATCGCACTCCGTAAATGAGCTATGTTAAGTTGTGCAGTCTCTCCGGTGCGTTCTGCTTCCAGCAGCACTTTAGGCAGTGCCAGACGCATACAGGTACGGATCTCTCGTCCTGCCAGTCCTTCGGATAGTTCGCTTGCGGCGGTGAGAAGAGTTTCTCTTTCTTCTGCGAGTGGAATTTCAGCAACCACGAATTTGTTCCAGAGATGGTAACGGGCTGTAAGATCAGGAAGCGTAAATTCAACGTGATAGCCAATACGGCTGCGGAACGCCTCATCATAGTTACGTGCGAAATTAGTCGCGAAAACTACAATGCCGTCAAAACGCTCCAGCTCGATCAGTAACGTAGAGCGCATCGCATTAACTTCATTATCAACGCCTTGTGTGACAGAGGAGAGTCGTTTCCCCAGTAACGTGTCGGCTTCATCGAAAAAGAGCAGCGCTCCGGTTTCCTTAGCCTGCGCAAAAGCAGCCTGGATATTTTTAGCCGTTTCTCCCATAAACTTGCTTTCCAGTTCTGCAATACCAAGAGCAATAAAGGGCATTCGTAACTGTCCAGCCAGTGCCTCGGCGCAAAGCGTTTTCCCGGTGCCGGGAGGGCCATAAAAATTTAGTATCGCCGTCGACCCCATAGGATCAACGACTGAAAAATTCCATTCCTGGTAGATCGTTGTATGAAAACGCAGACGAGCCATGCATTCATCAAGAGAGGAGCGGGTGGTCTGGGATAAGATGACATCTTTATCGAGA
This sequence comes from Citrobacter sp. Res13-Sevr-PEB04-36, assembly GCF_015672735.1. GTDB lineage: Bacteria > Pseudomonadota > Gammaproteobacteria > Enterobacterales > Enterobacteriaceae > Citrobacter. The sequence goes on along the minus strand of NZ_JADABY010000057.1, from coordinate 106,758 downwards.
GTAAATCTCGGGTCTGTCGGTATATTTTTTTTTCCATTTTCGTCGTCATCTTGTGGAGATAACGGCTGTCTAAACGGTGCTGAATTGTTACTGTGCGCTGACATAAGATCTTCATTCATAGAGAGATGTTTAAGTTCCGTTAAACCAGGGCTGTCTTGTCCCTGAAAAATTATCATATTGATAATCATGTGAAATATAACTTTAGGTGTTATCGGCCTGTGGCTTGGTCACTTGAGTAAAAAAATTTCGGAAAGTGTACTACCGCAGTCAGTGCACAGTCAGCGCTGCTTGTTGCGTTCTGCTGCTAACGAGTAGTTGGCTGTGAAAGTCATCCTTCAGTGGCGTTATTTTTTGAACATATGAGTGCATGAAATCGTCAACTGAATCGCCACAGGTTTAACAGACACCTCAGAGTCATTTAAGATGACTTAAAGAGAGGTGCCCATGAGCGGTAAGCGTTATCCCGAAGAGTTTAAAATTGAAGCGGTAAAACAGGTTGTTGATCGCGGCCATTCTGTTTCCAGCGTGGCAACACGTCTCGGTATCACCACCCATAGTCTTTATGCCTGGATAAAGGCATATGGCCCGGATTCCTCAACCAATAGAGTCCAGTCAGACGCTCAGGCCGAGATCCGACGCCTCCAGAAAGAGCTGAAGCGGGTTACCGACGAACGGGACATATTAAAAAAAGCCGTTGTACTTCGCAAAGCTGTCCGACTGAGGTACGCCTTTATCCGTGACAACACCCATTGCTGGCCTGTCCGACTGCTTTGTCGGGTGCTGGATGTGCATCCGAGTGGTTTTTACGCCTGGCTTCAGCAGCCGGATTCACGGCGGCATCATGCTGACCTGAGGCTGACGGGGCTGATAAAGCAGTTCTGGCTGGAGTCGGGTTGCGTTTATGGTTATCGCAAGATCCACCTCGACCTGCGGGATACCGGACAACAGTGCGGAGTTAACCGTGTCTGGCGACTGATGAAGCGTGCCGGGATAAGGGCTCAGGTCGGGTACCGTAGCCCACGGGCACGTAAGGGTGAAACCAGCATCGTACGCCCAACAGGCTCCAGCGGCAGTTCAACCCGGAAGCACCGGATGAGCGTTGGGTAACGGACATCACCTACATCCGGACTCACGAAGGCTGGCTGTATCTGGCTGTGGTTGTTGACCTGTTCTCGCGCAAAGTTATTGGCTGGTCAATGCAGCCCCGGATGACAAAGGATATTGTCCTGAATGCACTTCTGATGGCCGTGTGGCGACGTAATCCTCAAAAGCAGATGCTGGTTCATTCTGATCAAGGCAGTCAGTACACAAGCTATGAGTAGCAGTCGTTCCTGAAATCACACGGGCTGGAGGGCAGTATGAGCCGTCGCGGTAACTGTCATGACAACGCAGTCGCAGAAAGTTTTTTCCAGCTACTGAAACGTGAACGGATAAAGAAAAAGATCTACGGAACGCGAGAAGAAGCTCGCGGTGATATTTTTGATTACATCGAAATGTTTTATAACAGTAAGCGTCGGCATGGTTCGAGTGATCATATGCCACCAACTGAATACGAAAACCAATATTATCAGCGGCTCGGAAGTGTCTAGATTATCTGTGGCGATTCACACGCTTTAAATGACGTCAGCTCGAAACACTATGACCGCTATGATTATCTGACTGAAAAGCGCAGGGCGCTTGAGATCTGGGAAGATCGGGTTAATAACTATCAACGGCAGCAGGAAAACAACGTTGTTAACTTGTTTGGGCGGAGGTAAAAGCTTGTCAAAATATGAGCTTAATTCAGCGGAAGAACGGTATCAGCCGGGCTCTGGGGACTTGGTGCTGGCTAATAAGCTGGGAATCATTGATGAACAGGAAATGGATACGCTGGAGTCTGGCTTGCTGCTGATGCTGTATGAGCATCTATTTATTGAGAGCCAGCCGCCTGAGGCGCTGGTTTTTGAGCACATCAGCAGGTGGCATCGCCAATGGCTGGGGAATGTGTACGACTGGGCGGGGAGGCTGCGTAATGCCAACCTAACTAAGGATGGCTTTCAGTTTGCGGCTGCCGACAGGATTCCGCTGCTGCTTGATGGCTTCGAGAAGCAGTTTCTTTCTCGGTCTGGTGAACTCAAATCCCTGGCTCGTCTGGAGCTGGTAAGTTATCTGGCTGAATGCCATGTGGAGTTTATTTTGATCCACCCCTTCAGAGAAGGTAACGGGCGTCTGTCGCGGCTACTTTGCGATGTGCTGTCGGTTCTGGCAGGGAAGGGCTTACTTGATTACAGCCTGTGGGATGAGCACAAGGCGTTTTACTTCAAGGCAATACAGGCGGGTGTCTCAGGGAACTACAGCCCTATGATGCAACTGGTGAGCGACATCTTGCCAGATTAACGGGCGAGGCCAACGGCTTTTGCCTGTGCCTGATTTTGTTTGAGTTGCTGCTCAATTTTGTGCACAGAAACACCGGTTTCAATTGCGGTTGAGCTGGCAACAGAACGATAGATTTGAGTTTTAGTGATCTGACTATGTACTGTTTTTTTTGTCATCGTGAAAGCCTCGCTGTCTCAGTCCTGATTCTAGTGCGGATTGGGGGGGCTAGCAAGACTGTTATCAGCTCACCAAATGCATAATTCAGCCGCTGGTTATCTTAGGCGGTCGGAGAGGTGAATTCGGAACTGTACTCATTTTTGACCAAGATCACATAATCTGTATTATCATAAGTGATGTTTAATATTATTTGGTTTATAACTCAACGAGTTAATTGATTTTAATGGTGGGTTTGATGAACTCTAATTTTGTTTCTTTATCAAAAGTTTCAGATGATACGGTTGTCGAGAAAATTCTTGATGAGTGGTTTGTAAAGAAAATCAATCTTTTTTTGTATTTTGGAGGAAGCGGTAAAAAGTGCAGGCTATCAAGATGCATTTCTCCCTCTCTACATATAGGCGGAGAGCAGGTAATAACTAATGGGGATGAGTTTTATCTGTCAGAAGAAAGTGACGCACATTCAATTTTAAAATTTATCCCTGACCTACCATTAACTTCTCATTTGACGATCACTAAAGGTTTTAAAATATCAAGATCTATTCGCGGGGAGTATTTCAATTATGAATATTCCGGCAGTGCGTTAGGATACTGGGTAGTTGTCCCTACCCAAATATCAGCTTTTAATAATGGTAATTATCTTCTAACTGATAAGAAGTCATTCAGTTTGAAGGCTGGTTTGTCAGGGGCAGTATATATTTATAGTGTTTACGATGAGGACTATTTGATTTTTGAAGATGACTCTTTTGTTAGCAATAATGACCTGTATATTGATATAAAGGTACTTGATTCTTTTCTTCCTCTTTTTGACTCCAAACAGAGTAAACACGTTGATTTTATACTTGAAAAGTCTCTCTCGAGTAAATTTTTAACATCAAAATACAACATCGCACTTTATTTGATGATGAACAAACTTGTTGTAAGGAGCGGTGATACTCCTGTTGTAAGTAAATTTAAACTCGACTACGACGAAATGTGGAAAGGAAATGTTTCTGAAAGCACACTCTGCGAGTGGTTTGAAAAGCCTGAGTTGTATATAGAAAAAAGGCAGCGATTGACGCCTGAGAAGAAGAAAGGGTTGTATTTATTCCTCACCCTCTTTATTAAGAAGGAAGGGATAAAAAATACCAAGGAGAAAGCGTCTGTAATCGCGGAAAAATTAAACGAACTGGCGCTTCAGGAGTATCAACTGGACGAAGTGATTTTCACTGCTAATCATGTTAAACCTTGGCTAGAAAAGCCCCTTAGCTAATGTCTTACTAAGCGCTTATCCAAAATTGCATTCCTTCCCAAATCTTCTGTTCTGAAACATGATTGTCTCCACCGAAACCACAGGAGGCAATCATGACCAAATCTTTTAATCAACCCACAGCTGACCAGCGCTTGCAGGCGCTACAAAACTATGGCGAACCTTCAGATCGCTTAGTAAGGGAGAAAGAGCGCCAATATATCACATCGATTTCCCGGTCAACAGCTTGGAAGCTTGAACAAATAGGCAAGTTTCCGCGACGTAAACCACTGGGGGCTAAGTCGTGTGGCTGGTTGCTTAGCGATCTTCTTTACTGGATCAGTGAGCGCTAAGGATCCTGTTTTTCTAGTATTTTTCATCTAATGGTTGGGAATGCATCTTGCTATTTCCACTATTAATAGCGGAATAGCAACTCAACCGGAGGTACTTTTAACATTAAATGATGATGAGGTTTTATGTCGGGAGATCGAGAGTTCCCCATACATGTGCTTCCCGCAAGGGCGGGACATGCAATCTATGAAGTAGTACAACAAACTCAGGCACCACTTTCCATGGTTGCAGCAGAGATGCTTGGCGTCATATCTCTTGCTTGTCAGAACAGAATTGATGTTTGTAGATTGAATAATCTGCGTAGCCCTACATCGCTTTTTATTGTGACAATTGCGGAATCTGGGGAACGGAAGAGCACGGTAACTAAGTTGTTAATGAAGCCCATTTACCAACTAGAGGAACGGCTATTTGACCTATATAAACAAGAAATAATTAAGTGGCGGTATAACGTAAAGATTTTCAAGGCGGAAGAGAAAGCTTTGATGTCAAAACTGAAGTCAGAGATCCGTGGTGGCAAAGATCCAACCATAACACGTGAAAGTCTGAGTATGCTGCAAGATAGTTATCCTGTAGAGCCTGTCAGATATAAGTTGACGTTTAATGATACCACACCAGCGGCGATAAAAGAGTATCTCTGTGGTGACTGGCGATCAGTTGGCATTTTATCAGATGAGGCTGGGACCATATTTAATGGTTATGCATTAAATGAATTGCCGTTTGTCAACAAAATGTGGGATGGCGCAACGTATTCAGTCGAAAGGAAAAACGCACCTGAGAGGTTAATAAAAAATGCCAGATTGACATTATCCCTACAGGTTCAGTCTGTAGTTATTAATAGATATATTGAAAGAAAAGGGGATATAGCAAAAGGGATAGGATTTTTTGCTCGTACACTTATTTGTCGTCCCTTTTCCACACAAGGATATAGACAAATAACTAATCCTGTTGTCTCAAGTGAACATTTGTCTGTGTTCCATGAGCGATTAATGGAGATCGTCAATGAGAGTATCGAAAACAAAGATGAACGTATTTGCCTGCATTTCTCGCCAGAAGCAAGACAGAGATGGATTGCATTTTATAATCAAGTTGAAACAGAAATGCGGTTACTCGGATTTCTTTCAGACTTTAAAGATTATGCATCTAAAATCGCTGAAAATATGGCAAGGATTGCTGCTTTATTACACTATTTTAATGGTGATGAAGGGGATGTATCACTTACCGCTGCTGAAGCTGCTATAGAAATAAGTGCATGGTACGTAGATGAGTATATAAAATTATTTTCCAAACAACAGGAGCTAGATATGGTCAATACAGATGCAGATGAGCTTTATTGGTGGATAAAAGAATATTGCAATCAAAATTTTTTACCATATATGAGGAAGAATACCATACTGCAATATGGGCCTAACCGGTTCAGGGGCCGCGGTAAAGTAAATGAATTATTAAGCACTCTTTATTCTCAAGGGAAGATAAAGGCTGCTAAAAAAGGAAAAACTATCTTTATACAGGCGATGGATACCTGGGGGGTTTAATGAAGTAAAAAAATACCATCGATATACTTGCTTGTTCTAACTAATTGCAGAGTTATTTTGGAACTGCCACCGCAGGCAGGTGATAGCTTTTGCCTAAATTTAAATGTTGGAAAGGTAATATATATTTATTTGATAAATCACTCACAACATATCCCTGTGAATAGCAGGGATATTAAAATCAGAGATGTATGATGAAACTTTACCAAGGTACTCATGGCGATCATATTCTCGCTTACAGAGATAAAATTGCTCTGACAGTCAGTAATGCTATCAATCAGTTTCCACGTACTATGGCATTAAGAGCGGATCTTCATTACCCACCTATTTTAGATAATGGTGATACGGTATGCTGTTTTCCTAACCTTGAACCCGGTGCAATATCACGATTTCTGGATTCGATGAAAGCGATTTTGGAAGCACATGAACATCGCAGAAAGTTTGCTGGGATCAGAGTCAATAAGAACGTTGTACGTAATGTCTGGGCAAGAGAATACTCAAAGAATGGCAAATGCCATTTCCACATTTGCTTGTTCTTTAACAAAGATGCTTACTACCATCTGGGGCATCTCAAACATAGTGGTACACTTAGCAATCTGATAGTCAGGGCGTGGTATAGCGCTCTCGGCTTGGAACTTGAAGATTGTCGTGAAATTGTACATTTTCCGGACAATTGCAGGTATGTGCTCAACGTAAACGATCCTGATTTTGACATCATATACAATGAGTTGCTTGAACGACTGGATTACTTGACCAAGCTTGATACGAAGGTATTTGGTGAGGGAGATAGAAGTTTCGGGTGTAGTCGGGGATAATTTTTACTGCAATGGCCTTTCTTATGCGAGAAAGGCCAAATCAAACCAGATAACGTTAATTATTTAACTTATTCACTTACTGCAATCTGCGCTTCGGACAAAAATATAGCATCCAAAATTTTTGTAGATTGTAGTAGCTTGTCAAGAGCTGTTTGCAATGGAAAAAATACTTCATGTTCCACTGGAAACTCACCATGCTCTTTCCAGCACTCAGTGAGTAAATTAGGTTTAATCGTGACAGGTAGGAAATAGTTACCTTTCCCTTGTTCCAATAGCCCTAGTGTCTGCAGTTGCTCACGGTAGGATTGTTGAACATTACTCGCATAACTAGCAATCTTTTTGACTCCACCAAAATACCCGGCATTCAATTTAAACTCAAAACCAAACAGCCCCTGCTCGGTTCCCGTACCCGTCAGGACGGCTAAAATATAATCATTTCCTTCAGTAACAGTCGAACTGTTTTCAAACCAATATTTGCAGTTAACGCCTTCAATGACCCAAGCTGGATGGGCCAGCCAGCAATAATCCTGATGTTCATAATTTGCTTTACCTACCCAGCTGTTGTCTTTCATAAATCGTTCAACACACTGATCAAAGCTTTTCCAGAAGGCAGGGCTTAAATGCTTTTCAAAATAAACAACAGCTTCGTTAAACATCTTTAGTTGCGAAAGAATCAGTATACCGGCCTGACGTTCTGCATCGCTGTGTGGATTCATGTCTAATCCCTTAAATTAAAATGTACGAACTCGATTAAGAAAGCAAAATGCGGCATGGGCAGCCATTTGGCGTGAAGGAGAGTTTTCATTGGCAGAAATGAATTCTTTGTAATGCGGTTGCAACGAAGACTCTAAAGCTGAGGCGAGATGTCGCCAGGAAATACAGGGAACATACTCTGGTTTGAAATCTAAGCCACAGGTCAGCGGTTTTCCGCCACGAGGCGTTAAAAAGATAACGGCCCAGGGACGTGACATTGCGCGTAATTTGGCATCAGAACAGTATCGGGCAACTTGTTCCGGCTGCTCATAGGCATCAATTTTCACCTCGATAAGCAGGAAAAAATTATCCGCATTGATTTCTACATCAACACGATTGGTATTATCGCCAGTAGGATTAGTTTCAACCCGCACCCGACAATAGTGAAGGTAATCTTCAGGGATATCATTTCTGCTGTGTCGTATTGCCTGCAGGAATGCCTGTAAAGGTAGTCTCCCGAAACCATAGGTTCCCTCGGGATCAAGAAGCCATGAAAGGACTGCAGTATTGCGAACCTCTTTACGCCCAAGGCCTGCTACTTCCCAGGGATCAAAAGATAAAGAGCGATGCTGAACAACTTTCAGTGGTTCAGAGAGAAGGCTGAAAAATTCAGTTAGCTGAGATGCATCAATATTTGTTTTTTTATCTTTTTCTCTGGCCCACTCCAGGTTTTTTGGCCATTGGTGAAAAAATTCCGGTAGCAACTCAACCAATGAAGAATTGTCATGTTCCATTAGATGCCCACTCAAAAAAGACGAATCGTTCATATTAGCGGCAATTCAAAACACTTCACCGGTTTCCCGTCCTGCATTTCTACCAGTAATCGTGCAGATTGCGGCTGCTCAGCCAACAATCCTTGTTGGAATTTCCCGAACGACGAATGTGCCTCTTCAATAGCCATCTTTTGCTGCATTAACGTCGTTGTCGTCCATTTCCCCAGTAATACTTTATTGGCATTGGTGGTATTGCTCTGTTCCGTCAATGCACTGATACCTTGTATCCGCTGGTGAAGCTGACGCTCAATTTTGTCAACAACGCTTTCAAACTCCTGATAATTATGAACAATGGTTTGTTGGCGGTGCCTGACGAGTGTTGTGTTACCTTCCGCATGAGTCAAAAGGTGTAACGCTTGCGCACGAACCTTCATTGCCAGGTCCCATTCATGGATTCGCTCATCAAGGATCTTTTGTTGGGTCTGGATCTTATTCGTAATTTCTGAACTGCCAAAGAGCCCACGGTCTTTAAGTGCTGCCACTTTGTCGCCAGTAGCAGTAATATCAGTCAGTAAGTGTGCCTGCAGGGCGGAAAACTGGACTTCAATATCCTCCAGTTTTTGACGTATTGCGGGTGAGCATTGCCCCTCCAGGACCGTGGGGGTAATTTGCTGCAGATACTGTATGGCTCCAATGATCTCTGACTTACGTGCATTGTTCTGGAACGCAGAAACCTCGCGTACTGCTTCAACAATCTCCGTCAATTTTTTACTGATATCAGCCAGGTGCTTTTGCGCTAGCACGGCAGAAGCAACATTCAATAACATTCCGGCGTTAACAAACTGACTGAGTTTGTCAGGATTCAGCAGAACGGCATGTTCTTTGATGCCTTTTTCTCCCAGGCTAAATCCACGGAAACCAGGGCCATCTTTTACACTCGCCAGAGGACCATTAATAATGACCTCCATATATTGATGGCTGGCAACATGTGCAGAGGTCGCTAGTGAGGGTAATGTTTGCAACAGCGGGCTCAGGCGTGAAATACCGGCAATATCCTGTTCCTGCATCGCACCCGTGTTGATACTTTCCGAAGGTGGAATTGTCGCAACCGTAAGCGCAGGTTGGTGAATATCATGCCCAAAACCCCAGCGTTGATCGTATGTGAGAGCAGGCAGCGTGGCAGATGATAGCTGGGTGGCAAGCCGGAACTGGCGGGAGTTTTTTAAGCGAATCCAGGCAATTTGCACCACGCAAGGCAGTGTCACTCGAAACGCAGGGTTTGAGATGTCATAGGCGGTATAAAGACCCGTAATAGCCAGGCCAACCGGCCCGGTTAATACGCCCAAAACGCGCCCGATGCCAAGCCCTGCAATTAAAGGCAGTACTTTGCCTGCGGTCGTTTGTGCAAGACTATTGGCAACGAGTGCCGCTCTCTGCCAGACAGGAATATCCATACTGGCAGAGCCGTTTATGCCCATCTCACGCAGAATCTGGCGGCGCTCATCATCCGACATTTTTTTCCATGACGAGGTAAATACACAGTCAATAATCAGCGCTTCTTTTTCTTCTACCGATGCATCAGCCGGGACTTTCATCTTCAGATGGCTTGCAACGTCATCTACAATTTCGCTGTAGTTGACGCCGTTGCGACGAAACAGATTCACGAACGTATTACCACCGAAATGCTGCAACTCCCGAATAAGCAGACGCAGAGTTTCGTCATCAGGTATATCCTGGCGTTTGGCATCCTGTAATACATTCTTCACACTGTCTGACATGGAAAAACCAAGCTTACCGGTGTTAGTGACATAATCGATCAGCAGATCTATATCGCCTTTGTCTGCGTTCAACAGCAGTTGAACCAACGCGTCATCACCCTGGATATCTATCTCACTCATGAAAATACCTCTCCCATATTCGTCACCAAAATCTTTTAAAACCCGCGCATCCCATTGATAAACGTTTCAATCACATTGCGCACACGGTCGTAGACACGTGCCCGCACGTTCTTGCGTTCCAGAATCTTCGGCGTCCAGGTTAGCGTTTCTGCCACTTCATCCTCTCGCGGCATCACGTCGGTAAAGAGGTAGTTATCCAGTAAGCCGGTCAGTTTGATCGAATCGAGTCGCTCTTCGCTACACAAGGCTGCCAGCGCCTTACCTTTTTCCTGTTCGACATAAGCTTCAAACACCTGAGTGATATCTTCGTCATGCGAGGCATGCAGCAGGCTTTTTTCGATAAAATTATCAATAAGCTCACGTTTACTACGCAGCGTGACGTCGCTGTCGACAATATCCATGATCTTTTTCTTCTGCTCCTGCTGTTCTTTTGGCGGCATCGCCTGAATGCCAGCCAATAGATGCAAAATGTAGCCGACGTTAATTTCGTCGCGATGAATCAGCGAGACTTCAAAATCCACGTCTTCAAGAATCGAGACTTTCTCCTTGCTGGAGTGTTTTTTCACCTTGTCGTGGATATCGAGGTACTTACTGGTGAAATCCGCCAGCGTCTGGTCCGATAGCGGTTTAGCCGCATCATCAAAATCGGCAAAGCTTTCGAGAATGTTTTTCAAACGCATCACATCGCGGAATGCCGTTACAAACGCCAGCTGTGCTTCCTCATCTGGCAAATCGTCCACGCTTTCCACCGTTGGCGTCAGCGTTAACAAGCGATCGACAGCGTTCTGATAATCCCCGAAGTACTCCTCAAAGGGTTTGACCAGCACCGTAGAAGAGGCATCTTTGTTCGAGAACAAGGCAATAGCATCGTCGGTGGCTTTCTTCAGATTGCGGAAGCAGACGATATTCCCGTGGCTTTTCTTCTCGTTGAGAATGCGATTGGTGCGGGAAAACGCCTGTACCAGGCCGTGAAAACGCAGGTTTTTATCGACGTAGAGCGTGTTCAGCGCCGGGCTGTCGAAGCCGGTGAGGAACATATTCACCACCAGCAGAATATCGATGCCTTTCTCTTTGGTGCGCTGGGCAATATTTTTGTAGTAATTGTAAAAGCTCTTTGAGTCATTGGCCGAGTAGCTGGTGCCATACAGCTCGTTATAATCCTCGATAAAGCTATCCAGATGATCGCGACTTGAAGTGTCAACTTTCGCCCCCTGCGGCAGGCTAATATCCTCTTCATCCAGGAGGCCGTTTACCGTCTCTTTATCACTTTTGTCCGCTTCATTGGCGGCGTAGGTGAAGATGGTGGCAATCTTTAACGGCTTGTAGTTGGCATCCGCCGCCTGCAGTGCGGCCTGCTTTTCTTTAAAGAGTTTGTAGTAAGTGATCAGCATATCGACTGACCCGACGCAGAACATCGCGGTGAACTCGCGATTGCGGGTCTTGGCGTTATGGTGGGCAAGGATGTAGTCGGTCACTTTGCCCAACCGGATGTCGCTTTCCATCACCTCTTTGGTGTCGATATCCTCCACATCGATATCGATCTCATTGCTGCTTTCTTTGCGCTTGTAAGTACCGACATATTCCACGGCAAAGCGCAGAACGTTTTCATCCCGGATGGCGTCGACAATCACGTATTTATGCAGGCATTTATCGAACAACAGTTCGGTGGTCTGTTTGACACCATTGGTGATATTGACGTTATCGGCAAAGATTGGTGTCCCGGTAAAACCAAACAGCTGTGCGTTCTCGAAGAAGTTCACGATCGCTTTATGCGTATCACCGAATTGGCTACGGTGGCACTCATCGAAGATAAAGACGATGCGCTCTTTGCGCAGGTGTGCGAGCTGCGCTTTATACCCTTCATGGGTGATGGCGTTGTTCAGCTTCTGAATGGTGGTCAGGGTCAGTTTGGTGCTGCTTTGCTTGAGATGTTTTATCAGCGTACTGGTGTTGTTGGTGGTGTCCACGCTGTCTTTTGCAAAGCCGTTGAACTCTTTCGCCGTCTGATAATCCAGATCCCGGCGATCGACCACAAAAATGACCCGATCCACTTCCGGCATCTCCATGATCACCTGGCTGGCTTTAAACGAGGTCAGCGTTTTACCGGAGCCGGTGGTATGCCAGATATAGCCGTTCTCCGGCCGACCTTGCTTGTGGAGATTTTCCTTCACATGGCGGATCATCGCCTCACAGGCGTAAAACTGGTAAGGACGCATCACCATCAGGCACTTACGGGTTTCGTTCAGCACCGTGTAGTGGGTGATCATTTTGGCGATGTGACAGACCTTCAGAAATGCGTCGGTGAATTTCTCCAGCGCTTTGAGCGGGTTATTATTTTCATCGGTCCAGAAGAAGGTCTGCTCGAAATGGTTGGCGCGGTTATTGGCGTAGTATTTGGTGTCCACGCCGTTGCTGATAATAAAGATCTGCACATACTGGAACAGACCACTGCCTACCCAGAACGCGTCCCGATGGTAACGATCGATCTGATTAAAGGCCTCTTTCAGCCCCAGGCCGCGACGCTTAAGTTCAATCTGCACCAGCGGCAGGCCGTTGATCAACAGCGTGACGTCGAAGCGGGTTTTACGCGTATTTTGCTCGGCATTGAACTGCTTCACCTGGCTCGTCACCTGAAACTCGTTCTGGCACCACTCCTCTTTATTGATAAAGCTGAGCCACTTCTCAGTGCCGTCATCACGCAATAACTGGTAGCGATCGCGCAGAATCTTAGCGCGATCGATAACTTCATTACCTTTTGTCAGGTGCAAGAAAATACGGTTAAATTCGCCGTCCGTGAGTGGCGCAGATTCCAGTCGGTTATGGATTTCAATCTGCTTTCGCAGATTGGCTTTCATACTGGTTTCGTCGGTGACATTCACCCGTTCGTAGTGCATGCCCACCAGTTGTTCCACCAGTTGCGTTTCTAACTCGTATTCGCTTTGCGTTGCCATCAATATTTAGTGCCTTCTGATTAGATAAAGCCCGATGCTGACCGGGCTAACATTTTCTAAATGAACATCTGCTGAAGCAGGCCTTGCTTCCAAGATTTTAATTTATTAATTTCTTGCCTATTAGCTGAAATTCGACTTTCCATAGCAAGAAATAATTCTGATATTTTTTTTTGTTCATTAGGGCTTGGTATTAGGAAATTCATTTTTTTTAAATCAGTAATAGATAATACTAATTGTGATGAACCTACGGCGTAAGCCCGGAATATATGCTTGTAGTAATTAAACATTATGGTGTAAAAATAATTATCACCATATTCAAAGTTAAATACAGGGTAATATACGCTTATGCATCCAGTAGTATTCAATCTGTTCTGGTTGAAGAAAAATAAACCATCATCACTTCTTGATCTATAAGTTATATAACCACGCGGGATAATATTAAAACCTAAGTTACTTCTTTCGGTTAACCTATTATCTCTATAATATTCTTTTTGCAAAACCAATCCAGACCGGGAAGATGTCATTACAGGCCATTCATCTTCAAGAGTCGTTTTACATTTATACTCTGATAGTAAAGAACCTATTTTTTTATTCTCCCACTTAGGGAAGTTCGAGCCATCTTTATCTTTAAATCGTAATTCTTGTCTGAAAATTTTCTGCATAATACCGGTTCTGTACTGGTGCAGCATATTATGCTCTTTGTTCAATAAATTTATTTTTTTGTCAACAGCAGACAAAAAACTTGCGATTTTTTTTTGTTCTTCGAGAACAGGGAATGTTGCGTGCCAGTCACATAATTTTTTAAAGTAAAGTCGAGTTCTGGTTCCCCCAGCTTTTTGCTGAATCGCAAATGCTTTGAACTCGTTTGTGTAGTTTAACTTTGAAATAAGAAAATAATCATCCAAACCTTTCCCTTTAAAAACGGGATATTCTTTGCTAATTGCAATTTCCGGGAGTTTATCATTAAGATTAAAGTGGAATGTGTTATCGTCACTCATATGCCGATAAGTGATATATCCGTATGGAACTACGCCATATTCTCCATCATTCTGAAGTTCTCGGTCAGCGAAATATTCCGCTTGAGGTTTTAATCCTTGGCGAGAAGATGAATAAATGGGGATATTAGTTTCAGAAGAAACTCTCTTCTGAAAACTCTGCACATAATCGCCTAAGCGAAGTTTTTTCCATTCTTGCGAAAACTCGCTGAAACGTAGTTTGGGCATCATCAATTATTTCCCTCCATCACTGTAAATGGAGTTTCTATTCCTAATTCTTTGCAGAACCCAGCAATAATTTCATCGACTTCCGATACTTTACCTTCCAGATTGCGAATTTCCTTTGCTAATGCATTCAGATCGATCTCATCTTCTGCTTCAAAAGTATTTACATAACGTGGAATATTAAGATTGTAATCGTTAGCGCGAATATCTTCAATTGTCGCGGCGTGGCTGTACTTCTCAATATTTTTCCAGTCGTTGTAGGTATCGGCAATTTTGTCTATATGTGTAGACAGTAGCCTGTTCTGGTTTTTTGCTTTTTCAAACTCATTACTGGCGTCAATAATTAAAATGCTATCGTTGTGCTTACGGCATCTACGCAGCACTAGTACGCAAGTAGCTATCGGCGTTCCATAGAAAATATTTGCGGGTAAGCCGATAACCGCATCGATGCAGTTTAGCTTCTCAATCATAAACTGACGGATATGACCTTCGGCGGCTCCTCGGAACAGCACGCCGTGAGGCAATACCACCGCCATGGTGCCGTCATCTTCCAGGTGATGGAACATATGCTGTACAAACGCCATATCCGCTTTGCTGGAAGGGGCCAGTTTGCCGTACTGGGCAAAGCGGTCATCGTTCATAAACAGCGGGCTGGCGCTCCACTTGGCGGAGAACGGTGGGTTAGCAACGATAGCGTCAAATTTCAGATGCGTATGCTGCGGGTGCTCCAGCGTATCTTCCTGAATGATCTCAAAATCCGCATAGTGTACCCCGTGCAGGATCATGTTCATACGTGCCAGGTTATAGGTAGTACGGTTCATCTCCTGACCGTAGATTTTACCTACCGACGAGGCTTCACGTTTTACGCGCAGCAGCAATGAACCCGAGCCACAGGTAGGATCGTAGACGTTTTTCAGCTTCAATTTGTGGGTGGTGACGATTTTAGCCAGCAGGGTGGAAACCGGCTGTGGGGTATAGAACTCCCCGGCTTTCTTACCTGCGCCTGAGGCGAACTGGCCGATCAGGTACTCGTAGGCATCCCCCAGAATGTCGGAACTCGCTTCGCTCAGGTTAAAGCTCAGTTTGTCGAGTTCAGTGACGACTTTGCCGATCAATTCGTTTTTTGCTTTCGCCGTGTTACCGAGCTTGCTGGAGCCTAAATCAAGATCTTCAAACAGGTTGCTGAAGTCATCCGCGGAGTCGGTACCCAGCGTGCTCTGTTCAATGCTGCGTAGGGTAGTCGCGAGGTCTTCCAGAATAAAGCCGGTACCTGTGCCTTTGGGGTCTTTAGCCACACGTTCTGCCATGGTGTGGAACAGATCCGTTGGCGGCAGGAAATAGCCTAAGGTCTGGACACTGTCCTCTTTTACCGCATCAACGATATCCTGATAAGCGGGATGTTCCGCAGTCAGTTCGTTGTACTGAATGCTATCTTCCGCCAGAATTTTGTTCGCATACGCGACAAATTTTTCTGACAGGTATTTGTAGAAGATAAAACCTAGGCAGTAGTCGCGGAATTCATCGGCATTCATCTTACCGCGCAGGGTATCGGCGATATTCCACAGGCGGCCTTGCAGTTCACTTAAATTTTGCGCTTCAATCTGGGGAGACATAGTTGTTCCTGTTGTTTTTCTTCGTCACGAAAGAGTGACGTAATAAGTCAAATCATACCACCGAGCAGGCTCAGGATCTGTTGTTCACTCAGGGCGGCAATTCGCTGCTGATAAAAGCGTTTTTCTCGCGCCGCCAGATAGAGCCCTCCCATCGCTTTTTGCTGTGCGAGTGGCGGGAGGGTAACGGTAAAATTTTTCAGTTCATTAACCGCGATACGCTGTACGACGGTAGAACCCTGGGTGGTCTGAATCCGCTGACGTCGTCCCTCCGGGCTTTCATTGAAATGCCAGAGGAACCACGCGGCATCAATCCGACTGGTATCAACATCCACTTTGACGTAGTTATTACCTAAAATACGTCCGGCATTTTCGGTGCTCACGCGAACCGCCTTGCCATGAATCAAGCTGATGACAACATCTCCTTTCTGCGCCAGCACAACATCCTGATGCGTTTTCACCCACTGTTCTTTCTCGGCTGACACAATAGCTGACTGCCAGTCATCTACCAGAAACTGTTCGGTCGCATAGAAACGAAATGCGGACCCATCTGCGCTTTCCTGGATACGGCTGATGTGCGAGCCTGCCGTAAACGTAGCTATTTCCTTGTAGGTGAGCAGCATTCAAACTCCGAATAAAGATAAATTACATATGCTTTGTGCGGTGTAGCATACTCATGCCGAATAGATTAAATCAAGTAATTTATATTTATTACACGCGATCGTGATCAAATTTTTTCTGGTAAGAATAGCGTTATATAGTGCTCAGATATCAGGTTGAACACTAAAAAAATCATTCATAACTTCAAGTTTTAAAGCATGAGAACTGACCTGCTCCCCGTTGATTAGTACACCCCGATGTTAGTAATGTCTTCATAAGCCACATGAGGACATCCCCATGAAGAAGCGTTTTTCCGACGAACAGATCATCAGTATTCTCCGCGAAGTCGAAGCTGGGGTATAGCCCTGGTTTTGTTAATAAGACACCTGCACTCTAAAATTTTTCAGACATATATCATTTCCATGAACGCAACATCATTACGGCGAATTCCTCAAGGATTCGCCTTTTTTGTTTTATTTGTCTCAGGAGATGTCATGAGAAATCGGGAAGGCTTGCATTCGCTGCAGAACTCACTTTCTGGGTTACCGCAATGGGTGTCTGAACGCATTTTGCACCAGGTAAGCCAGTTAACCAGTTATGAACCAATGATCGGCATTATGGGCAAAACCGGGGCTGGTAAATCCAGTCTGTGCAATGCTCTGTTTGCCGGTGAGGTATCGCCGGTCAGCGATGTAGCAGCCTGTACCCGTGAGCCACTGCGTTTTCGTTTTCAGGTTGGAGGGCGGTTTATGACACTAGTGGATTTGCCTGGTGTCGGGGAAAGTGGCGCACGTGATACCGAATATGCTGCTCTTTACCGTGAACAGCTTCCTCGCCTCGACTTGGTACTGTGGTTGATCAAGGCTGATGACCGGGCGCTGTCAGTGGATGAGCACTTTTATCACAAGGTGATTGGCGAGGCATACCGGCATAAGGTGCTGTTTGTTATCAGCCAGTCGGACAAGGCTGAACCCACCAGCAGAGGAGAACGATTATCCACAGAACAGAAACAAAACATCAGCCGTAAAATCTGCCTATTGCATGAGTTGTTCCAGCCCGTGCATCCGGTGTGTGCCATTTCAGTTCGGGCTAAGTGGGGACTGCGGGTGATGGCCGAGCGGATGATTAAGTGCCTGCCGCGTGAGGCCAGCAGCCCGGTGGTGTCGCAACTGAAGCCCTCCTTTCGCACACCGACAGTCCAGAAAAAAGCGCGTGACGATTTTGGTGAAACGATCGGCACGGCGCTGGATGCGGTAAGTGCCCTGCCGTTGATACCGGCTCCGGTGAGGGCAGTCATACGCGCGGTGCGCGATACCGTGGTGTCGGTTGCCCGGGCCGTCTGGAATTTCTTCTTCTGAACGTTTAACGATTGTCTGTTCTTTCCCGAGCCCTGTCGCCTGTGCGACAGGGCTTTCTTTTATTTGTTTTTCCGTTATGAGGAGTCTGCTTATGACCCGTCTGGCTTCGCGCTTTGGCGCTGCAAACCTTATTCGTCGCGACCGCCCGTTAACCCGCGAAGAGCTGTTTCGCGTGGTGCCCAGCGTGTTCAGCGAGGATAAACACGAATCCCGCAGTGAACGTTATACCTATATTCCGACCATCTCCCTGCTGGACAGCCTGCAGCGCGAAGGCTTTCAGCCATTCTTTGCCTGTCAGACCCGGGTACGTGACCCGGGTCGTCGTGAACATACAAAGCATATGTTGCGTTTGCGTCGGGAGGGACAGATTACCGGTAAACAGGTCCCGGAAATCATTCTGCTCAACTCGCATGACGGCACAAGTTCGTATCAGATGCTGCCGGGATTATTCCGTGCAGTGTGCCAGAACGGGCTCGTCTGCGGTGAGTCTTTTGGTGAGGTGCGGGTGCCGCACAAAGGAGATGTGGTGAGTCAGGTGATTGAAGGGGCGTATGAAGTGCTGGGGATTTTTGACCGTGTGGAAGAAAAGCGAGATGCCATGCAGTCGCTGATGCTGCCGCCACCTGCTCAGCAGGCTCTGGCACAGGCCGCGCTGACGTACCGCTTTGGTGAGGACCACCAGCCGGTTGCCCCGTCACAAATACTTTCCCCACGCCGCTGGCAGGATGAGAGTAATGACCTGTGGACCACCTACCAGCGTATTCAGGAGAACCTGATAAAAGGCGGGCTTAGCGGACGTAGTGTAAAAGGCGTGCGAACGCATACCCGTGCCGTGCGCGGCATTGACGGAGATGTGAAG
Source organism: Citrobacter sp. Res13-Sevr-PEB04-36 (assembly GCF_015672735.1). Classification (GTDB taxonomy): domain Bacteria; phylum Pseudomonadota; class Gammaproteobacteria; order Enterobacterales; family Enterobacteriaceae; genus Citrobacter. The sequence continues at coordinate 88,344 of NZ_JADABY010000057.1, read as the reverse complement.
CTTAACCGGGCACTGTGGGTGATGGCGGAAGCCATGCTCAGTGGTTTCCGGCCTGCGTGAGTTCACATTTTACCTCTGGCATGGTTATTAAAATGTGAATAAATGACACACCCTGTCATTTCGGGTGCACAGAACTTGCCGGTTAAATCATCAGAAATCCGCGCAGGTCTGATAATCACGGGCTTCATGCGCTTCCCAAATTAATTCCCGTCGTGGACATATCCTGTCAACCCTCTCCTTTAGAATCTTATTTCTTTCAGTCAGTTAACCATGCGGAGGAGCCTCCATGCCACTGACAGAGCGCCGCTACGACAGGCTGGCGGTCAGGCTGTCGCTGATTATCAGCCGTCTTGTGGCGGGTGAAACGTTAGAGATGCAAAAACTGGCGACCGAGTTTGATGTGTCGGTCCGTACCCTGTACCGGGATTTTCGCGAACGACTGATGTACCTGGACCTCGAATGTCATCAGGGATGCTATCGCCTGCGGACCGGTGCAGGTCCGCAGGGTGAACTGGATGTGCTGACTTTTGCATACCGGGCCGGGCTGGCCGATATCTTTCCGGGGCTGGACCGGCGTCTGGCGGGCGCACTGCTGGCATCGGATGGAACCCCTTGCCTGGTGTGGCAGTCACCACAGCCGATAACGACCACCAGCCCGCTGGTATTTTATCGACTGGTCAGCGCCATCACCGGCAGCCAGCGTGTATTGCTGCTCGCGGACGGTGAACGTTGTGACGGACTGGCCCCGTACCGTCTGATATTTCTCGACGGCTGCTGGTACCTCACCGGTGAACTTAACGGGCATATAACCGTGCATCCTCTGGCGACCATCCATGCAGTGACAATCCTGAACACCACTTTTACCCCTCGAAAACGACTCAGCCTGTTAACCACTCAGGCAGGCTTTATCCGGGCACTTCCTCACTTCAGCTGTATCCGTGAAGTTTTGTCACAGGCTGCCGATAACGGGGGATCGGGATGAGCTTTGGTTTAATGACCTCTGTTAACAAGGAAAAACAATGATATGGCATTACGAGATAAATGGCGTACGTCACGACAATGTGACCGAAGACGACATCACCGGCCTGATTGTTCACGGTGAACTGACTGCCGCCACTCTGGTTTGGCGACAGGGAATGACGGAGTGGCAACCGGTCTCCGCCACCCCACTAGCTTCGGTGCTACTTCAGAGCGCCATACGCGAGCATACGCCCACAGCCCCTGACGCATCAGGGGCTTTATAAGGAGTCTTATAATGAAAAGAAAATCTTTCTCTGCAAATGTGAAATGGAGTTGGTTGGCATTGTCTGTGGCACTGATGGCCCCGACTGTAGTCCAGGCAACCGCAAAAACGGCGGTAGAAGCCAAGAACTGTCAGTCAGAAAACAATACCTGCCCATATCCTTTCGACCTGTACAAAACCGACCCAGCGTACAAAAAGTCGTTTGATGAGACCATGAATCAGAATGGTTTACCGGCGATGCTCGACGAGATGAATGGTCCAGCGGGTCCGATGGAACCAGTAAAAATTGACGGTAAAGTCTACCTGAAAGGTTTTATGTGTGAAGACGGTAACTGTGGTAACCACAATCTGACATTCTTGTACCAGCCTGACCTCCATAACTTCGTGGGCTTCTACAGCAACGGTAAAGATGGGCAATGGGTTAACACCCCAAGTGATGGTGAGCTGAAAGTATTACGTGCATTAGTCAATGGGACTGCGGAACCAACACACACGCCAACCGCCACTACCACGTCCAATGATGCACCACCAGCGAATACCATCTGGGAATTTACCGGGGGTAACGGTGACACTCTGTGGAACATGTGCGGCGGTAAACATAACAGTTGTGTGATTGTTGGTAATACCAAACACGTGGCCGCCGTGTTAAATCACAAATCTGCAAGTGGGTGTTCATTAGGTGATTTTTACATCATTGACAGGGATGACCGTTCCTGGCAACAGCGAGATACTGGAACCTGTAGTCCAAATGCTTGGGTGCGCAAAGGCTCCATTAAAGGTGGTCAATATCTGTCTGTTGACATCGGCGTCGGTGATGAAACTGTTATCCAGTACCCTATCGGTTACTGGTCAGACATGAAAGAGTTTTCCGGCCCGAACCGACCATCCTGGGAAAAAGCAAAACAAGCTGCTAAGCAGTAGTGTTATCGTTACGACACGAAACATACCCTATTTTTCCTTCCTCTCTTTCAGTCCCCTGTCGCTTTTGCGACAGGGGATTTTGCTTTTAAGGTACACCGAATGTCTGAACCTAAATGGTTACCACCGGGACCTTTCATCCGACAGCAGGCCGAAGCGATTACCCGCCGATATCACAACATCGCCATTGAAGACGACCAGGACAGTCACTTCCGTCTGGTGGTTCGCGACCCCGAAGGCCGGATGGTCTGGCGGGCGTGGAACTTTGAACCGGATGCCGGTACGGCCCTCAACCGGTATATCGGGCAGGATGGCATTTGCAGAGCATTATCCACCGACTGACTGCAGTCATTTTTCAGACCCTGATTACCCCACCTCATACGCCAGCCATCGCCGCTGGCGTTTTTTATTGACGGAGAAACCCTATGACAACACAGACACAGCACGAGTTTGTTCCCGCTAACGAACCGCAGTTCACCCTCAGTGCCACGCTGGTACCCGACGAACAGCGTATCAACTTCTGGCCACTGCACTTTGGCGCTATCCCGCAGTGGATAACGCTGGAACCCCGTATTTTCGCCTGGATGGATCGCTTCTGTTCGACCTACAGCGGTGGTATCTGGTCCTTTTACACCCTCAGCAATGGCGGGGCGTTTATGGCTCCCGAGTCTGACAATGATGAGATATGGCGTCTGTTTAATTGCCTGAACGGCAACGATGCCCAAATGAGTGCAGAAGCCGCAGGTATTGCTGTCTGCCTGATTGCGTACAGCCATCACGCCTGTCGCACCCAATGCGATGCCATGACTGAACACTATTACCGCCTGCGGGACTACGCCCTGCAGCATCCAGAGGCCCACGCCATTCTGCGTATTATCGACTGACCGAAGGAGCAACAGATGAAACAGCTTTCCTTTTTACCCGGCGAGATGACGCCACAGGACCGGCGTCTCATTCAGCGGGCGCTCAGGGCTCTGGACCGCCACCTGCATGAGCCCGGCGTGGCCTTCACCTCTACCCACGCCGTACGTGAATGGCTGCGACTGCATATGGCCGCGCTTGAGCGGGAAGAGTTCCGTGTGTTGTATCTGGACAACCAGAATCAGTTGATTGCCCATGAGACGCTCTTCACAGGCACGATTAACCGTACCGAGGTGCATCCCCGGGAAGTGGTAAAACGTGCCCTATACTTCAACGCGGCGGCGGTGATACTCGCGCACAACCATCCCTCTGGTGAGACAACACCCAGCCAGGCTGACAAAACCCTCACGCAGCGACTGGTGCAGGTGCTTCAGCTGGTGGATATCCGCGTCCCTGACCACTTGATTGTCGGCGGCAGGCAAATCTATTCGTTCGCAGAACACGGTCTGCTGTGAGGTATGACATGAAAATTATCAGTAAACGCCGGGCAATGACGATATACCGCCAGCATCCTGAGTCCCGAATCTTTCGCTACTGCACCGGAAAATATCAGTGGCACGGTAGCGTCTGCCATTACACCGGCAGGGACGTTCCGGATATCACAGGAGTCCTGGCTGTGTACGCCGAACGCCGCCAGGACCGCAACGGGCCTTATGCCTGCCTGATGAGCATCACCCTAAACTGACAATAGTGGAGAACTGTAATGAGCAACATCACTTGGGGCTTGCAGCGCGATATCACGCCGCGCCTGGGAACACGTCTGGTGCAGGAGGGCAACCGGCTGCACTACCTAGCTGACCGGGCCAGTATCACCGGTAAGTTCAGTGACGCCGAATGCCAGAAGCTGGATGAAACATTCCCGCACTTTATCAGCCAGATGGAATCGATGCTGACCTCCGGTGAACTGAATCCCCTACACGTTCATTGCGTCACCCTGTACCACACCGGTTTTACCTGCGAAGCCGACACCCTCGGCAGTTGCGGCTACGTATACATCGCCATTTACCCCACTAAGCGCTAATTACTTTCACGAGAGCAAGCATGAAACCTCAATCTGCAGCAACTTCGCGGGCGGTAAAACCCTGCCTGTCACCCGTGGCTATCTGGCAAATTCTACTGACACGCCTGCTGGAACAACACTACGGCCTGACCCTGAACGACACGCCGTTCAGGGATGAATCCGTTATACAGGAACATATCGATGCAGGTATCACGCTGGCCAATGCCGTTAACTTTCTGGTGGAAAAATACGAGCTTGTTCGTATCGATCGCAGAAGGTTTAGTTGGCAGGAACAATCACCTTATCTTCGGGCAGCAGATATTCTGCGAGCACGGCAGGCAACTGGCTTGTTGCGGCAAAGCCGTAACAACGTAGTACGGTGAATATTGCGTACAACCTTCCTGATTTAAATTTCTGAGCTTTCTCCCTTGTTTACATATTGCATAATGCGCCTGCCATTACCCGGCGGGCGCGTTTGCTTTTTAAGGACAAAATGTCATGCAAACTAAAGCTGAAGTATTAACCGATCATAGCGAGCTGATTTGCTCGACCAGTATTGAACGCATAGTGACTGGCCGCGATGCCGCACTGAAACAGATAGAACAACTCATTCAGCAGCTTGATGCCATTTCACGGCTAACCTCAGAAATTGGCGGTGGCACAGCGCAAGACTGGGCGATGAAGGCCGGGCACCGTTACGATAGCTGGATGACCGAAAAGGTAGACAAAGCGCTGCCTTCCGTTACCCGCAATATTGACCGTAGTATCTGGCGAGACTTGATGTTGAAGTCTGGCATGATGGCCTTGATGGATGCTCAGGCCCGTGACCAGTGGCATAAGAACCTGGAGGAGGGGGATCTGCCCGCCATCAGCGAGGCAAATATCCTCAGTACTTTTGAGCAGCTACATCTGAACAAAATGGATGTGTTTGAGCGTGGCATTATCAATGTCTTCAAAGGGCTGTCGTGGGATTACAAAACCAATAGTCCCTGCAGCTTTGGTAAAAAGATCATCGTCAACAATCTGGTGACGCATAGCCGCTGGGGATTTAGTTTGAACTGGGGATGGCGGCGGGATCAATTAGCGGACCTGGAACGAATGTTATTTCTGCTGGATGGTAAACCGATACCCGATAACCGTGGCGATGTTACTACTCGATTGATGGAACATATTCGGGATAACCCTTCGAAGGATATTTACGAAGATGATTTTTTCAGTATACGTTACTTCCAGAAAGGAACCGCGCACATCACTTTTAAACGTATCGACCTGACAGAAAAGATGAATGATATCGTGGCGAAGCACTATCCGGGGATGCTGGCAGCGAGATGAAGAGGGCAGGGAGGCAATTCCTTACCTGACCCATTACCTGACCCGATTCGTATAAAACGAAAAAGGAGTCAGATGATTTCTCATCTAACTCCTTGTTTTATTTGGTGGCCCCTGCTGGACTTGAACCAGCGACCAAGCGATTATGAGTCGCCTGCTCTAACCACTGAGCTAAGGGGCCGTGGCGGTGGATTATAAAGTAACTCTGCGTTGCAATCCAGCCATAAGCGTACGGATGCTGTTTTTATAAACAATGTATTTTCAGTCCGTTATACTGGTTGTCTGATGTATTGTGTGGAGTAATTATGGTTAAGGACATTCTGGCGCCGGGGTTGCGTGTGGTTTTTTGCGGCATCAATCCTGGGCTCTCTTCAGCGGGGACAGGGTTTCCCTTTGCGCATCCCGCCAACCGCTTTTGGAAGGTCATCCATCAGGCGGGATTTACCGATCGCCAGCTAAAGCCAGAAGAAGCACAACACCTGCTGGATTTCCGCTGTGGCGTCACCAAATTTGTCGACAGGCCGACGGTGCAGGCCAACGAAGTGAAGCTCCAGGAGATGCGTAGCGGTGGTCGTCAGCTCGTTGAGAAGATTGAAGACTATCAGCCAGCGGCGCTGGCAATTTTAGGAAAGCAGGCATTTGAGCAAGGCTTTAGCCAGCGTGGCGCACAGTGGGGGAAACAGACACTGACGATTGGCGCGACGCAGATCTGGGTGTTGCCGAACCCGAGTGGGTTAAGCCGGATTACGCTGGATAAGTTAGTGGCGGCGTATCGGGAATTAGATGATGCGCTGGTTATGCGCGGGATGTAAAAAAAACGCCACCTTGCGGTGGCGTTGATGCTTATACGGCGAGATTAATCGTCGAGGAAGCTACGCAGCACTTCAGAGCGGCTCGGGTGACGCAGTTTACGCAGCGCCTTCGCTTCGATCTGACGGATACGTTCGCGGGTAACGTCGAACTGTTTCCCGACTTCTTCCAGCGTGTGGTCGGTATTCATATCGATACCGAAACGCATACGCAGAACTTTCGCTTCACGTGCTGTCAGGCCAGCCAGAACGTCGTGCGTTGCGGCGCGCAGGCTCTCGGTGGTGGCAGAGTCCAGCGGCAACTCGAGAGTGGTATCCTCGATGAAATCACCCAGATGCGAATCTTCATCGTCGCCGATCGGCGTTTCCATGGAGATAGGCTCTTTGGCGATCTTCAGTACTTTACGGATCTTGTCTTCCGGCATCAGCATGCGTTCAGCCAGCTCTTCCGGCGTCGGCTCGCGGCCCATCTCTTGCAGCATCTGGCGGGAGATACGGTTGAGCTTGTTGATGGTCTCAATCATATGTACCGGGATACGGATGGTACGCGCCTGATCCGCGATCGAACGGGTGATCGCCTGACGGATCCACCAGGTAGCATAGGTGGAGAACTTGTAACCGCGACGGTATTCAAACTTATCTACCGCTTTCATCAGACCGATGTTGCCTTCCTGAATCAGATCGAGGAACTGCAGACCACGGTTGGTGTATTTCTTAGCGATAGAGATAACCAGACGCAAGTTCGCTTCAACCATCTCTTTTTTCGCACGGCGGGCTTTCGCTTCACCAATGGACATACGACGGTTGATGTCTTTAACCTGCTCAATGGTCAGGCCGGTTTCTTCTTCAATTTGACGCAGTTTCTGCAGGCCGCGGTGGACGTCATCTGCAACGTCGTGCAGTTTTTCAGACCACGGTTTGTTCATCGCGATGGCCGCATTGAACCAGGTTTCGCTGGTCTCGTTGCCGGTGAACAGGGTGATGAAGTTTTTCTTCGGCATTTTGCACTGCTCAACGCAGAGCTTCATGATCAGACGTTCCTGAGTACGCACGCGATCCATCATGACGCGCATGCTGTTTACCAGGTAGTCGAACTGCTTCGGCACCAGGCGGAACTGTTTGAACACTTCAGACAGCTTCTGAATTTCTTCCTGCGCGGCAGCATGGCTGCGGCCTTTCGCTTTGATGGTGTCGCGGGTGATTTCGTACTGAGTACGCAGTTCGCCGAATTTCTCGCGCGCTAATTCAGGGTCGATGCTGTTGTCGTCATCGCTGCTGTCGTCGTCTTCTTCTTCATCTTCGTCTTCGTCTTCGTCCATCTCTTCCTGAGAGAGTTCAGACCCGACGTGCGTCGCCGTTGGCGCCATGTCTTCTTCCGCATTCGGATCGACAAAGCCGGTGATTAGATCGGAAAGACGTGCTTCTTCAGCTTCTACGCGGTCGTACTGCTCAAGCAGATAGGTAATGGCTTCCGGGTATTCGGCAACGGAGCATTGAACCTGGTTAATCCCGTCTTCGATACGTTTGGCGATGTCAATTTCGCCTTCACGGGTTAACAGTTCAACGGTACCCATTTCACGCATGTACATGCGCACCGGGTCAGTTGTACGACCGATTTCGGACTCAACGCTGGACAGAACCTGGGCAGCCGCTTCTTCCGCGTCTTCATCGGTGCTGTTGGAGGTTTCAGCAAGCAGCAGATCGTCGGCATCCGGTGCTTCTTCCATCACCTGAATACCCATGTCATTGATCATTTGGATGATGTCTTCGATTTGATCTGAATCGACGATATCTTCCGGCAGATGGTCATTGACCTCGGCATAGGTCAGATAGCCTTGCTCCTTACCACGTTGGACAAGAAGCTTCAGCTGTGACTGCGGGTTTTGCTCCATAAGACGGTATCCACACTTAATTCGTTTGATTGGTGTTGGGCGGTAAAACCGCCAACGGCAAAACGAGGGCATACTTATATTTTGCCGCTGCCTCTCCGTGCGGCTGTCGGGGGCTTCCCGAGCGATATTCGGCAGTTAAGCCGTTAAATACTTCACTCTTCAAGTTGTCTCTGCGTTAGCGACGTTCTCTTGCCGCCTTGATACAACGTGAAAGATTTGTCTATCAATTCATTTCTTTGCCAGTTCCTGGTTTAGTGTCCAGAGTTCCCGGCGTTCTTCGTTGCTTAAACCGTGTGTGCGCTCACGAGCTATCAACTCTTCCTGGCGCAGTTCAAGCATCGAATCAAACATATGGTTGAGTGAGTCGGTGAAGGTTTTTTCCGCGATATCTTTATCTGCTATATCGTCCCACATCGACAGTTTTTCAAGGGTGGCCGCATCATTTGTGCCACGATAGTGTTCTAACAGTTGTCCGGTGGTCAGACCTGGCTGAGCCAGACAAGTGTTGACCAGTTCTCTGAATAAGCCAAGGCCGGGCAGCTTATTTTGATCCAGGGCGCCTAACGGCGGCACCAGCGGGGCCAAACCCGGGTTCTGTACCAGTAACCCTATAAGTATACGCATGGTCGTACGTTTTAGCTGTGGAACAGGACGGGAAGCCCCATTTTCTGCCAGTTTTGGCATTAAACGTTCAAGCTGGCTGTCATCCAGAATGCCGAGCTTGTTTCCCAATTCCTGTCGCAGATAAATACGCAACGTTTCGCCCGGGACTTGAGTGATCAGCGGCAATGCCAGCGTACTGAGCTGTGCACGTCCGTCCGGGGTACTCAAATCCACCTGTGGTAACAGGCTGTTAAACAGAAACGCGGAGAGCGGTAAGGCTTGCTCCATCCGGGCTTCAAAGGCTTCTTTCCCTTCCTTACGTACCAGCGTATCGGGATCTTCGCCGTCAGGTAAAAACATAAAGCGCAGCTGGCGTCCGTCTGTCATATACGGCAGTGCGGTTTCCAGCGCGCGCCATGCGGCATCGCGTCCGGCCCGGTCACCGTCGTAACAACAAATCACCTGGTTCGTTGCACGGAACAACAGCTGAATGTGATCGGCAGTGGTTGACGTCCCGAGGGAGGCCACGGCGTAGTTAATGCCATATTGCGCCAGCGCCACCACATCCATATAGCCTTCGACCACTAACAGGCGCTGTGGATCGGCGTTATCCTGCTGGGCTTCATAAAGGCCATATAGCTGGCGGCCTTTATGGAAAATATCGGTTTCCGGGGAGTTCAGGTATTTCGGCAGGGCATCGCCCAGCACACGCCCACCAAAACCAATGACCCGACCGCGTTTGTCGCGGATGGGGAACATCACTCGCTCGCGGAAGCGATCGTAACTGCGTCCCTGATCGTTGGTGACCAACATACCCGCGTCGATCAGCGCCTGACGGTTCTCAGGATTGCCGCCAAACCGTTTCAGGACGTTGTCCCAACCGGGGGGGGCGAAACCAATAGCAAAACGAGCGATCACGTCGCTACTGAGTCCTCGCTGTTCCAGGTACTGGCGCGCAGGGGTAGCGGCGGGTTGTATCAGAGACTGTTGATAAAAAGTGTTCAGGCCGTCCATCAATTGATAGAGGCTTTGCCGTTGATGGCGCTCTATCTGACTGGGGCCGTTGCCTGCTTCGTAAGGCACTTCAAGGTTGTGCATTGCGGCCAGTTCTTCGACGGTTTCCACAAACTCGAGCTTGTCGTAGTTCATGAGAAAGTCGACGGCGTTGCCATGCGCGCCACACCCAAAGCAGTGATAAAACTGTTTTTCACCGTTTACGGTGAAAGAGGGGGTTTTCTCGTTATGGAACGGACAGCACGCATGATAATTTTTGCCCTGCTTTTTCAGCTTAACTCGTGCATCGATGAGATCGACGATGTCGGTTCTTGCCAGCAGGTCATTAATGAATACACGTGGGATTCGTCCAGCCATATGCCCCGTTTATTTTTTTATGACTTAAATACACAAAATCATTCAAGTTGCATCAAGGCGGCAAGGGTGCGAATCCTCAGGAGCGTACATCAGTACGTGACTGGGGTGAGCGGCTGCAGCCAACGCAGAGGCAGCTTGAATGATGACGCGTATAAACGAAAATAAGCCGCGCATTCCTTCCGGAAGCACGGCCTTACAACTACAACTCAGTCTGAATTGAGAGCTTTAGCTCCCAATAGATTAGTACAGACGAGTGCGGCGTGCGTTTTCGCGAGCCAGTTTCTTCGCGTGACGTTTCACAGCAGAAGCTTTAGCGCGCTTACGTTCGGTAGTCGGTTTTTCATAGAACTCACGACGACGAACTTCCGCCAGAACACCTGCTTTCTCGCAGGAACGCTTGAAGCGACGCAGTGCTACGTCGAACGGCTCGTTTTCACGTACTTTAATTACCGGCATGTAACTCTCACCTTTATAAATTCGGTTTGCCGCTGGCATCTACGCCAGCTTATTTCAAAATGGTGCGGAATTTTACTGCAATTGCTGCTGCTTTGTAAAGCACCGACGCGTTTTTGAAAGGGACTTTTATAAGGAAAGGGAGTATACACGAGGCTTCTTCCTTGGGCGAACAAAGTTTTACATCAACCCGCATTCGACCTACACTGCGCGGTATTAGAGCGAGGTAAAACAAGTCATGCGTGTACTGGGAATTGAAACATCCTGCGATGAAACCGGCATCGCCATTTACGACGATGAAAAAGGTCTTTTAGCCAACCAACTGTATAGTCAGGTGAAATTACACGCTGATTACGGTGGAGTTGTGCCTGAACTGGCTTCGCGCGATCACGTGCGTAAAACCGTACCGTTGATTCAGGCGGCGCTGATTGAAGCAGGATTAACGGCAAAAGAAATTGATGCGGTGGCCTATACCGCAGGACCGGGTCTGGTCGGTGCGTTGCTGGTGGGGGCGACCGTAGGGCGTTCTCTGGCGTTCGCCTGGGACGTTCCGGCTATTCCTGTACACCATATGGAAGGCCATTTGCTGGCACCGATGCTGGAAGATAATCCGCCGGAATATCCGTTTGTGGCGTTGTTGGTTTCTGGCGGACACACGCAGCTGATTAGCGTCACTGGTATTGGCCGATATGAACTGCTGGGCGAATCGATTGACGATGCCGCCGGTGAAGCGTTTGATAAAACGGCCAAACTGCTGGGGCTGGATTATCCAGGTGGTCCGATGCTGTCTAAGCTGGCGTCTCAGGGCGTGGAAAAGCGTTTTGTCTTCCCGCGCCCGATGACCGATCGCCCAGGGCTGGATTTCAGCTTCTCTGGCCTGAAAACGTTCGCTGCAAATACCATCCGTAATAACGAAAACGACGATCAGACCCGTGCGGATATCGCCCGTGCATTTGAAGATGCGGTGGTCGATACACTGATGATCAAGTGCAAACGCGCGCTGGATCAAACCGGCTTTAAGCGTCTGGTGATGGCGGGAGGCGTGAGCGCTAACCGTACCTTGCGGGCGAAGTTGGCGGAGATGATGCAAAAGCGCCGTGGCGAAGTGTTCTATGCTCGCCCGGAATTTTGTACCGACAACGGGGCGATGATTGCCTACGCGGGCATGGTGCGTTTTAAAGCCGGAGCGACGGCAGATCTTGGCGTCACCGTACGTCCACGCTGGCCGCTGGCGGAGCTACCAGCGGCGTAAGCGCACCGGGAAAGCGGTCTGATGAGATGCGCAGGGAAAAGGGGCGACCTATGTATGAACCGGTCAGATCTGTAACCCATGTGACCGGTTCATACAGCTACGCCGCCCCGACGGGATTTACAGTAAAACCAGAGGCATCCACAGCAGGCCGGTTATCACCAGCAGGACGAGGAATATCAGGCCGAAGATGGCGCCCAGTCGCCAGTAATCGGCCGTCGGCAGGTAGCCGCTGCCGTAGTAGATCGGGCTTGGCCCGGTAGCATATGGGGTCAGAATGCTGCCCAGACCAATGGCGGCACCGACCATCAGGCAGAATACCGGCAGAGGGATTTCCGGCATCGCCAGCGCGGCAGCAATCATCATTGGCGCGAGAGCAGAGGTATAGGCTGTGGCGCTGGCAAAGAAATAGCGCAACAGATAGAACACTACGATCAACGCCACCATCACCATCATCGGTGAGTAGCCGCTAAGCCCGTTTGCCAGCAGTTTGCCGAACCAGGAGATAAAGCCGGTATTGTTCAGCCCGGTGGCAAGGGTAATCAGCGAAGCCAGCCAGAAAAAGACGTTCCACGCCGCTTTATTACTGACAATGTCATCCCAGCAGATAATGCGCAGTACCAGCATTAATGCCACCACGCTGTAGCCGACCATTGCGGCATCAATATAGTCACCGCCAAAGATCCACAGCACCAGCGCACCCACCATCAGTACCAGCATCTTTTTCTCACGTGCGCAGAGTGGCCCCATCGCCTTCAGCTCGGTTTCCGCCCAGCGCGGGACCTGATCGCCGGATTTCAGCACCGGTGGGTACAGTACGTAGGCCAGCCAGGGCACGATCAACACCAGCAAAATGCTCAGCGGCAGCATGCCTAAGAACCAGTCACCCCAGCTTAACGCTGTATGGGAAGCGCCTTTCATCAGGCCGATCAGCAGCAGGTTTGGCGCCATCGCCGTTAAAAAAATAGCGCTGGTGACGCAATCGGCGACGATCCCCATCCACATAATGTAAGAGCCAATGGAGCGGGCGCTGGGATCGTTGGGCTGTGAGTGATATAGCGGCGGCAGGTTACGAATGATCGGGTAGATAATGCCTGCGCCGCGCGCGGAGTTAGATGGTGTCACGGGGGCGAGGATCAGCTCAGAGAACATCACCGCATAGCCGAGAAACAGCGTGCGATGCCCCATCTTCTTCACCAGCATCAGCGCGATACGCCGACCCAGCCCGGTCTTCTCATAACCGGTGCCGAACATAAAGGCGGCGAAAATCAGCCAGATAACCGAGTTAGAAAACCCCGACACTGCCCACGACAGCGATTTGGCGGTAAATTTAAACCCGTCCTGGGTGAGTTGCTCAGGGCTGAACAGCAGCCATGGCGACAGTACGGCAATAATAGAAATACCAATCATCGCCACTACCGCACCGGGTACAGGTTCCAGAATTAGCCCGACGATGACCCCGGTAAAGACGGCAAAATAGAGCCAGGTATGGCTCTCAAGACCGCCAGGTACGGGCAAAACAGCAATAATGGCGATGACCACCAGCGGAGCCAGGTATCGCCACCAACCAGCTAAAGGTGCCATTGTTGTATCCCTGCGAAAGGGGGAGAGGTATGCGCCTCTCCGGGAGGGTTATTTGATGTAGTGCACGTGCTCGCAAATTTCTTCCACGATAGGATCGCGGCGTTCAGCGAACAGTTTTTTGTTTTCGGCGATCAGGTTGTTGCCATGGGTGTCGATGGAAACAATCAGCGGGCCGAACTCTTTAACCCGGCATACCCACAGGGATTCCGGCATGCCCAATTCCGTCCAGTGCACTTCTTCAATTTCTTCAACCTGCGTGGCGGCAACAACCGCGCAGCCAGCCGGGAAGATCACGTGCAGTGCTTTGAATTGCTTACACCCTTCTTCGGTCAACGGGCCCATGCCGCCTTTGCCGACCACCAGTTTGACGCCGGTTTGCTCGATGAATTCTTTCTCAAAGGCTTCCATACGCATGCTGGTGGTTGGGCCGACGGAGACCATCTCCCATTTTTCCCCGTTCTTACGCACGATTGGGCCGGCGTGAAAAATGGCTTTACCGTTCAGATCGTACGGGATCGGGCGTTTGAGTTCGATCAACCGGCGGTGGCATACGTCGCGGCAAGTCACCAGCGTACCGGTCAGGTAAATGACATCGCCGACGCGAATGTCTGCCAGATCTTCGGCTTTGATCGGGGTTGTCAGGATCTTTTTCATAACGCGCTCCGGGTGTGAGACAGATTTTCGAAGGAGAGATCGGCATGAACCCGCAGCGTGCCGCGACGGTGCGCCCAGCAGCCGGTAGAAACGGCCACGCCGATAGTCGACGGGTGGCGCGCGGCAGATTCAATATGTACGCCCATCACCGAGCTATTGCCGGTTAACCCTTGTGGACCAATGCCCAGACGGTTTAGTCCCTCTTCGAGGCGCAATTCCAGTTCAGCAGCTTTTGGGTTCGGATGGCGTGAGCCAATTGGGCGCAGTACGGCTTTGCGTGACAGCACGGCGGCGGTTTCAACGGAAGTCGCAATACCTACGCCGACCAGCACTGGCGGACAGGCGTTTACCGCCAGTGTGGAGATGTTCTCAAAAACAAATTTCACGACGCCTTCGTAGCCTTCGGAAGGCATTAACACTTTAGAGCGCCCCGGCAGCGTACAACCGCCGCCCGCCATATAGACTTCAATTTCTGCATCGTCAGCGTCGGGGATGATGTCCCAGGTGACCCATGGCACACCGGTACCGGTATTTTTGCCGGTGTTCACCTCGTCAAAAATCTCTACCGCATTGTGGCGCAGTGGCGCTTTCACGGTGGCGTCTTCAACGGCCTGCTTCAGGATGCTTTGCAGCTCGCCCAGCAGCGGAAAACGGGAACCGACCTTCACAAAGAACATGATTTCACCGGTGTCCTGACACGCCGGGCGATTCAGGTCGATCGCCTTCTGCATGTTGTCAAACATGGTGTGGTAGATAATTTTACCCATCGGCGAGGTTTCGCCTTCGCGTAGCTGTTTTAATTTATCCACTACATCGTCAGGCATACGGGTAGAAATCATGGCGGTAAAATCTGCGACAATGTTAGTCAGCGTATTTATCGCATGTTGGTTATTTTTATGGCTCATTATGTCAACTCCAGTTCTTTTATTTATCTGGAAATAAATTCTCCGGAACAAACTACCACTAAAAATGTGGTTTTATATTTTTTAGCGCTGTGAATAACCAATTAACAGTTCGTGAATGATGGCCAGATAATGTAATAAAAATTGCGCCAAGGCAGGGTTTAATACGCCTGAGGGAATTACACTGCGGCTTACACCCTCACGGATATCATGACCATGCTAAACACCTATCCCCTGGCGAAAGACCTGCAGGTGCTGGTTGAAATTGTTCATAGCGGTAGCTTTAGTGCGGCGGCAGCGACCCTTGGGCAGACGCCTGCGTTTGTGACAAAACGCATTCAGATCCTGGAGTCTACGCTGGGGACCACGCTGCTTAACCGCTCCGCACGCGGCGTGGTGTTAACGGAAAGCGGTCAGCGGTGCTATGAACATGCGCAGGAGATCCTCGCCCGCTACCAGCATCTGGTCGATGACGTCACGCAAATCAAAACGCGTCCGGAAGGGATGATCCGTATTGGCTGTAGTTTTGGGTTTGGCCGAAGTTATATCGCCCCAGCGATTACCGAATTGATGCATAGCTATCCTGAATTACAGGTGCATTTTGAACTGTACGATCGGCAAATTGACTTAGCACAAGATAATATCGATCTGGATATTCGTATTAATGATGAAATCCCCGATTATTATATTGCGCATTTGTTAACGAAAAATAAAAGAATATTGTGTGCAGCGCCATCATATTTAAAAAAATATGGTGGACCCAAGACGTTACAGGAATTAAGTCGCCATGATTGCCTGGTCACAAAAGAACGCGATATGACGCATGGGGTTTGGGAACTTGATAATGGGCAGGAGAAAAAATCGGTTAAGGTGGCGGGGCATCTTTCTTCTAACAGCGGCGAGATTGTGTTGCAGTGGGCGTTACAGGGAAAAGGGATCATGCTGCGTTCTGAGTGGGACGTGCAGCCGTTTCTACTCAGCGGTGAACTGGTACGCGTACTGCCGGAGTATGCACAGAGCGCCAATATCTGGGCGGTGTATCAGGAGCCGTTGTATCGCAGCGTAAAGCTACGGGTGTGTGTGGAGTTCCTGGCAACGTGGTGCCAGCAGCGGTTGGGCAAGCCGGTTGACGGGTATCAGATCCTGTAAGCCGGATAAGATACCGTCGCGTCATCATCCGGCAGTACCGTCACTCGGGATCTTTCTCGCGTTTTTTCTTCAGCTTGGTCCAGATCTTTGGCTCTTGTCGACGCCACAGACGCTGGATATTGTCATGATGGCGCAGCAGAATTAAGCACGACAGCATGGATACCGGGAAGGTGAACTGGGGTTTGAACCACCAGACATAGAACGGGGCTATCAGGGCGCTGACGATGGCTCCTAACGAGGAGTAACCGCTCAGCAAGACGGTCAGCAGCCAGGTGCCCGCCATGACGCCGGTTAAATCCCAGCCTATCGGCGCAATGGCGCCAAAGGCGGTGGCGACGCCTTTCCCACCTTTAAAACCGAAGAACACCGGCCAGATGTGTCCCAGGCAGGCGGCGATAGCAATCAACCCCAACCAGAAAGGACTAACGCCTAGCGCGTATGCACCCCACACGGGTAACATACCCTTCAGGACGTCAAAAATCAGCACGGCGACGGCGGCTCCCTTGCCACCGATTCGCAATACGTTTGTCGCGCCCGGATTTCCAGAACCGCTGTCACGTGGGTCCGGCAATCCAGCGAGGCGGCATACCAGAATGGCACTGGAAATTGAGCCGCAGAGGTACGCGAAGAGAATCATTCCAGGCGCGATTGCACTCATAAGCTGTTCCGTTTTGAAAATGTCGTGTAAAACACTACTTCCGTGGATAATACGCATATTTCGCCGGAAGTGGTATCCGGGTTAGCCAAAAAGCAGGCAGGTCGTGATGGATATTGTATTTATAGAGCAACTTTCGGTAATCACCACTATCGGTGTTTACGACTGGGAACAGACTATCGAACAAAAACTGGTGTTCGATATCGAAATGGCATGGGATAACCGCAAATCAGCGAAAAGCGACGATGTCGCCGATTGCCTGAGCTATGCTGATATCGCGCAAACGGTGGTCAGCCATGTGGAAGGCGGGCGTTTTGCGCTGGTTGAACGCGTGGCGGAAGAGGTGGCAGACCTCCTGCTTAGCCGTTTTAATTCCCCATGGGTACGCATCAAGCTCAGCAAGCCGGGGGCGGTGGCGCGGGCGGCAAACGTCGGTGTTATCATTGAACGTGGCAATAATCTGAAAGAAAATAATTAAATTAATAATATCTAAACCAAACGGGTATAAAAGAGTCCTAACGTTGGCTCTTTTTTGCCGTGGTTTTCTATCTAGGGGTTAATTGATGAGTGATATGCACTCGCTGCTGGTGGCGGCAATTTTGGGTGTGGTCGAGGGATTGACGGAGTTTTTACCTGTATCCAGCACCGGCCATATGATTATTGTTGGCCACCTGCTGGGTTTTGAAGGCGATACCGCAAAGACATTTGAAGTGGTTATTCAACTGGGTTCCATTTTGGCTGTCGTGGTGATGTTCTGGCGCCGCTTGTTTGGCCTGATTGGCATTCACTTTGGTAAAGCCCCACATGAAGGGACCGGCAAGGGACGGCTGACGCTGGGGCATATCCTGTTAGGGATGATCCCGGCGGTAGTACTGGGCCTGATTTTCCACGACACCATCAAATCACTGTTTAACCCGATCAACGTGATGTACGCGCTGGTGGTGGGGGGCGTGCTACTGATAGCCGCAGAATGCCTGAAGCCGAAAGAGCCGCGCGCGCCGGGTCTGGATGATATGACTTATCGCCAGGCGTTTATGATTGGCTGCTTTCAGTGCCTGGCGTTGTGGCCGGGTTTTTCCCGCTCTGGAGCGACCATTTCAGGCGGTATGCTGATGGGCGTGAGCCGCTATGCTGCATCGGAATTCTCATTCCTGCTGGCGGTACCAATGATGATGGGTGCCACGGCGTTAGATCTCTACAAAAGCTGGTCGTTCCTGAGCGCATCAGACATTCCAATGTTTGCTGTGGGCTTCGTGACGGCATTTGTAGTGGCGCTGGTGGCGATCAAAACCTTCCTGCAACTGATTAAACGTATCTCGTTTATTCCATTTGCGATTTATCGTTTTGTGGTCGCCGCTGCCGTTTACGTGGTGTTCTTCTGACTTTAATGTGCCCGGTGGCGCTTATGCTTACCGGGCCTACGCAACGAGATGTTGACCCCGTAGGCCGGATAAGCGCAGCGCATCCGGTAACGTGCTGCCTACGCTTTTGGGCAGCGCTGTTCCTTCCAGCAGGCCACCGCCGCAATGCGACGTCGGGTCAGCTCCTCGCGAATGTCCGGCCCTTTAAATCCTGCCTCCACGACATCTTTCGTTGGCACTTTCTGCGCGACCTGCCAGGCTTCCCGCAGCAGTCTACCCTGCGGGTAATCAACTGCTTCAAAACCGGTGCGACCTCGTACGTCGGCCTCGCTGGTTAGGGCAATTTGTTCCACACGTTGCGGTTTGCGCCAGGCGTCGATGGAATCAAACAGCTTCACGATAGTTTTCGGCTGCAGGATCGGGAAGGTGTGGATGAGATCGTGGAACTCCGCCACCAGTTTGGCTAAATCGCGAATGTCATTGGGGACGCGTAGGCGCTGGCATAACTGTTCTACCAGTTTGACGCCCGCCGGGCCGTGACCATGATGGCGCGGCCACAGTGCTTTTGGCGTCAGAGCCTTACCTACGTCGTGACACAGCGTGGCGAAGCGTACGTCAACGTTTGGGCTCAACATAGCAGCCATCGACAGCGTCATCAGCGTGTGAATACCGGTGTCGATTTCCGGATGCCACTGGGCCGGCGCCGGGACGCCAAACAGAGCGTCTATTTCCGGGAACAGAACGTGCAGTGCACCACAGTCGCGCAGGACCTGGAAAAAGACCTGCGGATTACGGGTGGTTAACGCATTTTCCGTTTCTTTCCATACTCGTTCCGGCGTCAGATGTTCCAGTTCTCCGGCGGCAGTCATCTCGCGCATTAAGGCCAGGGTTTCATCGGCGATGCGAAAGCTGAGGTGCGCATAGCGCGCGGCAAAGCGCGCCACGCGCAGTACGCGCAGCGGATCTTCGCTAAAAGCTGGGGAAACATGGCGCAGTAGACGATTTTCCAGATCGCGACGCCCGTGATACGGGTCGATAATCTCGCCGTCATCATCGCGGGCCAGCGCGTTGATCGTCAGGTCGCGGCGCTGAAGATCGGCTTCCAGCGTTACATCTGCTGCGGCATAGCAGGTAAATCCGGTGTAGCCTGAGCCCGATTTTCGTTCGGTACGCGCCAGCGCATACTCTTCGCGCGTTTGCGGATGAAGAAAAACAGGAAAATCGCGGCCTACCTGCTGGTAGCCCGCGTCGAGCATCTCTTGCGGCGTGGCGCCGACGACAACCCAATCTTTATCTTTAACCGGTAGCCCTAATAACGCATCCCGAACAGCTCCACCGACCAGATAAATCTTCACGCCACTTTCCTTTTGAAAAAAATCATCCCTTAATCATATGTCAGTGTGGCGGAGAAGGCGATTCAGTTCATCCAGCGATCTTTGCGTTTACGGGTTGGGATCATGTGCGGCAGAACCAGACCGAGCAACAGACCCAGTCCCAGTACGCCGCCGCCATACATAAACCACTGCATGATGATGGTGCGCTGCTTGTCATCAAGCTGCAAATTCGCGGCACTGACCTTTTTCTGCGCCACAATCAGCTCGTTTTTTAGCTTCTGGTTCTCTTCTTTCAACCCATTGATCACACTGTCGCTTTGCGCCACTTTTTGCTGCATATCGGCGGTGCGTTGATTCCATGTGGTATCAATGTTATTGAGCTTATCGGTCAGCGTTTTAACCTGGTTCTCCAGGTCTGGAACGCGGGTACGCAGGCTTGGCGTGCTGTTCAGCTCTTTCAGCGGGATCCAGGCCGTACGTCCGGTACTGTCTTTTACCTGGGCGTAGTTGGTGCTGGCATCGGTCTGCAACAGAATGACTTCCTCGCCGGCATTAACCGTACCCACGAGGCGATAATTATCTCCCGGACCGCTGCGGACCCAGGTGTTCAGTTCATCAGAGACATAGCGCTTTTCTTCGGCATGGGAGACGGCAGTGGCGCTAAGTGCAAGTAAAGTTAATCCAATCAGGCGTAATTTTGGCATCAGGCTGTCGTTATTGTCATAGAAAGTGGAACGATAGTAGTGGCATCAGTGTCTCTACGCAAAGCATTCGACATCAATCGGAATCATCTGTGTCCTTTTTGCCACAACTCTAAACTTTTACGCCCGTCAAATTGCACGTTGCATGGCAATTTGGCGCAAAATACTATCTACTGACAATCAAGAACGAACTTAGTTCGCAGTCTGTTTTCTTAACTGTGACATAACCCATAAGTACAAGATCATGACTCAGGAAATCGAATTAAAATTTATCGTCAATAATGATGCCGTTGATGAATTACGCGAACGTCTGAATGCGCTGGGGGGAGAGCATCATGCACCCAGCCAGTTGCTGAATATTTACTACGAAACACCGGATGGATGGTTGCGTAGCCATGATATGGGGTTGCGTATTCGCGGCGAGAACGGCCGTTATGAAATGACCCTGAAAATTGCCGGTCGGGTGACGGGCGGTTTGCATCAGCGACCAGAGTATAACGTTGCGCTGAGCGCGCCTGAACTGGATCTTGCGCTGCTTCCAGCCGAAGTCTGGCCGAATGGTGAACTGCCAGCCGATCTCGCCTCTCAGCTACAACCGCTGTTTAGCACTGATTTTAACCGCGAGAAATGGCTGCTCGAGGTTGACGGCAGCCAGATTGAAATCGCCCTCGATCTCGGTGAAGTGAAAGCTGGAGAGTTCGCTGAACCTATCTGTGAGCTCGAACTGGAACTGCTAAGCGGTGATACCCGTGCGGTACTGAAGCTGGCACATCAGCTGGTTGCCCATGAGGGGTTACGCCAGGGCAGCCTGAGTAAGGCGGCACGGGGTTATCATCTTGCGCTGGGGAATGCCCCACGCGAGCTGAAGCCGACGAGTATTCTGCACGTTCCGGCGAAGGCCAGCATTGAGCAGGGGCTGGAAGCCGCGCTGGAACTGGCATTATCGCAATGGCAATACCATGAGGAGTTATGGGTTCGTGGTGTTAAAGGCGCAAAAGCAGAAGTGCTGGCGGCGATGGGCCTGGTGCGCCATATCCTGATGCTGTTTGGCGGTAATGTTCCACGTAAAGCGAGTGCTCACTTACGTGATTTGCTGACCCAGTCAGAAGCGACCATTGCTGCTGAAGTTTCTGCGGTGTCTGCGGTTTACAATCCGCAAACGGCGATGGCAAAACTGGCGCTCACCGAGTGGCTGGTGACTAAAGGATGGCAACCGTTCCTTGATGCGAAAGCGCAGGCCAAAATTGCCGACTCCTTTAAGCGTTTCTCTGATACCCATCTTTCACGCCATGCGGCTGAACTGAAAACGGTTTTTGGTCAGCCGTTGGGCGATCAGTATGCCGATCAGATCCCGCGTCTGACGCGCAACATTGACAGCATTTTGATGCTGGCGGGCTATTACGATGAGAAGGTTGCATCGGAATGGATTGCGACCTGGCAGGGCTTACGTCATGCCATCATGACACGCCAACATATTGAAATTGAACACTATCGTAATGAGGCCATCTCTGAGGAGCCGTTCTGGCTGCACAGTGGTAAGCGATAATCAGGACCGAGATCAGGATGCCTGATGGCGCTACGTTTATCAGGCCTACGCGATGGGCGTAAATATCTTGTAGGCCGGATAAGGCGAAACGCTGCTATCCGGCATCATTTAAAGGATAACCCTTAAATGCAGCAGCTCTCTTCACCGTTACAGCAGTACTGGCCGACCGTTGTTGAGCGGCTGCCAGTGGCAATACCTGAAGTGTCACTTAGTCTGCAAGCGAAGTCAGTGCTCACATTCAGTGATTTTGTTCGCGACAGTGTTATTGCCCATCCTGAGTGGTTGGCGGAGCTGGAAAGCGCACCGCCGCTGGCGGATGAATGGCAGCACTATGGTACCTGGCTGCAGCAAGCATTGGCTGACGTCTGTGATGAAGCGGCATTGATGCGTGAGCTGCGCCTGTTTCGCCGTCGCATCATGGTGCGAATTGCCTGGGCACAGACGCTATCGCTGGTGACGGAAGAGAGTATTTTGCAGCAATTAAGCCATCTGGCTGAAACGCTGATTATCGCCGCACGTGACTGGTTGTATGACGCCTGCTGTCGTGAGTGTGGAACGCCGTGCAACCCTGACGGCGTTCCACAGCCGCTGCTGATTTTAGGAATGGGTAAACTGGGCGGCGGCGAGCTTAACTTTTCCTCCGACATCGACCTGATTTTTGCCTGGCCGGAACACGGTACGACGCAGGGCGGACGGCGTGAGCTGGATAATGCACAGTTCTTTACCCGTATGGGCCAACGGCTGATCAAAGTGTTGGATCAGCCGACAATGGATGGATTTGTCTATCGGGTGGATATGCGTTTACGCCCGTTTGGTGATAGCGGCCCGCTGGTGCTGAGCTTCTCGGCGCTGGAGGATTACTACCAGGAACAAGGGCGCGATTGGGAACGCTACGCGATGGTTAAGGCGCGTATTATGGGGGACGCTGCCGGCACTTACGTCGCTGAACTGCGCGCCATGCTGCGGCCTTTTGTTTTTCGTCGTTATATCGATTTCAGCGTGATCCAGTCTCTGCGTAACATGAAAGGGATGATTGCCCGCGAAGTTCGCCGCCGTGGTCTGAAAGACAACATCAAGCTGGGGGCAGGCGGTATTCGTGAAGTTGAATTTATTGTCCAGGTTTTCCAGCTGATTCGCGGTGGGCGCGAGCCATCGCTGCAATCCCGTTCGTTGTTGCCGACGCTCAGTGCCATCAACGCACTGCATCTACTGTCTGATACCGATGCGGAGCATTTACGAAGCGCCTATCTCTTTTTACGTCGTCTGGAAAACCTGCTACAGAGCATCAATGATGAACAGACTCAGACGCTGCCGGGCGATGAGCTAAATCGCGCGCGTCTGGCATGGGCCATGGAGACGGATGACTGGTCACAGTTGACGGCTGTCCTGGACGTTCACATGGGCAACGTGCGTCGGGTGTTCAATGAATTAATCGGCGATGATGAAACCGAAACCCAGGAAGAGTCACTGTCGGAACAGTGGTGCGAACTGTGGCAGGACGCCTTGCAGGAAGATGACACCACGCCAGTGCTGGCGCATCTTGCGGATGACGATCAACGCCGCGTGCTGACCCTGATCGCGGATTTTCGCAAAGAGCTGGATAAGCGCACCATCGGCCCGCGTGGGCGCCAGGTACTGGATCATTTGATGCCGCACTTGCTGAGCGATGTCTGCTCCCGCTCTGATGCCTCGGTGCCACTGTCGCGCATTACCCCGCTGCTGGTGGGCATTGTCACCCGTACGACCTATCTGGAGCTGTTGAGCGAATTCCCCGGTGCGCTGAAGCACCTGATTTCGCTGTGCGCCGCTTCACCGATGGTCGCCAGCCAGCTGGCGCGCTATCCGCTGCTGCTGGATGAGTTGCTGGATCCGAACACCCTGTATCAGCCCACCGCGACTGATGCCTATCGTGATGAACTACGCCAGTATTTGCTGCGTGTGCCGGAAGATGACGAAGAACAGCAGCTGGAAGCGCTGCGCCAGTTCAAACAAACCCAGCTGCTGCGTATTGCGGCGGCTGATATAGCCGGGACGCTACCCGTGATGAAGGTGAGCGATCACTTAACCTGGCTGGCAGAGGCCATTATCGATGCCGTGGTTCAGCAGGCGTGGACGCAAATGGTCGCCCGCTACGGGCAGCCGACGCATCTTGGCGATCGTGAGGGCCGCGGCTTCGCCGTTGTCGGTTACGGTAAGCTGGGCGGTTGGGAGCTGGGCTACAGCTCCGATCTCGATTTGATCTTCCTGCACGATTGTCCGATGGACGTGATGACCGACGGCGAACGTGAAATTGACGGGCGGCAGTTTTATCTGCGCCTGTCCCAGCGCATCATGCATCTTTTCAGTACCCGTACGTCTTCCGGCATTTTGTATGAGGTGGATGCGCGGCTGCGCCCATCCGGTGCCGCAGGTATGCTGGTGACATCAACTGAAGCTTTCGCCGATTACCAACGCAACGAAGCCTGGACATGGGAGCATCAGGCGCTGGTGCGTGCTCGCGTGGTCTATGGCGACCCGCAGCTGACCTCTCAGTTTGACGCGGTGCGTCGCGATATCATGACGCTCGCCCGTGACGGAAAAACGTTGCAGACCGACGTGCGTGAAATGCGCGAGAAAATGCGCACTCATTTGGGTAATAAACATCGCGATCGCTTTGATATCAAAGCAGATGAAGGCGGGATCACCGACATTGAGTTTATTACACAATATCTGGTGTTGCGCTATGCCCATGAAAAACCGAAGCTAACGCGTTGGTCGGATAACGTGCGTATTCTGGAACTACTGGCGCAAAACGACATTATGGAAGAGCAGGAAGCCCTGGCGCTGACCCGCGCCTATACCACGCTGCGTGATGAACTTCATCATCTTGCTTTGCAGGAACTTCCGGGCCATGTGGCGCCGGAGTGCTTCAGCGCTGAGCGTGCGCTGGTGCGTGACAGCTGGCAGAAGTGGCTGGTTGCCGAGCGAAGTGTGCTATGATCGCGCGCAAATTTTAAGACCCTCAGAGAATCTCTCAGGAGACAGGAATGAAAGTAACGCTGCCAGAGTTTGAACGTGCAGGAGTCATGGTTGTCGGCGATGTGATGCTGGATCGCTACTGGTACGGGCCTACCAGCCGTATTTCACCAGAAGCCCCGGTCCCGGTAGTCAAAGTGGATACCATTGAAGAACGTCCCGGCGGCGCGGCAAACGTGGCGATGAACATTGCCTCTCTGGGCGCAAATTCCCGTCTGGTGGGGTTGACCGGTATTGATGATGCGGCACGCGCGCTGAGTAAAACGCTGGCGGACGTGAACGTGAAATGTGACTTCGTTTCGGTGCCGACGCACCCGACGATCACCAAACTGCGCGTACTCTCCCGCAACCAGCAGCTGATCCGCCTCGACTTCGAGGAAGGTTTCGAAGGCGTAGACCCGCAGCCGCTACACGATCGTATTAACCAGGCGCTGGGTTCTATTGGTGCTCTGGTACTGTCTGACTACGCCAAAGGCGCGCTGGCCAGCGTGCAGCAGATGATTTCACTGGCGCGAAAGGCTGGCGTCCCGGTGCTTATCGATCCGAAAGGCACTGATTTTGAACGCTATCGCGGTGCGACGCTGCTGACACCAAATTTGTCCGAGTTCGAAGCGGTTGCCGGTAAGTGCAAAAGCGAAGAAGAACTGGTTGAACGCGGTATGAAGGTGATTGCGGATTTTGACCTTTCCGCACTGCTGATCACCCGTTCCGAGCAGGGTATGACGTTACTGCAGCCGGGCAAAGCACCTCTGCACATGCCGACCCAGGCGCAGGAAGTGTATGACGTGACCGGTGCCGGTGATACGGTCATTGGCGTGCTGGCGGCAACACTTGCCGCGGGTAACTCACTGGAAGAAGCGTGCTATTTTGCTAACGCTGCGGCGGGCGTGGTGGTCGGTAAGCTGGGGACATCTACCGTTTCACCTATCGAACTGGAAAACGCCGTGCGCGGTCGCGCGGATACCGGCTTCGGTGTGATGACAGAAGCCGAGCTGAAACAAGCCGTGGCCAGCGCGCGCAAGCGCGGTGAGAAAGTGGTCATGACCAACGGCGTTTTCGACATCCTGCACGCGGGCCATGTCTCTTATCTGGCGAATGCGCGCAAGCTGGGCGATCGTCTGATCGTGGCGGTAAACAGTGACGCATCCACCAAACGTCTGAAAGGTGAAACGCGCCCGGTCAACCCGCTCGAACAGCGTATGATAGTCCTGGGTGCGCTGGAATCCGTCGACTGGGTGGTCTCTTTTGAAGAAGATACCCCACAGCGACTGATCGCAGGTGTCCTGCCGGATCTGCTGGTAAAAGGCGGTGACTACAAGCCGGAACAAATTGCGGGTAGTGAAGAGGTATGGGCGAACGGTGGTGAAGTGCTGGTGCTGAACTTCGAAGACGGTTGCTCAACGACCAATATCATCAAAAAGATCCAGAAAGACAGCGATAAGTCATAGCCTGATCGATTGCCGGATAGCGGTATAAACACCTTATCCGGCATGTCTATCTCTTATGCTTCCGTTTTTTCCACAGGCTGTGGGCTGTTTTTCAGCGGCTCAGCCAGGGCGTGAAGCGAACCGCCGGATAAACCAATCTCATTTAACAGCGAATCAATCAGCGGCGCCTGGGTACGATAGGCAAGAGCGGCGGATAACGCTTGCTCTGCCAGGTTCCCACCACTCACGCTGCCGGCTGCGACTTCACCCACTGCGCCACCGCGATTCAAGCCATCGACCTGAATGATTTTAATCCCGTCGATAGACTTCATTGGCTCCACGGATTTTTCAATAACCGCTGGCAGGGACTGCAACAGCGCCAGCTTGAACTTCAGACTGGTTTGTTCGTCAGAAAGTACGTTGATGGCATCGTTCAGCGCACGCTGGGCTTCGGCTTCCGCCAGGCCTTTTTTACGTGTGGCTTCGGCCAGCTCAACAATCGCCGCTGCCTGCAATTCGGCGGCTTCTTTTTCGGCTTTTGCCCGGACGGTCAGTTCAACAGCCTGGGTTTCTGCATCCTGTGCGGCGGCGATCAGCGCAACCTGTTTCGCACGATCTGCTTCTGCGGTCTGACGGGTGGTTTCTACGTTCTGCTGGGCACGAACGGCTTCAGCTAGTGCATCGTTAGCGCGCGCTTCGGCCTGAGACTGTTGTTCGGATTTGGCGGCAATGGCGATGGATTTGGTTTGATTCGCAATCTCCGTTACCTGCTGTTGTTCGATCTCTTTAATGCGAACTTCACGTTCGGCCTCGACTTTTCTCGAACGAACAGCCTGCTCGCGCTCGATCTCAGTTTCCTGAATTTGGCGTTCGGCAAGAATGCGTGTCTGCTCTGCTTCACGGTGACGTTCGGCCTCAAAAGCGGCGATTTTCGCGTTTTGCTCGGCGGTGCGGGTTTTCACCTGCTGTTCCTGCTCAAGCGTCATAAAGGCTTCCTGCTGTTCGATTTCCAGCTTGCGCGCCAGCGCATCACGATTCTTCTCGCGCACCGCAACTTCAACGTCTTGTTCAACTTCATTACGTTCGCGACGACGACGCTCGGTTTCCTGCGTCAGCTTCGTCAGACCTTCGGCGTCGAAGGCATTATTTGGGTTGAAATGGATTTTTTCCGTCTGGTTAAAGTTGGTCAACGAGACGCTTTCCAGTTCCAGACCGTTTTTGGACAGGTCTTCCGCGACGGTGTTCTGTACGCCCTGAACGAAGTTTTCACGGGTGTCCTGAAGCTCGTGCATGGTCATTTGTGATGCGGTGGCGCGCAGGGCATCGACAAATTTATCTTCGATCAGCACACGTAAATCTTCTGGTGACAATGTACGTTGCCCCAGCGTCTGAGCGGCAGTGGCAATACCTTCAAAGGAGGGTTTTACTCTGACAAAGAATGCGACAACGACGTCAACGCGCATACGGTCTTTGGTGATCAGGCTGTCGACGGTGGAACGGCTGACCTCAAGCTTGAGGGTATTCATGTTGATAGGAATGATTTCGTGGAAGATAGGCATGACAATCGCGCCGCCGCTCATCACCACTTTCTGCCCGCCAAGCCCGGTACGCACAAATGCCTGTTCAGCAGACGCACGGCGGTAAAGGCGAGCAAAGATAATGCCGATAATTAATAAGACGACCACCGCCACAATAGCGGTAAACATCCATGAAGGTAACATGCCAAAAACATCATCCATTGTGTTATTCCCTTAAAATAAAATTACAAAACATTCGGCCAGGGGTTTAGCTCCGCTAAATAACGCGTCGCGGAGAGTCGGCAGATAATTAGTACCTTGTCTCCCTTTTTGAATTCTTTGCCTGTTTCAGGTTCCAGCAGCAAATAGTGGGTTTGCCCGAACTTATCAGTAAACCGGCCTTCACAGGGGGTTCCGGTAACCGCGGAATGCCCAGTGATAATCGCCATGCTGCCTATATACTCATCTTCCGTGAGGGCTGTGGTCTCGTCGCGGGGCAACCAGGGGGCAATGATCTTCCCGCAGTAATGCACGGTAAAAATCGCAAGAAGTAAACACGCGGGGGCCAGCAATAAGTTACTGAGCGGTGTTTGCCATAACGTTACCCAGCCATGCTGGATGAGAATGCCGAAGAGTCCGAAGAAGCCAGCGAGTAAGCAAAGTACGATAAGAGAGGGAATACGTCCGATATTCAGATAGTGCAGCGCTTGCCCAATATTACCGGAGGTTAGGGAATCGTAGTGTTCGAGATGCGCATCAAGCGCGCCTGAAAGAAAATGACCAAAAATAAGAGAGACAATTTCCAGTAGGCCAACAAGTAAAACAAATGAAATAGCAAACAGGTAGGGATCGTTATATTCTGCAAATAAAATCAAGTCTCGTCCTCCTGTAACTGCGTTCCCTGATATACCCGTCATACTTTAAGCTGCATGCGTGTTGGCTGCGCTCGCCTATCCGAATCACTTACCAGAGTAAGCTCAATGGGACCTACTCCTTTGCCGCCTGCCTGCAACTTAAAAATTTTGGGGATAGTGTCGTAAGTGATGGTTTTACCTCTTACGTTTACATAACGTTACAATAGCACGGACACCTTCGATCCTTAAATCCGAAAAGAGACGTTTCCCCCTCTCAGATTTCGTAGGAAAGTGTGAAGCAGAGCGGTAAAGTTGCGCACATTATGTACAGAACAACTTCCTGTATAGGGAAATACTTAAATCAGAAAAAGCATATGGCCTTAACAGATATTCAATAACTGGAGGGTATGCTCATGAACAGCAATATGTATTCACTGAACAATTTCGATTTCCTGGCACGGAGTTTTGCCAGGATGCAGGCTGATGGCCACGCTGTTGATATCCAGGCCGTAACCGGCAACATGGATGAAGAGCACCGCAGTTGGTTTTGCAAACGCTATGCGCTGTATTGCCAGCAGGCTACTGAGGCGAAAAAATTAGAACTGGAACACTAACAGATAAACGGGCCTTGCGGCCCGTTGTCATTTTTACGCTTGTGGATCGACGGGCGGGATAGCAGGCGCAGGCTTCACTTCAGCCTGCTTTTCACGTGTTTCCAGCTCAGTCAGGCGTTGTTCAAGCAGTGCCAGCTTTTCGCGAGTGCGCAGCAAAACCTGGGTTTGTACATCAAACTCTTCGCGGCTTACCAGATCCAGGCGCGTCAGTTGTGACTGCAGCGTTTGGCGAATCTTCTTCTCGACGTCTTCTCCAAACTCGCGGATCCCTTTCGGCATCGACTCGTGGACCTGACGAGCAATCTGCTCAATTTTTTTCGGGTCAATCATGGTGGTTTCCCTGAACTGGTACGTGTTGCTGCTTATTGTAATGCGAACTGGCAGCAGCATAAACCAGAATTGTGTGAAGTGAAGTCTAGCAAAGGCGTTGATGAAGGTAATTAATAGCGTTATAGTTAACCCGCTTATTCTCAGGGCGGGGCGAAATTCCCCACCGGCGGTAAATCAACTGATGTTGAAAGCCCGCGAGCGCTTTTCGTTAACGCGAAAAGGTCAGCAGATCCGGTGTAATTCCGGGGCCGACGGTTAGAGTCCGGATGGGAGAGAGTAACGAGATCCAGTCGGGCATGGACCCGCTCACGTTATTTTTTTGCCGCTTAGACGGTACTCCTAAGACTGCCCTGATTCTGGTAACCATAATTTTAGTGAGGTTTTTTTTACCATGAATCAGACGCTACTTTCCTCTTTTGGTACGCCTTTCGAACGTGTTGAACATGCGCTGTCTGCGCTGCGTGAAGGACGCGGTGTGATGGTGCTTGACGACGAAGATCGTGAAAACGAAGGCGATATGGTATTCCCGGCAGAAACCATGACCGTTGAACAGATGGCTCTCACCATCCGTCACGGTAGCGGTATTGTTTGCCTGTGCATCACTGAAGATCGACGTAAGCAGCTCGATCTGCCAATGATGGTGGAAAATAACACCAGCGCTTACGGCACGGGCTTTACCGTGACCATTGAAGCCGCTGAAGGCGTAACTACCGGTGTTTCTGCAGCAGACCGTGTTACCACGGTTCGCGCAGCAGTTAAAGACGGCGCTAAACCTTCCGATCTGAACCGTCCGGGACACGTTTTCCCGCTGCGTGCTCAGGCGGGTGGCGTGTTGACCCGTGGTGGTCACACTGAAGCTACCATCGATCTGATGACGCTGGCAGGCTTTAAACCGGCCGGTGTACTGTGTGAGCTGACCAATGATGATGGCACCATGGCGCGTGCGCCAGAGTGCATCGAATTTGCAGGCAAGCATAATATGGCCGTGGTCACGATCGAAGATCTGGTTGCTTACCGCCAGGCGCACGAACGTAAAGCCAGCTGATAACACACGCTTTACCACGCCAGTTGCGGTGGCAATAAAAAACCGAAGCCAGTTTTCTGGCTTCGGTTTTTTGTTATTATGGCCCGACTATTTAGCTTTGCCCGGACGAACGGTATCCTTTAACGAAGATATACTGCTTTATATTTTATCGATATATAATATATTCCGCATGCGCTATTTTTGTATTTTTTACCATATAAGAATATGGCTAAATATTTGTGATAAGTAAATGTGTTTATTGTTTTAGGTGTGTTTGTTATCAATCTCTAGTGTATTGATTTAATTAAATAAAGTCAGTTTGGAATGTACTTAGTATAATTAATGTTATTTATAGATGTTTGCAGGTTCTGCATTGTTTTATTTTTAATGCACGTTTTGCAATTGGATTTAGCCGTTGAATTATATGATCGAAATCATCTATTTGTTTCTGTAATGTGCCACTATAGTGGTAGGTTGAAATAAGGTTATGTGAAATTTTAACGTTAAATGTTTAATGATGTTAAATTTTAAGGGTGAAAGAATGTTTATTGCCTGGTATTGGATGGTATTAATTGCACTCGTTGCAATAGGTTATTATTGTCATATGAAGCGTTATTGCCGAGCGTTTCGACAAGACAGAGATGCATTGCTTGAGGCGCGTAACAAACTATTTCGTGGTACAAACGAAGAGGCTGGCACGGTCAGGGAGCATGAATAATCCCTGGCGTTTTGCTGTGGTAGAGGCGGATGGTCTGCTGAGCATGACAGCATCCGCCATTTGTATTATCCGATACCCATTGATTGCAGGATGACAAGGCTGAGTCCCATCACCGACATTCCGCAGAGTACGCCATAGCTGGGGTTATTATTCGGGTCGATTTCTTTTGCCAGCGGCATCAGTTCATCGACGGACAGTGCGACCATAATACCGGCAACCGCAGCCATAATTGCTGCCATAACCACTGGTGAAATCAAACTCCCCAGAGTTAACCATGCCAGTACCCCTCCGAGTATTTCCGCCATCCCGGAGATCCCGGCCCAAAATATCGCGGTACGTTTCGATCCGGTTGCCGCGTACACAGGGCCAGCGACGGCCAGGCCTTCAGGAATATTATGCAATGCCACGGCGAGGGCGATGCCAAAACCCAACTCGAGGTTGCTGCTGGCAGTAACAAATGTCGCGACCCCTTCCGGGAAATTGTGCAGGCTAATGCCCAGAGTGAGTAAAATGGCGGTGCGCTTAATGGAACCGGGTAAGGGTTGTGTTGTTTTTTGCACGAGATCCTGAGGATGGGCATGCGGCAGTAAACGGTCCAGACCAAAATATCCCAGTAAGCCCACAATAAACATTCCGTAGCCGAGTACGGGTGACATTCCTTCTGCAGCCAGTGCTGCGGGTAGCATCTCCATCAAGGAGATAAGCAGCATAATGCCCGCGGCAAAACCCAAAGAAAATGCGAGTACGCGATTAGAGGGCTTTTGCCCCAACACGCCAAGAAGGGCGCCAATAAAGGTGGCGGCGCCCGCCAGTAAAGTCAGAAGTAAAGGTACTGACATCGACAAATCCAACTCCTTATCAATCTGCTGTCCGGGCCAGACCGTCAAAATAACTGATGATCTTCATCATGGTTATCTGAGTTCTTCATCAACCGAAAAAGCGTATTGTGGTGATATCAAAATGACTCCCTCAGTAAGGATATCATCATGTCTTCAACTCGTATGCCAGCATTGTTTCTCGGGCATGGCAGCCCGATGAATGTTCTGGAAGATAACGTTTATACCCGTGCCTGGCAGCAGCTGGGGGAAACGTTGCCACGTCCGAAAGCCATCGTTGTGGTTTCGGCGCACTGGTTTACGCGTGGCACTGGCGTAACCGCGATGGAAGCGCCGAAAACGATTCATGACTTTGGTGGTTTTCCGCAGGCGCTGTATGACACACATTACCCGGCTCCGGGCTCGCCAGAACTGGCGCAGCATTTAGTGGATTTGCTGTCTCCCGTACCTGTTACCTTAGACAAAGAAGCCTGGGGTTTTGATCACGGGTCGTGGGGCGTGCTGATCAAGATGTACCCGAATGCTGACATCCCGATGGTGCAACTGAGTATTGATAGTACGAAACCGGCAGCCTGGCATTTTGAGATGGGTCGTAAGCTGGCGGCGCTGCGCAACGAAGGTATTATGCTGGTGGCCAGCGGTAACGTGGTGCATAACCTGCGCACAGCACGCTGGCACGGTGAGAATACACCGTATCCGTGGGCGAGTTCATTCAACGATTATGTGAAGGCCAATCTGGCATGGCAGGGGCCGATTGAGCAGCATCCGCTGGTCAACTATCTGGATCATGAAGGCGGATCGTTGTCTAATCCAACGGCGGATCACTACCTGCCGCTACTGTATGTACTAGGGGCGTGGGATGGCAAAGAACCGGTGACGATCCCGGTGGATGGCATCGAGATGGGCAGTCTGAGTATGCTGTCGGTGCAGGTTGGATGATTAATGCCCGATGGCGCTGCGCTTATCGGGCCTACAGTTCGTGTCGTAGGCCGGGTAAGGCGGAGCCGCCACCCGGCACTTTCATTCATTCGACAAAAATATGCGGATAAAAGCGGGAAAGATCTTGAGTGATCAGCGCTCTGTCTTCGCGAATGCCAATCCCGGCTGGCTGATCGTTAATCAGCCAGCTGCCGATCAGAACGTAGCTGTCGCCAAACTTCGGTAGCTGATGGAACTGCTGTACGATCATCCCTTCTTCACCGTACGGACCTTCCACCGCTTCGATCGTTTTACCGTTCTCAACGATCGACACGTTAGCGCCCTCACGCGAGAAGATCGGTTTCACGACGAATTTTTCCATCTGCGGATAGTCGTCTTCGGCGAAATACGCAGGTAGCAGGTTTGGATGGTTAGGGAACATTTCCCACAGTAGTGGTAACAGCGCCTTGTTGGAGATGATGCTCTTCCAGGCCGGTTCCAGCCAGCGAACGCCGGCATCTTCCAGCTTGGTAGAGAACATCTCGCGCAGCATAAATTCCCACGGATAGAGCTTAAACAGGTTGGCAATCACCTGATCTTCTAAGTCCGTGAACTGACCTTTTTCACCGAGGCCGATATCTTCGACATAGAGGAATTCGGTGGCGATTTCCGCTTCGGCCGCGCAATCCTGCAAATACTGGATGGTCCCGCGATCTTCGACGGTGTCACGACAGCAGGTCAGGTGCAGTAGCTGAAAACCATACTGTTCGCGCAGCGCGGTGAAGCGTTCAATCAGCTTTTCCTGCAGGCTGTTGAACTGATCGCTGCCTTCCGGCAGGTTCCCGGCATTGAGCTGATCTTCTAACCAGATCCACTGGAAGAATGCAGCTTCGTACAGCGAGGTTGGCGTGTCGGCGTTGTTTTCCAGAAGCTTTGGTTCACCGATGCCATCCCACGCCAGATCGAGGCGGGAATACAGCGACGGTTGCTGGGTCTGCCAGGACTGGCGGACAAACCCCCAGGTATGCTTGGGAATACGAAACTTGGTCATCAGCTCGTCGCTGGCGATGACCTTTTCAACCACCTTGAGGCACATCTGATGCAGCTCTGCGGTGACGTCTTCCAGCTTTTCGACCTGAGCAAGCGTGAGCTTGTAGTAGGCATCTTCACACCAGTACGGCTCGCCGTACATGGTGTGAAAGTTAAAACCGTATTCGGTGGCTTTTTCGCGCCAGTCCGGGCGCTCAATAATACTGACTCTTTCCATGTGGATCAGCCGCCCATTGAACGCGTAGTGGTACCGCTGGCGCTACGCTGCATGGTGCTTTGTTTAGCGACAGACTCACCAAAACCACCGCGCGTGACGGTTGATGTGGTGGCTGGTTTTGGCGCCATGGCCGTTTTTGGCACGGTCATGGTACGGCCCGGCTGCGCTGCACCGTAGTTTTTGCCGCCAGCATCGGTGTATTTACCGTAGGCCGGGCTGGCCGGATTTTTCGAGCTGAACAGCGGCTGCTGAGCGCCCATACCGCCGCCCATCATGCGGCCCATCATGTAGCCTGCCATCAGCGGCATCCAGAAGCTGCCACTGCTTTGATTCTGCGCCTGAGCCTGGCCTTCACCAGTCGGTGCCATACCTGCCTGTGCAGGTGCCTGCTGGCACTGACCTTCACCGAATTCAGCGATACAGTCTTCGCGGGTGGCGTACTTCGGCGCCGTGCGCTCAGCTTCTTTCAGTGCGTTGTTGAATGCGGTTGTACATTCAGCGCTTTTACCCGGATTCGCCGTCGAGCAGTCGTCCGCATTTTGGTAAAGCGATACTGTTTCGTCGCTCTGCTCACAGCCCGCCAGCATAATAACTGCGGTAACAGCCAGGGCAACAGGAGTCAGGTGGCGTGCGCTCCAGCTTTTGCGGAACGACGCGTGATGTATAGATTTTGTCCGTTTCATTTATGTCTTCCAGGACCCAGTGGTAAATACTGCTCAGAATAGAGGATGACTGGTCGAAATTGAAGCGGGAAGAGGCGAGAATGCGGAAGAAGGGGCGGATCTTTACGTTGTCTTACGTTCGGACGGGGCCGAAGCCCCGTCATCGCCATCAGTTACGGAACGGATTGTTGCCGTTGCTGCTGGTTGAACGTGCAGCCGTCGGCTGAGCGACTGCGGTGTTGTTGCTTGCGGTATAACCGTCTGCCGCAGCATCTTGCTGTGTGTTTTCCGGTGCAACCGTGTCAGGTGCGGTTGGAATCGGTTTACCCAGCGTATTGTTCAGCGCCACCAGATCCTGCTCGTTCAGTGTACCGAGCGCAGACTTGATGTTTAACTGGTTGATAAGATAGGTGTAACGCGCATTAGCCAACTGTTGCTTGGCGTTGTACAGCGTGGTGGTGGCATCCAACACATCCACGATGGTACGTGTACCAACGGAATAACCGGCCTCCATCGCGTCCAAAGAACTTTGCGCAGAGACAACTGCTTGTTTGTACGCGTTAATGCTACTGATGGAAGCATTAATGTTATTGAAGGATGAACGTACGGTTTGGACCACGCTGCGGTGCGCGCTTTCCAGCTGTTCGCTCGCGCCCACAAAGTTGTACTGCGCTTGTTTCACCTGCGAGTTAACCATTCCACCTTGATACAGCGGCAGCGAGAAGCTCAGACCAATTTTGTTCTGACCCATATTGCTGTCGTCATACTGGGAACCTGTTGAATTGCGAGTTTTAGAACCGTTGTAGGAGGTGTCAGAGACACCGGTAGAAGCGGTCAAATCTAGCGTCGGCAGGTGACCGTCCTGTGCCAGGCGGATTTGTTCACGCGCCAGGTCCTGGCTTAAACGCGCCTGCAGTAAGGTCAGGTTGCGGTTTTCGGCTTCTTTCAGCAGCGCATTCACTGCCTGTGGCTTGTTGGTTTTAAAGCCGTCAACATTCAGTGAGGCAAGTTCCGGGTAGTAGTTGCCGGTTACCTGACGTAGTTCTTCCACCGCGTTGTCCAGATTGTTACGCGCGGTGACTTCATTTGCCAGCACGGTATCGTATTGTGAGCGGGCGTTCTGCACGTCAGTAATGGCGACCAGGCCGACGTTAAAACGCTGGGTAGTCTGATCCAACTGACGGTAAACTGCGTCTTTCTGTGCCTGGGTGTAAGACAGCACATCAATCGCGTTCAATACGTTAAAATAAGCGGTGGCGGTATTCAGGATCAGCGTTTGCTGATCGGTCTGATAGGTCACATCCTGGATGCCCGCTGATTTTTCTTGCAGCGTCAGGGCACGCCATTTCGACATATCGAACAGAGACTGAGTCAGAGTTAACGAGGCACTGGTTGCATTGGAGTTAACGCCGTTTGCATCACGGTAGCCATTGCTGTAGGTGTAATCGGCACCTAAACCCAACTGAGGCAGTAACGGGCTACGCGCTTCGTTAATTTTTTCGAATGCAGCATCGCGATCGGCGGCGGATTTACGCAATTCCGGGTTGCTCAGGCGTGCTTGCTGATAAACCTGCATCAGGTTCTCTGCCTGGCTCAAAGTACTGAACCCCGACAGGCTCAGGCCGATAAGGATGGGGAGCAATTTCTTCATTTGCATTCCTTGTTGTGAAGCAGTATTTAGCGCTGATCAAATGGTAAAAATAATTGTTGATTCTAGCAGAATCCGCCACTTCAAAAAGTTGGCGTTACGTGCCATACGGCGTTAATTTGCATCAATTTAACACAAGGGCGTTCAAACAGCAGTCAAACGACCTTGAAATTCACATTTTAATCACTATTGGTATCAGGACAGCACAATGCGTAAACCAGACAACTTGCCAATGACTTTCACTAAAAATGATGTAGAAATTATTGCACGAGAAACGCTATACCGCGGTTTTTTTTCACTGGATCTTTATCGGTTCCGTCACCGCTTATTTAACGGTGGGATGAGCGATGAAGTGACGCGCGAAATTTTTGAGCGCGGACACGCGGCGGTCTTGCTACCCTTTGACCCTGAGCGGGATGAAGTTGTGCTGGTTGAGCAGATCCGCATTGCGGCATTTGACACGAGTGAAAGCCCGTGGTTGCTGGAAATGGTAGCAGGGATGATCGAAGCAGGCGAAACTGTTGAGGACGTTGCCCGCCGTGAAGCGATGGAAGAGGCCGGGCTGGATGTTAAACGCACCAAACCCGTGCTGAGCTATCTGGCAAGCCCCGGCGGCACCAGCGAACGCCTGTCCATTTTGGTCGGTGAAGTGGATGCCACGACCGCAAGCGGGATCCATGGTCTGGCAGATGAAAACGAAGATATTCGCGTTCATGTGGTGAGCCGGGAACAGGCTTATCAGTGGGTGGAAGAGGGAAAAATCGACAACGCGGCTTCTGTCATCGCCCTGCAATGGTTACAGCTGCACTATCAAGAGTTAAAAACTGAGTGGAAAAAATGAAGCGTTACACACCTGACTTCCCTGAAATGATGCGCCTGTGCGAAACCAACTTTTCGCAACTGCGCCGCCTGTTGCCGCGTAATGACGTGCTCGGCGAAACAGTGAGCTATCAGGTGGCAAACGCACAATATCGGTTAACGATTGTTGAATCGACCCGATACACTACGCTGGTTGCGATCGAACAGACGGCGCCTGCTGTCACTTACTGGAGCCTGCCATCGCTTACCGTCCGCTTGTATCATGATGCGAGGGTGGCTGAAGTGTGTTCAAGTCAGCAGATCTTTCGCTTCAAAGCGCGGTATGATTATCCAAATAAAAAGTTGCATCAACGCGACGAAAAGCATCAAATTAATCAGTTTCTAGCCGACTGGTTGCGGTACTGTTTAGCACATGGAGCGATGGCGATTCCGGTTTATTAGCGTCGTGAAACCTAAGGACACCATTTGGAAAGCCTGTTAACCCTTCCTTTGGCTGGTGAGGCCAGAGTCAGGATCTTACAAATTACAGACACTCACCTGTTTGCCGAAAAGCATGAAACGCTGCTGGGTGTAAACACCTGGGACAGCTATCAGTGCGTACTGGACGCCATACATGCTGAGTCGACCGATTACGATCTGATCGTAGCGACTGGCGATCTGGCACAGGATCAATCCGCTGCGGCTTATCAGCATTTTGCTGAGGGCATCGCAAGCTTCCGTGCGCCTTGCGTCTGGCTACCCGGTAATCACGATTTTCAGCCAGCCATGTACAGCGCCCTGCAGGACGCTGGAATTTCTCCTGCGAAACGCGTCTTCATTGGTGAACAGTGGCAAATTTTGCTGCTCGATAGCCAGGTTTTTGGCGTTCCCCACGGAGAATTAAGCGAATTCCAGCTTGAATGGTTGGAGCGCAAACTTGCCGATGCGCCTGAACGCAATACCTTGCTGCTTTTACATCACCATCCACTGCCTTCTGGCTGCAGCTGGCTCGATCAGCACAGCCTGCGTAATGCCGCTGAGCTGGACAACGTGCTGGTGAACTATCCGCGCGTGAAGTACCTGCTGTGCGGGCATATTCACCAGGAGCTGGATCTTGACTGGAACGGTCGCCGCCTGCTGGCTACGCCGTCGACGTGCGTGCAGTTCAAGCCGCATTGTGCCAACTTCACGTTAGATACCATTAGCCCCGGCTGGCGTACGCTGGAGCTCTTTGCTGATGGTTCTCTGCACACTCAGGTGTGCCGTCTGCCGGGAATTCGGTTCCACCCTGATACCGCTTCAGAAGGCTACTGATGTCTACGCTTCTCTATCTACACGGATTTAATAGCTCTCCTCGCTCGGCGAAGGCGTGTCTGCTGAAAAGCTGGCTGTCAGAGCACCACCCGCACGTTGAGATGATCGTACCGCAATTGCCTCCGTATCCTGCCCAGGCGGCGGAGATGCTGGAATCGATAGTCCTTGAGCATGGCGGAGAGTCGCTGGGGATTGTCGGTTCTTCTTTAGGGGGCTATTACGCCACCTGGCTGTCGCAATGCTTTATGTTGCCAGCAGTAGCGGTGAATCCTGCTGTGCGGCCATACGAACTGCTGGTCGACTACCTTGGTCAAAACGAGAACCCCTACACGGGTCAGCAATATGTGCTAGAGTCTCGCCATATTTACGATCTTAAAGTCATGCAGATTGACCCGCTGGAAGCGCCGGATTTGCTCTGGCTGCTACAACAAACGGGCGATGAAGTGTTGGACTACCGCCAGGCGGTGGCGTATTACGCCTCCTGCCGTCAAACTGTTATTGAGGGCGGAAACCACGCATTCACAGGCTTCGAAGATTATTTCAACCAGATTGTCGATTTCCTTGGACTGCACAGTTTTTGACGATCAATTCGAATTGCTAATTTAAACCATGACGCAAACTTATAACGCTGATGCCATTGAGGTACTCACCGGGCTTGAGCCGGTTCGCCGCCGCCCGGGGATGTACACAGATACGACTCGCCCTAACCATATGGGGCAGGAAGTTATTGATAACAGTGTGGATGAAGCGCTGGCCGGGCACGCGAAGCGTGTCGAGGTTATCCTTCATGCCGATCAATCACTGGAAGTCATTGATGACGGACGTGGCATGCCCGTCGATATCCACCCGGAAGAGGGCGTTCCGGCCATTGAACTGATCCTTTGCCGTTTGCACGCAGGGGGCAAGTTTTCTAACAAAAACTACCAGTTCTCCGGTGGCCTGCATGGTGTAGGGATTTCCGTGGTTAACGCCTTGTCAAAGCGTGTTGAAGTGGCCGTTCGTCGTGATGGTCAGATTCACAGTATCGCCTTTGAACACGGTGAAAAGGTCGAAGATCTGCACGTTTCCGGTACCTGTGGAAAGCGCAATACCGGGACCAGCGTGCACTTCTGGCCAGATGAAAGTTTCTTTGACAGCCCGCGCTTCTCCGCTTCTCGCCTGAGTCATCTGCTGAAAGCCAAAGCGGTACTCTGCCCGGGCGTGGAGATTATCTTCAAGGATAAGGTCAACGATACCGAACAGACCTGGCGCTACGCCGATGGCCTGACCGACTACCTGAGCGAAGCGGTGAACGGGCTGCCGTTGCTGCCGGAGAAGCCGTTCGTCGGGACGTTTTCCGGTGATACGGAAGCGGTGGATTGGGCGCTGCTGTGGCTGCCGGAAGGCGGTGAACTGCTGACCGAAAGCTACGTTAACCTGATCCCAACCATGCAGGGCGGTACGCACGTCAACGGCCTGCGTCAGGGGCTGCTGGATGCGATGCGTGAATTCTGTGAATACCGCAATATCCTGCCGCGCGGTGTGAAGCTGTCCGCTGAGGATATCTGGGAGCGCTGTGCTTACGTGCTGTCCGTGAAGATGCAGGATCCGCAGTTTGCCGGGCAGACCAAAGAACGACTCTCTTCGCGTCAGTGCGCGGCGTTCGTTTCTGGCGTGGTGAAAGATGCCTTTAGCCTGTGGCTGAACCAGAACGTGCAATCAGCAGAGTTGCTGGCGGAAATGGCGATTTCCAGCGCTCAGCGTCGTCTGCGTGCGGCGAAAAAAGTGGTGCGTAAAAAGCTCACCAGCGGTCCGGCCCTGCCGGGTAAACTGGCGGACTGCACCGCGCAGGATCTTAACCGCACCGAGCTGTTCCTGGTGGAAGGTGACTCGGCGGGTGGATCGGCCAAGCAGGCGCGCGATCGTGAATATCAGGCGATCATGCCGCTGAAGGGTAAGATCCTGAACACCTGGGAAGTCTCTTCTGATGAAGTGCTGGCTTCACAGGAAGTCCACGATATTTCGGTGGCGATCGGTATCGATCCGGACAGCGACGATCTCAGCCAGCTGCGCTACGGCAAGGTTTGTATCCTCGCGGATGCGGACTCCGATGGTCTACACATTGCTACGCTGCTGTGCGCGTTGTTTGTGAAGCACTTCCGCACGCTGGTCAAACACGGACACGTCTACGTGGCGCTGCCGCCGCTGTACCGTATCGACCTCGGGAAAGAGGTGTATTACGCGCTCACGGAAGAAGAGAAAGCGGGCGTACTGGAGCAGCTGAAGCGTAAGAAAGGCAAGCCGAACGTCCAGCGCTTTAAAGGTTTGGGTGAGATGAACCCGATGCAACTGCGCGAAACCACGCTGGATCCGAATACCCGCCGCCTGGTGCAGCTCATCATTGATGACGAGGACGATCAGCGCACCAACGCCATGATGGATATGCTGTTGGCGAAGAAGCGTTCTGAAGATCGCCGCAACTGGCTGCAGGAGAAAGGCGACCTGGCGGATCTCGAAGGGTAAGCGTGATGTTGAATGCCGGATAGCGCTTCGCTTATCCGGCCTACATTCGCATTGTGCCCGTAGGCCTGATAAGACGCATCAGCGTCGCCATCAGGCGTTACGGCTTATGCCGCTTCCTGTACTGTAACGGCGTCTCGCCAATGCCTTTTCCGAAGGCGCTGATAAAATAAGTCACATCAGAAAACCCCACTTTTTGCGCAATCTCCCTGACGCTTGACTCGCTGTGTAA
This sequence comes from Citrobacter sp. Res13-Sevr-PEB04-36, assembly GCF_015672735.1. Lineage (GTDB taxonomy): Bacteria > Pseudomonadota > Gammaproteobacteria > Enterobacterales > Enterobacteriaceae > Citrobacter. Next base: position 46,997 of record NZ_JADABY010000057.1, on the reverse strand, counting down.
CAGCGCCTCGCAGGCTTTTCTCAACCTCAGCGTGTTGAGATACCCGAGGATGCTCTCACCTGTTTCTACTTGAAAACGCCGCGAAACATAACTTTTGGATTTTCTTAATGCTTGTGCCAGCGTCACCAGACTAAATTTATGCATGTAGTGCTCATCAAGCCAGAACATCACCTGGCTGGCTACCCCCGTATCTCTATCATGCGTATTGACGCTATCTTCGGCTAACAAGCTGAATAAATTCAATAACAGGCAGGCAACGTGCTCAGTGTTAAGCGGTTTTTGCGCGGCCAGTTTCGCATAGCGGCTGAACAGAAAATCAATGTGCGCATGGATGTCTGCGGCGTCGATGACCCACGCTTCGCCTCCGCGTACGCTCAGGTGTTGCAGACGCTGTTGGTGAAGCGGAAAGTCACGTAACACCTTCAGTACCGCGTGCTGATCGAGATGGATAATGGTCCGCCGATAACGGTCCCGCGCCTGCTCGTCGACGAAAATTTTATGCAGCGTAAACGGTGGAAAAAAGAACATCCGCCCTGGACGCATGGTGTATTGTTTATGATCGACCGTCACCACGCCAAACCCTTCCTCCACGTACAACACTTCCAGACACTGATGCCAGTGGTGATAACGAACCGTATTGGCAAATAAGCGACTGAACGACACCACCGCGTCGTTGAGGGCAATCAGCTCCAGGTACTCTTGAGGGGAAGAGACGTTCATAGTGCAATAAATTTAAACTTTTTCCGGTGAATTTCTGTTTATAAACCCTATTTTTAAATTTCTTCAATCACTGTTTTATTTTAATGCTGGTGGTGTGATTGAAGTAACATTTCTGCTTGTCTGCCGTTCACTATTCTTTAGCCACTTAATTCAGAGGGGCAGAGTATGTGGTCGGCAACTGAAGAAAAATCAAATCCATTGTCATCCCGCGAAGATGTAACGCGTGCCGTTAATACCCTTTTGCGGGCACTCGACAAGCAATTCCCGGCGGGGCAGGCTCAGTTTTCTCTCGGTGAGACCAGCGCGCATTACAGCGTGGATATTGCCTGCATGGAAGGGCTTTCCCGAGCTCTATGGGGGTTGTTTCCGCTGATGGCCGGCGGGGCTGATGCGCCGTTTGCTGAAAAATATATTCAGGCGATAAAACTCGGCACCGATCCACAAAGCTCGCACTACTGGGGGGACACCGGCCCTTACGATCAGCGTCTGGTCGAGATGGCGGCGTATGGTCTGGGGCTGGCATTATTGCAGACGCGTTTAACCGGGATGTTCAGCGCAACGGAGCAGGACAATCTGCACCGCTGGTTAAATCAAATCACGGATGCCCAGATGCCGGACAGCAACTGGAACTATTTCGCCATTATCGTGCAGCTTGGCTTTAAACGTGCAGGACTACCGTTTGACCAACAGGCTATCGATCGGCGATTTGAGATGATGGACGCCTACTACCTGGGCGATGGCTGGTATTCCGACGGCCCCGGGCGACCTAAAGATTATTACATCTCCATGGCATTTCATTTCTATGGCCTGCTGTATGCCACCCTCAGCCCGCAAGACACTCATCGCGCTGCCACCCTGCGTGAACGTTCCCGGCTGTTTGCCGCGGATTTTATCTTTATGTCTGCCGCCGATGGGGCATCGGTGCCATTTGGTCGCAGCCTGACCTACCGCTTTGCCATGGTCGCTTTCTGGAGCGCGGTGGCCTTTGCTGAGCTGGATGTATTCTCCCCAGGGGTTATCAAAGGGGTGATCCTGCGCCATCTGCGCTGGTGGCAACAGCAGCCGATTTTTGATCGAGATGGCATCCTGACGTTGGGCTTTGCCTATCCAAACCTCGCGATGTGTGAAGACTACAACTCGCCGGGATCGCCGTACTGGGCATTGAAAGTCTTTTTGATCCTCGCGTTACCGGACGATCACGCTTTCTGGCTGGCTGAAGAGTTGCCGCTTCCGGTGCTTGACGAAAAACGGGTGATTGCCCATGCCGGGCAGATCCTGCAACACAGCGAAGATTCTGCGCATGTCACGATGCTGACGTCAGGCCAGCTTGAGCTGAATAACTATGTCAATACCGAGGCCAAGTACACCAAATTTGCCTACTCCAGCCGCTTTGGCTTCACCATTGAGCGCGGGCGCTACGGCATCAAACATGCGGCCTGCGACTCCATGTTACTGCTGTCGGATGGCGATAACTACTTCCGTGGGCGCCGTCAGTGCGATGACGTTCACGTTGATGAAAATTATCTCTGGTCGCGTTGGTCGCCGTGGCATGACGTCAGTATTGAGACCTGGTTGGTGCCGTTTGGCGAGTGGCATATTCGTTTGCACCGTATTCACAGTGCGAGAACGCTGCAAACGGTGGAAGGGGGCTTTGCGGTCATGAAGACAGAGCCGCAGCTCAGTGTACGGAGAAGTCTGCTGGCAGCGCCTAACGGGACCAGTGTGATTGTGGATCTGTCACCTGCAATAACCCGCCAGCCGGACTGCGTGGTTACGCCACCTAACAGCAGCATTATGTTTGCCGAATGCGCGGCTATTCCGACGCTGACCACCGAGATCCTGCCGGGCGAGAGCTGGCTGTGCTGCGCGGTGAACGCCAGCGGCAAGCAAAAAACTGCGCTCATGGCCCCGCTGCTGCAAATTAACCGTAACCAGGTTGTTATTCGCGAACCTGACGGTGCACGCCAGTTGTCATTCTTTTTATAGCGAGGATGGTATGAAAAAGAGTTCAGCGAGTAACAGAACCGAATACTATAAAATCAGTAGCTTTATTTTTCTTTATTTCTTTACCTGGTCGGCCAGTATTGGCCTGCTGGCCATTTGGCTGGGGCAGAAAGCGCAGTTAAGCGGGACGGTTATCGGTACCGTATTTGCTGTGAACGGTATTTTCTCGGTGATACTGAAGCCGATTTATGGCTATATCCTCGACAGAATAGGTATGAGTAAATATCTGCTCTATTTTGTCGTGATTATGTCGGCATTGATGGCACCGTTTTTTATTTATGTATATCAGCCATTATTAATCTCTAATACCCTGCTGGGTATTATTGTCGGGGCAATTTACTTAAGCTTTGCCTGGTATGCCGGTGTGGCTGCCTGTGAATCCTATTCTGACCGCTACAGTCGTTTAAACGGCATGGAGTTTGGGCAAATCCGCATGTGGGGATCGCTCGGTTGGGCGGTGGCATCGTCGTTCTCCGGCCTGCTGTTTAACCTCTCTCCGGCGTATAACTTTATGTTGGGTAGCGTGGCGTCGGTGGTGATGCTGATTGTCCTGTTGAGCCTGAAAGTGAACGTAAATTCAGCCAATGCCTCAGAGGTACTGACCAAAGATAAAATCTCTCCTGCGGATGTTTACGCGCTGCTGCGTAACCGCAAGTTCTGGGCGTTTTGCCTGTATGTCGCAGGCGTGGCGTGGATGATGTTTATCGCCGAACAGCAATTCTCGCGCTACTTTGTCACCTTCTTTTCTGATGTACATAAAGGCAATGCGGTATTCGGATATCTGGGCACCGTGCAGTCAGGTATGGAATTTGTCATGTATATGGTGATCCCGCTGTTCGTTAACTACATCGGCGCGAAGCGGGGATTGCTGATTGTCGGGGCGCTGGTCGGCGCCCGCCTGGTTATCTCCGGACTGTGCGACTCGCATCTGTTAATTTCAGTGCTAAAACCGTTGTATGGCCTGGAAATCTGTTTATTGCTGGTTTCTGTCTTTAAATACATTGCCGAACATTTTGATAAACGCGTCAACGCAACCATGTATTTACTGGGTTATCAGGCGATGCTGTATGTTGGCAACGTGGTGGTGTCTTCACCTGCCGGATTAATGTATGACCGAATTGGATTTGAAAAGACCTATATCATTATGGGCATTATTGCGCTGATTTTTACGCTTATTTCGGCATTTACGCTATCTGCCTGCCAAAGTAAATATCGCAATAATACCGTGCTCGATATCGCCGAAAATAACGCGACAAGATAATCTACGTAATAAGGAACCGAAATATGTTAAAGCATATCGTTGAGGAAACGTTGCGCGCTTTTCCTGGTAGCCCGCTTAATACCGCAGCCTTTCAGGAGCAAATGAATGGCGCACGGGAACATGTCCTCGAACTGCTTAGTCGTCATTTAACGGAATTCGGTGAATACTTTCCCGCCGAAACCTGCGTTAACGGTTATTACCCGTTGACGGATAATGTGGAATGGACCACCTGCTTCTGGACCGGGCAACTGTGGCTGGCGTGGGAAATGAGCGGTGAAGCAACATTTCGTGAAATGGCCGAAAAGCACGTGCGCTCATTTGGTTTGCGTATTGCCGGGCGCCATGACACAAACACCCACGACCTGGGTTTCCTGTACACGCTCTCCTGTGTGGCGGCCTGGCGGTTGACGGGCAATCGCGATGCGCGCGGTTTTTCGCTGATGGCGGCAGAAGCGCTGCTTGAACGTTTTCACGAGAAGGCGCAGATCATTCAAGCCTGGGGCGATCTTCGCGATCCCGAGCAGGCCGGTCGGATGATCATTGACTGCAATATGAACCTGCCGCTGCTGTACTGGGCCAGTGAACAGACGGGCGATCCGCGCTTTGCTAATGCGGCAAAAGCGCATGTGGCGCAGGCGGCGAAATATCTGATCCGTGAAGACGCTTCGACGTTCCATACCTACTACATGGACGTGCAAACCGGCGCACCGCGCTACGGTAATACCCAGCAGGGTTACGCTGACGATTCATGCTGGTCGCGTGGGCAGGCGTGGGGGATTTATGGCTTCCTGCTGAGCTATATCTATACCGGCGATCGCGAGATGGTGCAGCTGTCGAAAAAACTGGCCAACTACTTTCTCAATCGCCTGCCGGAAGATGCCGTTTGTCACTGGGATCTGGCGCTGGTGGGCACCGATGCGCTGCGTGATTCTTCTTCGGCGGCCATTGCGGTATGCGGCTTGCTGGAATTGATAAAACACCTGCCGGTGACCGATCCTGATCGTGAGCGTTATCAACAGTGGGCGATGGGGATCATGTCATCGCTGACGCAGCATTATCTGATGGGCAAAGATGAGAAGGGCAACGGGCTACTGAAACACTCGGTTTACCATTTTGCGAGCAACAAAGGGGTTGATGAGTGTTCAAGCTGGGGTGATTACTTCTACGTTGAGGCGTTAACGCGATTCACACAGTGCTGGAAGCTGTACTGGTAAGTTTATTGCCCGGTTGCACTGTGCTCGCCGGGCTTACGGATCGCGTGTATACCGGATACGTCGCGGGCGACGTCATCCGGTACATCAACAATCTTAAATGCCTGATTCCAGGATACGAATGCTCATTTCCAGCACATCACCTTTGACGGCTTCGCTGTAGGCTTTCATATGCGGGGTCTGCAAATGCGCTTCAAGGTGCGCAATGCTTTCCCACTGTTCAATCATCACGATTGAATCCGGCGCTGTAGTCTGAAAACTTACACCCGCGGCGTGATCGACCATCGGCGCATAGCCGTGGCAGCCTTCTTCCTTCAGGACGGTGGGAACGATTTTAGCAAACTGATCCAGTACCGCCTGGCGGTGATGTTGACCTGGACGCGTACGGATTTCTGCAATAACGGTAAGCATGGTTAACTCCTTCTAATTCCAGGTAACTAGTTAACCAAAAATCTCGGTCAGATGCTTGCGATATTCTGCGATATAACGCGGGACATCCGGCATTTTAATCACATCATTGGTGATAAAGGTCGGTAACGCTTCCATACCTAAAAACTGGTTTGCTTTATGGAACGGCAGATAAACGCCATCCACACCGACGCCATGGAAGAACTGATCTTTGTCGGTAAAAGCTTCCATCGGTGCGTTCCAGGTCAGGGACAGCATGTATTTTTTGCCCTGAATCAAGCCGCCGGAACCGTATTTTTTAGTAGCATCAGAACGTGTACGGCCGTCGCTGGCGTACAACGTACCGTGCCCTGCGGTGAACACATCATCGATGTATTTTTTTACCGTCCACGGTGCGCCCATCCACCAGCCCGGCATTTGCCAGATGACGGCGTCAGCCCAGACAAAGTTCTGCACTTCTGCTTGTACGTCGTAATCGCTGTCTGCGCGCACGACTCTAACATCATGCCCGAGGTCGCGCAGGATACCATCCGCGACCTCGGTCAGGGTGTCATTAAGCTGACCATTGGAATGGCCGAATTTTTTAGCGCCATTGATAATCAGAATGTTGCTCATGTTGTGTCCTCAAAGAATTACGTTTGAGGGCGATTTTACGCCGATGATCGGTGCGGTGAAATTAGCAAAATGTGCAAAGTCTTTTGCTGGTAGCGCAATAATTCGTCGTTACCAGCTGATTTTGGCTTCAAACCCGCCTTCCGCGGCGTTGGCGAATGACACCGACATACCGTGCAGCGTCGCAATTCGCCGGACGATCGACAGGCCCAGTCCGCTGCCGGTCGCGTTTTGTCCCGGAGGACGATAGAAACGTTCACCAATGTGCAGAAGAACCTCTGGTGTAACGCCCGGGCCGTTATCTTTGACGCTGAAATAGCGGGCGTTGAGCGTCACGTCCACAACGCTACCCTGCGGGCTGTAGCGGATTGCATTATCCAGTAGATTGCGGACCATCAGGCTGAGCAACAGCGGTTGGCCGGTGCGTTTAACGTCGTGAGCGTTAATCTGCAAGCGTACGTCGATGTGGGCCTGCTGTGCCGGGTGGTAGATATCCATGACGGCGGACTGCAGTAACTCGTCGAGAGAGATATCGGCGACATCCTGAAGATTGTTGAGCGAGTCGAGGCGCGAAAGCGTCAGCAACTGATCGACCAGGCGCGTGGCGCGGTCGATTCCCGTCTGCATCTGCATTAGCGCTTTTTGCCGAGCCTGCGGATCATCGTCAGACAGTTGCGCCACCTCGGTTTGAACCTTGAGCGCTGTCAACGGACTGCGCAGTTCGTGCGCGGCATCTGAGGTAAAGCGCCGCTCGCGTATCATAGTGGTATGAATACGGGTAAACAGTTGATTGAGCGACTCAACCAGCGGACGAACCTCGCCGGGAATACCCTTCAGGCTCAGAGGCTCTTCTGAATCCGGATCGCGCAAACGTAAAGCCTGCGCCAGCTTTTTCAGCGGCTTAAGCTCAAGGCTTAATAGCACAATCAGGATCAACAGCATCAGCGGCAGGGCGACCAGCCACGGCACCAGCTGTGCCGTCACAATCGCCAGCGCCATATCTTCGCGGTATTCCCACTCCTGGCCAACCACTACCCGGTACTTTTTATCCGCTGAAGTCAGCCAGATAAAGCGCCATTTATCGTTGTCGCCGTTCAGATAACCGTCATCAAACCCTTCCCGGCGATAGCTATAAGGAATGTACTGACCATTGTCACCGTCGTGAAGGACCATTTTTCCTTCCGGCGTGTAGACCGCAAAGGTCAGTACATCGTCGTCAATATGGCCATGTTTGAACTTTTTCGGCGTTTGGGCAAAGCGCTCAGAGGCTTTTAGCTCGTTAAGATCCAGCGTGACCAGCCGTTTGGCAAACAGCATCAACTGCGTGTCAAACATCTCGTCGACATTATCGGTGGTTTGCTTCCAGGCGACAAAACTGGAAATCAGCCAGGTCACCAGCACCAAAATGATGAAGATAAGCGTTAGCCTGACGCGCAGGCTGAGGCGTTGTGTGAGTTTCATGTGTCACCCAGGGTGTAACCAATGCCATGTACGGTACGGATAAAGTCACTGCCGAGCTTACGGCGTAAGTGATGGACGTGCACTTCAACTGCATTGCTGGAGACGTTTTCATCCCAGTTATACAGTTTTTCTTCAATGTGTTTACGGGGCAGGACTCGCCCTTTATTGCGCATCAACAACTCAAGCAGGGCGAACTCCTTCGGCTTGAGCGACAACGGCTCTCCCGCGAGCGAGGCGACCAGTGCGCCGGGATTAAGCGTCACCTGACCGTGGCGTAGTTCGCTAGTGGCCTGGCCGCTGGCGCGGCGCACCAGCGCTTCCAGTCGGGCGGCAACTTCAATCAGCGCAAAGGGTTTACACAGGTAGTCATCCGCACCGAGGCGCAAGCCTTCCACGCGTTCTGCCAGCGCGTCGCGGGCGGTTAAAATCAGCACCGGCTCCTGTTTTCCTTTGGCGCGCCACTCGCGCAGGATATCGCGGCCGTCAATACCCGGCAGCGTCAGGTCGAGGATCACCGCGTCATAAGGCGCACTGTAAAGCGCCTCTTTACCCTGACGACCTTCGGTAAACCAGTCGATGGTGAACCCCATTTTACTCAGCCCCGTTTTCAGGCCGTCGCCAATCAACGCGTCATCTTCTACCAGTAAAATACGCATATGTTCTTCCCAGCGCTTACTCTGTTGGTTGTCAGTAAACCTTGTGACAACCAGGGATGTACAGCAAAAAAGAATCTTTTTTTGCCTTAAGAAGTTGTTAAGGATTAACTTATTAAATAGTCGTGAAACAACATGATAAGGGAGACATGAAGATGAAAAAATTAGCTGCAATGGTTGCCGTAATGGCACTGTGTTCCGCACCTGTTCTGGCAGCGCAGCAGGGCGGCTTCTCTGGCCCAACAGCGACGCAAAGCCAGGCAGGCGGATTTGTGGGTCCGAATGGCAGCAGCACGACGGTAGAAAGTGCAAAATCGCTGCGTGATGATGCCTGGGTTACTCTGCGTGGGAACATCGTCGAGCGTATCTCTGACGATCTGTACCTGTTTAAAGATTCAACTGGCACGGTGAACGTGGATATCGACCACAAGCGCTGGAATGGCTTGACCGTCACGCCGCAGGATGTCGTAGAAATCCAGGGCGAAGTGGATAAAGACTGGAACTCCGTTGAAATCGACGTGAAACAGATTACCAAAGTCGCCAAATAATCCCCATCAGGGCCGCGTTCGCGGCCCTTTTCTTTGTGCTTAAATGTGATGCAAATCAGCCTGTAAACGACAGTAACGTGTAAAGTGGCAGGACCATTTTTACGCACAGAGATATCATGAAAACGCGTCCATTATTATGGCTGGTCAGCCTGATGTGCAGTTCCCCTCTTTTTGCCGCAACAATCCCAGACGGAACGTCGCTCGCCCCGCAGCAAATCTTTCGTTACAACAACCATAGCGATCCGGGCACTCTCGACCCCCAACAAGTGGAGGAGAATACGGCTGCTCAAATTGTTCTCGATCTGTTTGAGGGGCTGGTGTGGATGGACGGTGAGGGGAAAGTTCAGCCCGCTCAGGCCGAGAGTTGGGACGTTCTGGATGGCGGGAAACGTTATATTTTTCACCTGCGCAAAGGACTGCAATGGTCAGATGGCGTGGCGCTGACGGCGCATGATTTTGTCGCGGGCTGGCAGCGCGCGGTTGACCCGCATACTCTCAGCCCGTTTGCCGGATATCTGGCGGCGGCGCATATCAAGAATGCGCAGGCGATTGTTGAAGGTAAATCACCGGTCAGTGCGCTGGGGGTGAAGGCGGTAGACGATCTGACGCTTGAAGTTTCGCTCGAACAGGTTGTGCCGTGGTTTACCAGCATGCTGGCGTGGCCCACGTTATTCCCGGTGCCGCAGCATACCCTGTCGCAATATGGCGATGCGTGGAGCAAGCCAGAACATCTGGTGTCTAATGGCGCATTCGTGCTGGACAAATGGGTGGTCAACGAGAAGATCGTGGCGCGTAAAAATCCACGTTATCGAGATGCACAACATACGGTTTTACAGCAGGTAGAATATCTGGCTCTGGATAATGCCGTAACGGGCTACAACCGCTACCGTGCCGGTGAGGTTGATCTCACCTGGGTGCCGACCCAGCAAATTCCGGCGATAGAAAAAAACCTGCCGGGTGAGCTGCGGGTGCTCCCCCGCCTGAACAGCGAATATTATAACTTCAACACGCTCAAGGCCCCGTTCAATGATGTCCGGGTACGTCGGGCGCTGTACTTGACCGTCAACCGGCAACTGATTGCTGAGAAAGTGCTTGGGCTTCGCACGCCAGCCACGACTCTTACGCCCCCGCAGGTCGCTGGTTTTACACCACCAGTGCTGACCGATCTACAGGCACCGATGAACGAACGGGTTGCAGAGGCAAAAGCCTTATTGAAACAGGCCGGGTTCGACGCACAGCATCCTTTAACCTTTGAGCTGTTTTACAATAAGTACGACCTGCATGAGAAAACGGCCATTGCCTTGTCTTCTGAGTGGAAAAAATGGCTTGGCGCGGATGTTAAGCTGCGCACTATGGAGTGGAAAACGTACCTGGATGCACGACGTGAAGGGGATTTCATGTTGTCTCGCCAGTCGTGGGATGCGACCTACAACGAAGCATCAACATTTTTGAATACACTACAGTCGGGGAATGCAGAGAATGTGGGGCGATGGCATGACGCGCACTACGATGCGCTGCTGGCTCAGGCTGCCCGTACGTCTGACGCCGCGCAGAGGAACCTGCTCTATACGCAAGCCGAAGAGATTATTCATCAGCAAGCTCCGATCATTCCCCTTTACTATCAGCCGTTGATTAAATTGTTGAAACCCTACGTGGGCGGCTTTCCTGTGCAAAATCCGCAGGACTATGTATACAGCAAAGAACTTTATATCCGGGCGCACTGATAAACGGATGCTGCAGTAAAGATTGCCGTCGCGTCGCTGCGGCGGCAAAACCACTGAACTTTGTGACTCAACTCGCCAGATAGGGTAGTATCTGCGGCAATATTGCCTGACGAATACCGGGTATTGTTCGGGCTAACAGTTGAGGAACCACGATTAATGAGCGATATGGCAGAGCGCCTTGCGCTGCATGAATTCACGGAAAACGCCTATCTGAACTATTCCATGTACGTCATCATGGACAGGGCGTTGCCGTTTATTGGTGATGGTCTGAAACCCGTTCAGCGACGCATCGTTTACGCGATGTCCGAACTGGGGCTGAATGCCAGCGCCAAATTTAAAAAATCCGCCCGTACCGTCGGCGACGTACTGGGTAAATACCACCCACACGGCGACAGCGCCTGCTATGAAGCGATGGTGCTGATGGCGCAGCCGTTCTCTTACCGTTATCCGCTGGTTGACGGGCAGGGGAACTGGGGGGCACCGGACGATCCGAAATCGTTCGCGGCGATGCGTTATACCGAATCTCGACTGTCTAAATATGCGGAACTGCTGCTGGGGGAACTCGGCCAGGGGACGTCGGACTGGGTGCCAAACTTCGACGGCACCATGCAGGAGCCGAAGATGCTGCCTGCGCGTTTGCCGAATATTCTGCTGAACGGCACCACCGGTATTGCGGTCGGCATGGCAACGGACATTCCGCCACATAACCTGCGTGAAGTGGCAAAAGCGGCGATTACGCTGATTGAGCAGCCGAAAACGACGCTGGATCAGCTGCTGGATATCGTCCAGGGACCGGATTACCCGACTGAAGCCGAAATCATTACCCCGCGTGCGGAAATTCGTAAGATTTACGAAAACGGACGTGGCTCCGTGCGTATGCGTGCGGTCTGGACCAAAGAGGATGGCGCGGTGGTGATTTCCGCGCTGCCACATCAGGTTTCCGGTGCCAAAGTGCTGGAACAGATTGCCGCCCAGATGCGCAATAAAAAGCTGCCAATGGTGGACGATCTGCGCGACGAGTCGGATCACGAAAACCCGACCCGTCTGGTGATCGTGCCGCGCTCCAACCGTGTGGATATGGAGCAGGTGATGAACCACCTGTTTGCCACCACCGATCTGGAAAAAAGCTACCGCATCAACCTGAACATGATTGGCCTCGACGGTCGCCCGGCGGTGAAAAACCTGCTGGAGATCCTCACCGAATGGCTGGCGTTCCGCCGCGATACCGTGCGTCGTCGCCTGAACTATCGTCTGGAAAAAGTCCTCAAGCGCCTGCACATCCTCGAAGGTTTGCTGGTGGCGTTCCTCAACATTGACGAAGTGATTGAAATTATTCGTCATGAAGATGAACCGAAGCCTGAGCTGATGTCGCGGTTTGGCATTTCTGAAACCCAGGCTGAAGCCATCCTCGAATTGAAGTTGCGTCATCTTGCCAAACTGGAAGAGATCAAAATTCGCGGCGAGCAGGACGAGCTGGCGAAAGAACGCGATCAGCTGCAGGGCATTCTGGCCTCAGAGCGTAAGATGAGTAACCTGCTGAAGAAAGAGCTGCAGGCAGACTCAGATGCCTATGGCGACGATCGTCGTTCTCCGCTGAAAGAGCGCGAAGAAGCGAAGGCGATGAGCGAGCACGATATGCTGCCGTCTGAGCCGGTCACTATTGTGCTGTCGCAAAGCGGCTGGGTGCGTAGCGCCAAAGGCCATGACATTGATGCGCCGGGCTTAAGCTATAAAGCGGGTGACAGCTACAAGGCGGCGGTGAAGGGCAAGAGTAACCAGCCGGTGGTGTTCGTGGACTCAACCGGGCGTAGCTATGCCATCGATCCTATTACGCTGCCGTCGGCGCGCGGTCAGGGCGAACCGCTGACCGGTAAACTCACGCTGCCGCCGGGAGCGACGGTTGAGCATATGCTGATGGAAAGCGATGATCAGAAGCTGCTGATGGCCTCCGATGCTGGCTACGGTTTCGTCTGCACCTTTAATGACTTAGTGGCGCGTAACCGTGCAGGTAAGGCATTGATTACGTTACCGGAGAACGCGCATGTGATGCCGCCGGTGGTGCTTGAAGATGAAAGCGACATGCTGCTGGCGATCACCCATGCTGGGCGTATGTTGATGTTCCCTGTCAGTGACCTGCCGCAATTGTCGAAAGGGAAAGGGAACAAGATCATCAACATTCCGTCTGCGGAAGCGGCGAAAGGTGATGATGGACTGGCACACCTCTATGTGTTGCCGCCACAAAGTACGCTGACCATTCATGTTGGTAAACGCAAAATTAAACTGCGTCCTGAAGAACTGCAGAAGGTGACCGGCGAGCGTGGTCGTCGCGGTACGCTGATGCGCGGTTTGCAGCGCATCGACCGTATCGAGGTTGACTCGCCCCGACGCGCCAGCCAGGGCGATAGCGAAGAATAACGCTGTCGTCTGACTCTCCTTGCTTTTACGCAGGGAGAGTCAGCATTAAAAAATCCCGTGAAACCGTTGTTTATTCGTGCATTGCGATTAACAATACGCTTTTCCAGAGAGCCGCTCTTAACAAAGCCCTAACCTGACGCAGGGTTCTGCATCAGGTGACGTAAAATGCCAGGCTCTTAGGCCTTAGAGGTTGTTATGCTATATATTTTCCGTTTATTCATTACCGTTATTTACTGCATTCTGGTCTGTGTTTTTGGCTGTATATACTGTCTGTTCAGCCCGCGAAACCCAAAACACGTCTCTACGTTTGGCCGTATGTTTGGTCGACTGGCTCCCCTGTACGGCCTGAAGGTGGAATGCCGAATGCCCCCTGATGCAAAGGACTATGGCAACGCTATCTATATTTGTAACCATCAGAATAACTACGACATGGTTACCGCTGCGAATATCGTACAGCCACCGACAGTAACGGTCGGTAAAAAAAGCCTGCTGTGGGTCCCGTTCTTCGGCTTGTTGTACTGGCTCACCGGTAACCTGTTGATCGACAGAAACAATCGCGCCAAAGCGCACAGCACCATTGCGACGGTAGTTAATCATTTTAAAAAACGCCGTATCTCTATTTGGATGTTCCCGGAAGGTACGCGTAGCCGTGGCCGTGGTCTGCTGCCGTTTAAAACCGGCGCGTTTCATGCGGCAATCGCCGCGGGTGTTCCGGTGATCCCGGTGTGCGTATCAACGACCTCGAATAAGATTAAACTTAACCGATTAAATAATGGTCTGGCGATCGTCGAGATGTTACCGCCAGTAGATATCAGCCACTATGGTAAGGATCAGGTTCGTGAACTGGCTGCGCATTGCCGCACGTTAATGGAACAAAAAATCGCCGAACTCGACAAAGAAGTTGCCGAGCGAGAAGCTGCCGGTAAGGTGTGATTCGCGCCATTCGAGTTTGTTACAGGAAATGCTTTCCTGCGTGTTAATAGCCAGTTTTACATGGAGCTTATATGTCACTCAGTCGGCGTCAGTTCATTCAGACATCGGGGATCGCACTGTGTGCAGGTGCGATTCCGCTGAAGGCTAATGCTGCCGGTCAGCAACAACCGCTACCTGTTCCGCCACTGCTGGAGTCCCGCCGGGGGCAGCCGCTATTTATGACCCTGCAACGCGCTCACTGGTCCTTTACGCAAGGTACCCGCGCACCTGTCTGGGGGATTAACGGGCGCTACCTGGGGCCGACCATCCGCGTCTGGAAAGGGGATGACGTCAAGCTGATTTATAGCAACCGTCTGACCGAGAATGTCTCAATGACTATCGCCGGGTTGCAGGTTCCCGGTCCACTGATGGGCGGGCCGGCACGCATGATGTCGCCGAATGCGGACTGGGCGCCAGTGTTGCCCATTCGCCAGAATGCCGCCACGTTGTGGTATCACGCCAATACGCCGAACCGTACCGCGCAGCAGGTCTATAACGGTCTGGCCGGTATGTGGCTGATTGAAGATGAAGTAAGTAAATCGCTGCCGATTCCCAATCATTATGGTGTCGATGATTTCCCGGTCATTATTCAGGATAAGCGTCTGGATAACTTTGGCACGCCGGAATATAGCGAGCCGGGCAGCGGCGGATTTGTTGGTGACACGCTATTGGTTAACGGCGCGCAAAGCCCGTATGTGGAAGTGTCCCGCGGCTGGGTGCGTTTGCGTTTACTGAATGCCTCGAACTCGCGTCGTTACCAGTTGCAAATGAGTGACGGTCGAGCGCTGCATGTGATTTCTGGCGATCAGGGCTTTTTACCCGCGCCCGTTTCGGTGAAGCAACTCTCGCTGGCACCGGGCGAACGCCGGGAGATTCTGGTGGATATGACCAACGGCGATGAAGTGTCGATCACCTGTGGTGAGGCCGCCAGTATTGTCGACAGGATCCGCGGCTTCTTCGAGCCTTCGAGCATTCTGATTTCCACGCTGGTACTGACCTTGCGCCCGACCGGGCTGCTGCCGCTGGTGACTGACAGTCTGCCGATGCGTTTGTTGCCAACGGAAATTTTAAGCGGCTCACCGATTCGTAGCCGTGAAATCAGCCTTGATGACGATCCCGGTATCAATGGGCAGTTGTGGGATGTAAACCGCATGGATATTACCGCTCAGCAGGGCTCCTGGGAGCGCTGGACGGTGCGGGCGGATATGCCGCAGTCATTCCATATCGAAGGCGTCTCTTTCCTGATCCGCAACGTGAATGGCGCGATGCCGTTCCCGGAAGACCGGGGCTGGAAAGATACCGTTTGGGTGGATGGGCAAGTTGAGCTGCTGGTCTATTACGGTCAGCCTTCCTGGGCGCATTTCCCGTTCTACTTTAACAGCCAGACGCTGGAAATGGCCGATCGTGGCTCGATCGGACAGATGTTGGTGAACCCGGCGCCGTAATGCGCCGGATATTCTGTTACGCCCGCCAGAACATGCGCGAGAAAAGGATCAATATGGGGTAGATCTCCAGACGCCCCATGATCATTGCCGCGCACATCAACAGCTTTGCCTCTTCGCTTAATGTGCCAAACGTGACCGCCGTGACGCCAAATCCCAGCCCCATATTATTGATACAAGCCGCGACGGTGGCAAAAGAGGAAAAGAGATCGTAACCCATCAAATTGAGTGCCCAGACGAAAAAACTGGTAAACAAAACGTAGAGAAAAAAGAAGCTCCATACCGAGCGGATCATGCGCTCGTTAACCACACTATTACCTACTTTGATATTCAACAGCGCGCGAGGATGGGCCAGTTGGTGTAATTCCTGCCTGCACTGTTTGAACATAATTAAGAAGCGTAGTGCCTTAATGCCTCCGCAAGTTGACCCCACGCAACCCCCGATGAAGCTGGCGCTAAGTAACATGAAGATAGTGTGCGAGGGCCACTGTGCGTAATCCGCAGTCGACAGGCCATTGTCTGTGAGCATTGAGCTTGCCAGAAAAAAGGCATGCACAAGACTGTCCGTTATAGTGTACATACCTGCCCGCCAGACCTGCCAGGTGGCGATCAGGGTGAGAATCACGGCAATAATCAGAAACAGCTGCAGTTCGGCATTACGGCGAAATGGCTTGAAGGTCCGCTTCACAATGGCGACATACCAGAGGGTGAAGTTAAACGCTGAAAGCAGTGAAAATAGCCCGGCGACAAGCTCAATGGCGTGGCTGTTATAAAAGCCAATACTCTCGCTTCGGGTGGAAAAGCCGCCGAGGGAGACGGTTGAAAGCCCGTGACACAGCGCATCGAAAAACGACATGCCGGCAACCCAGTAGGCCAGCGTACAGATAAGCCCCAGCGTGACATAGGTTAGCCACAACGTGCGTGCGGTATCGGCAAGCCGAGGGGTGAGGCGTTCTTCTTTAAACGGCCCCGGCATTTCAGACTGATACAGCTTCATGCCGCCTATCCCCAGTAGGGGCAGGACGGCAACGGCGAGGACGATAACGCCAAGGCCGCCGATGAAATTGAGCTGAGCCCGATAATACAGATAGGACCTGGGCATGGCGCCGACGTCGCCAATAACCGTCGCCCCGGTGGTGGTAATACCGGAGACGCCTTCAAACAGGGCATCGGCAAAAGAGAGGTTTAACCCATCTTCCATCCACATCGGCATGGCACTGATGAATGAAAAAAGCAGCCAGAACAGAACGATAATGACAAAACCATCTCGGGTACGTAGCTGAATCCCCGCGCGTTTTGTTGCCAGCCAGGCACCACCGCCGAGGGTAAAAAAAATGGTAAACGTGCTTAAGAAAGCGAAATAGCTCCGTTCTTTGTTCAACAAGGCGATGGCCATTGGCGGCAGCATAGAGAAGCTGTACAGAAGAACCAGAAACCCGCACAAATGAAGAACAACCCGCAGTTGGGAAATATTAAGTGACTCGTTGTATTGCAATGGAAATCCCCCGCCAAAAAGACCCGGTCCAGCTGGCAAGACATATTGTCAATTATGATAGAAAAAATTTGGCGTAGTAAAATTTAACAATTTATTTAACTTTCTACTCGTCTGGCTCAGACTCCGCTTCATTTCTGGCGGATATACAGCGTATAATCTTCGGCCTTTGATTATTTTTTTACCATTTTTGGAAGCATTATGAGCGCAATATCCCTGATCCAACCGGACAGAGACCTTTTCTCCTGGCCGCAGTACTGGGCCGCCTGTTTTGGCCCCGCGCCGTTTCTGCCTATGTCGCGAGAAGAGATGGACCAACTTGGCTGGGATAGCTGCGACATTATTCTGGTTACCGGTGATGCCTATGTTGATCACCCGAGTTTCGGTATGGCCATTTGTGGCCGTATGCTGGAAGCCCAGGGTTTTCGCGTCGGGATTATCGCCCAGCCGGACTGGAACAGTAAAGACGACTTTATGCGTCTGGGTAAACCGAATCTGTTCTTCGGCGTAACCGCCGGTAACATGGACTCGATGATCAACCGCTATACCGCCGATCGTCGCCTGCGCCATGATGATGCCTATACGCCGGACAACGTCGCCGGTAAGCGCCCGGACCGCGCCACGCTGGTTTATACCCAACGTTGTCGTGAAGCATGGAAAGACGTGCCGGTGATCCTTGGTGGTATTGAAGCCAGCCTGCGTCGTACCGCGCATTACGATTACTGGTCTGATACTGTGCGCCGCTCGGTGCTGGTGGATTCCAAAGCGGATATGCTGATGTTCGGCAACGGTGAACGTCCGCTGGTTGAAGTCGCACACCGCCTGGCGATGGGTGAAACCATCGACCAGATCCGCGACGTGCGTAATACCGCGATTATGGTTAAAGAAGCGCTGCCAGGCTGGAGCGGTGTAGATTCCACGCGTCTGGATACCCCGGGGAAAATTGACCCTATCCCGCATCCGTACGGTGAAGATTTACCGTGTGCAGATAACAAGCCAGTAGCGCCTAAAAAGCAGGAAGCCAAAGCGGTGACCGTTCAGCCTGCGCGCCCGAAGCCGTGGGAAAAAACCTACGTACTGCTGCCGTCTTATGAGAAGGTGAAAGGCGACAAAGTGTTGTACGCCCACGCCTCACGTATTCTGCACCACGAAACCAACCCTGGCTGCGCACGCGCCCTGATGCAAAAACACGGCGACCGCTACATCTGGGTTAACCCGCCGGCGATCCCGCTGTCGACCGAAGAGATGGATAGCGTCTTCGCGCTGCCGTATAAACGTGTCCCACACCCGGCATATGGTAGCAGCCGTATTCCGGCCTACGAGATGATCCGTTTTTCCATCAACATTATGCGTGGCTGTTTTGGCGGCTGTTCTTTCTGTTCGATCACCGAGCATGAAGGACGCATCATCCAGAGCCGTTCGGAAGATTCGATCATCAACGAGATCGAGGCGATTCGCGATACCGTACCTGGCTTCACTGGTGTGATTTCCGATCTGGGCGGCCCAACGGCCAACATGTACATGCTGCGCTGTAAGTCGCCGCGCGCGGAACAGACCTGCCGTCGTCTGTCGTGCGTTTATCCGGACATCTGCCCGCATATGGACACCAACCACGAACCGACGATTAACCTCTATCGTCGCGCGCGTGATTTGAAAGGCATCAAAAAGATCTTGATTGCGTCCGGCGTGCGCTACGACATCGCCGTGGAAGACCCGCGCTACATCAAAGAGCTGGCGACCCACCACGTCGGCGGTTATCTGAAGATTGCACCGGAACATACCGAAGAAGGTCCGCTGTCGAAGATGATGAAGCCGGGCATGGGTAGCTACGACCGCTTTAAAGAGCTGTTCGACACCTACTCGAAGCAGGCCGGTAAAGAGCAGTATCTCATCCCTTACTTTATCTCTGCGCACCCGGGTACGCGTGACGAAGATATGGTGAATCTGGCGCTGTGGCTGAAACAACGTCGTTTCCGCCTGGATCAGGTACAGAACTTCTACCCGTCGCCGCTGGCGAACTCGACAACCATGTATTACACCGGGAAAAACCCGCTGGGTAAAATTGGTTATAAGAGTGAAGACGTGGTGGTGCCGAAAGGCGATAAGCAGCGTCGTTTACATAAAGCGCTGCTGCGTTACCACGATCCGGCTAACTGGCCGTTAATTCGCCAGGCGCTGGAAGATATGGGTAAAAAACATCTGATTGGCGGTCGTCGCGAATGTCTGGTTCCATCGCCTACGCTGGAAGAGATGCGCGAAGCACGTCGGCAGAATCGTCATACTCGTCCGGCACTGACCAAGCACACCCCTGTTGCACATCAGCGCCAGACGCCTGCCGCGAATAAAAAGCGTGGCAAAGTAGTAGGGCGTTAATCCTGAAGCCCGGTAGCGCTTACCGGGTCATGTATTGAAGGCCGGATGAGGTGCTTGCACCGCCATCCGGCAAATCTGTTTTAGTACAGCCCCAACACCTTCCACCACATCAGCCCCACGGTAATAAAGACCGCCTGGTTAACCAGGCTGACGATAAACCCTGTCCGCCACCAGACGCCCGTTGGCACATACCCCGCACCAAACAGGATCGGACCACGCGCATGTGTGTACTGGGTGAGAGAGCAGTACAGGCTGCTGGTGAAAGCCAGCATCAACGCGGTCGGGGCTGCCGGGATATTCAGATGCAGGCCGACGCCAAGGAACACCGCGTACAATGCGGCGATCTGCGCATTTCCACTCGCAAAAAAGTAGTGGGTGTAGAAGTAGGCGGCGTTAAGCAGTAGCAGGACGACCACCCAACTGGTGCCATGCATGGTGCTGCTGAGGCTATCGCCGATCAGATTGCCAAACTAGGTGGTGAAACCGAGTTTTTCAACTGGTTTGCCATCATCAGCAGTGCAGCGAACCAAATCAGCGTGTCCCATGCCCCTTTTTCGCTTTTGACGTCTTCCCAGCTCAGCACGCCGCTGAGCAGTAAAATAGAGAGCCCAACGAACGACGCGGTGGTGGCATCGACGCCTAGCGTATCGCCAAAAATCCACAGCACCAGCAGAACGCCAACGGTGCCCAGCATCAACCATTCGCCGCGTGACATGCTACCCATTTCCGCCAGCTCCTTACGAGCCAGGTTCGGCGCATCCGGGGTGTGTTTAATTTCCGGGCGTACCAACCAGTACACCAGCAATGGAACCAGCAGCAAAGACACCATGCAAGGCAGCAGCGCCGCCATAAACCAGCTTCCCCACGTCAGCGTGACTCCGGCGTTGGCCGCCAGTTTTACCGCCAGAAGGTTGCCGGTATAACCTGTCATGAACAGTGCCGCGGTGACGTCGTTGACGTTGCCAATACAGGTAATGAGGAAGGTACCGATTTTGCTGCGCGATTCATCTTCCGGATTAGAATGAAAACTGCGTGCCAGCGAGTCGGCTATCGGATAGATGACGCCACCACAGCGTGCGGTATTGCTGGGCATCGCGGGGGAGAGGATCAGGTCGGCAAACGCCAGGCCGTAGGCGAGTCCGAGCGTGCGCTTACCGAGCAGGCGGATCATCTGTAGGGCGATGCGTCGACCGAGGCCGGTTTTGATAAACCCGCGGGCGATCATAAAGGCAACGACGATCAGCCAGATAAGCGAGCTGTTCAGTTCGCTCAGGGCGGTGGTAATCGCGCCGCTGGCGGTTTTATCCCCGGCAGCATAGGCGAGGGCAAAGACGGTTATGCCAATAATACCGACTGCGCCAATGGGCAGAACTTTTGCCACGATGGAGGCGATAGTGGCCACGAAGATAATCGCCGAGTGCCAGGCGGAAGCGCTTAACCCCGTTGGTGGGGTAAGCTGCCAGAGCCCGGCAGAAATTAAAATTATTAGAATCAATGGGAGCCATTTGACGCCCTGAGCTTTTTTCTCAGCCACGGTCACACACCTATAGAGATTGTGAATATATTCATATTATGAATATATTTGGTGAATAATTAGTAGGTTATGTGGCGTAATGCTGCTCTAGTGACTGTAATAAATACATCAATAAATGTAAGTGAATTGTTTCTTGATATTTCCATACAGGAAGGGCCCGGCGGAGATGCCGGGCTGGAGAGAAGGGATTAGCCGCCGAACTGGTCTGGGTCCGGCCCCAGGCGTTTGCCCTGGTCGAGTTTGGCTATTTCGCCTAATTCATCTTTATCCAGACGGAAGTCCCAGACGTCAAAGTTTTCCGCGATACGCGAAGGGGTGACCGATTTCGGGATCACCACCAGGCCGCTATCCAGATGCCAGCGAATGACAATTTGTGCCGGTGATTTACCGTATTTTTCGGCGAGATCGCGAACTATCTTTTGATCGAACACATCTTTGCCACCTTGTGCCAGCGGGCTCCAGGATTCGGTCTGGATTTTATGCGTGGCGTTCCAGGCATGAAGCTGCCGCTGCTGTAATAGCGGGTGTAGTTCGATTTGATTGATGACGGGTGCAACGCCTGTTTCATCCATCAGGCGCTGGAGATGATTGATCTGGAAGTTGCATACGCCGATGCTTTTGATGAACCCTTGTTTTTGCAGGTCGATCATGTTTTCCCATGCTTCCACGTAATGGTCGATCGCCGGGACGGGCCAGTGCATGAGGTAAAGATCGAGGTAATCGAGCTGGAGTTTTTCCATGCTTTCGAGCAGCGCTTCACGGGGACGTTTCTGGTCGTCATTCCACAGTTTAGTGGTGATGAACAACTCCTCCCGGGGCACGCCGCAGTCGCGTAATGCTTTACCGACACCGTCTTCATTTTTATACGCGGCAGCGGTATCAATAGAGCGATAACCGACTTCCAGCGCGTTATGGATCGCGGAGATGACTTCCTCATTACTTGCCTTCCAGACCCCCAGGCCCAGTTGCGGCATGACGTTACCATCCTGTAGCTTGATAATGGTTGGACCGGTCATAATTCCCCCTACACTGAATCCTTCAGGCTGCCTCTTTGTTGGCTGCTTGCGTTTACCCCGGTCACGTACTTATGTACGCTCCCGGGGATTCACTCAATTGCCGCCTCGAAGCATCATGAATTATTGGGTGTAAATTGAGTTCACCGGAGCAGCCCCGGTGAGGTTTGTGTGACTTAAGCCTGGTATAAATACCCAAAAACGAAAGTCAGAGGTCAAAAAACCTAGCGTGCCGCTTCGTAAATGCGGCGGCTGACGTCCAGCGTAATGTCCTGATGTTCGCCCAGTTGAGTGCCACCGTGTGCTGCCAGTTTTTCCAGCAACGCCGGGATGGAACTGCCGTCCAGATCGTAGTCGGACATACGGGTTGGGACGCCCATCTGCTCGAAGAATTGACGCGTCGCGGCAATGGCGGCATCGATACGCTGGTCATCACTCCCTTCGGTGATATTCCAGACGCGCTCCGCGTATTGCAGCAGTTTGGCGCGCTTGGTGTCGCGTTTTTCATTCCACAGTGCCGGCAGGACAATGGCCAGCGTTTGCGCGTGATCGAGACCGTGCATTGCCGTCAGTTCGTGACCCAGCATATGGGTAGCCCAATCCTGCGGTACGCCTGCGCCAATCAGACCGTTCAGCGCCTGGGTCGCAGCCCACATGACGTTAGCACGTACATCGTAGTTTTCCGGCTCCAGCAACGCTTTCGGGCCCTCTTCTACCAATGTGAGCAAAATACCTTCGGCAAAGCGGTCCTGAATTTTGCCATTGACCGGATAAGTCACGTACTGCTCTACAGTATGAACAAACGCATCTACCACGCCGTTCGCTACCTGACGTGGCGGCAGGGTGTAGGTGTAAACCGGATCCAGCACGGCAAAGACCGGCTGCACAAACGGCGTCATAAAGGCCAGCTTATCGCCGGTGGTTTTACGTGAAATTACCGCGCCGGAGTTAGATTCAGATCCGGTTGCCGGCAGGGTCAAAACAGAGCCCATCGGGATGGCGCTTTTTACGTCGTTGCCGTGGGTTTCCAGAATGCGCCACGGATCGACACCGTCCGCATACTGTGCCGCAGCCGCGATGAATTTTGTGCCATCCAGTACCGAACCGCCGCCTACCGCCAGCAGGAACGTCACTTTTTCATCACGCACGATTTTTACCGCATTCATCAGCGTTTCATAAGACGGGTTCGGCTCAATACCGCCAAACTCCAGCACATCCAGACCTTTCAGGGCATCCTGAACCTGTGCCAGTACGCCGGTTTTTTTCACGCTGCCGCCGCCGTAGGTAATCAGCACGCGAGCATCCTGAGGGATTTGATCGCGCAGTTCAGCGATAGCGCCTTTACCGAATAAAATGCGGGTTGGGGTATGGAGGTTAAAGTTATTCATTGCTCGTTCCCTTGTGTGGGTAAAAAAAAGAGGGCAGGTGAGTGTCTGCCTGATGATGAACATTGTGGTCGTCAGACGTGTTCCTCTCAATGCTCATTTCTGCCAATGTCTTGCCTATTTCTACAGGCTACTGGAGAAAACGGATAAAAATGCGCACACTATGGGTGTTGCAATTCAATGACGAAATGGTGCTCTATGAACCGTAATGAGATCTGTCTCCTGCTGACAGATAAAATTAAACAGCTGAAAAACAATGAAAATAATCTCATTGGGCTGCTACCAGATGTGCGTTTACTGTATGGCACGGAGCCTGGGCTGCGCACCCCTGTGATGTATGAACCTGGCATCATATTTCTCTTCTCGGGTCATAAAATTGGTTATATCAATGAGCGTGTATTTCGTTATGACGCCAACGAATATTTGCTGCTCACCGTACCTTTACCCTTTGAATGTGAAACGTATGCAACACCGGGGGTACCGTTGGCCGGTCTGCGTCTGAATGTCGATATCCTGCAATTGCAGGAGCTCCTGATGGACATTGGCGAAGATGAGTTGTTCCAGCCTTCAATGGCCGCGAGTGGGATTAACTCCGCCACGCTTTCTGATGAGATTCTTTGCGCGGCTGAGCGTTTACTGGATGTGATGGAACGACCGCTGGATGCACGAATTCTGGGCAAACAGATTATCCGGGAGATTTTGTACCATGTGCTGACCGGACCGCGCGGTGGTGCGCTGCTTGCGTTGGTCAGTCGTCAGACGCATTTCAGTTTGATCAGTCGCGTGCTGAAGCGCATCGAAAACAAGTACACCGAGAACCTTAACGTTGAGCAACTGGCGGCAGAAGCCAACATGAGCGTGTCGGCGTTTCATCATAATTTTAAATCGGTGACCAGTACCTCGCCGCTGCAGTATCTGAAGAGCTATCGCTTGCACAAGGCGCGAATGATGATTATTCATGATGGCATGAAGGCCAGTGCGGCAGCAATGCGGGTTGGCTATGAGAGCGCGTCGCAGTTTAGTCGGGAGTTTAAACGGTACTTTGGTGTAACGCCGGGGGAAGATGCGGCAAGAATTCGTACGATGCAGGGGAGCTAATTTTTTGTCGGCAGGATAAGCGAAACACCATCCGGCGATGTGTACCGGATGGCGACAGTGCCTGCTCAGGCGCTACAGCATTTTTTTTTAATCACCACAAACAAGGTGCCTAACAGGCCTGCGGTTAACAGGGCGAGGGGCAGGATCATCAGGAAGGTCATCACCTGATCTTCATGGCGTTTAACGAATGGGATCATGCTGAGCGCATAGCCAAAGCTGGTGACCACGGTGACCCACAGTAGGCCGCTCAACCAATTAAAGAACTGGAACCGGCGGTTAGGCAGACCGGAAATTCCCGCCATTGTCGGCAGCAGGGTGCGAACAAATGCCAGGAAACGTCCAGCGAGTAGCGCCATCAGACCGTGTTGGTCAAACATACAAGTGGCACGCTGATGATATTTTTCAGGCAATTGCGCCAGCCAGCTTTTCACTGTTCGCGTGTTACCCAACCAGCGCCCCTGAATATAGCTCAGCCAACAGCCCAGACTGGCGGCTGCCGTCAGAATAGCAATCGTCGGGATAAAGCTCATCACGTCTTGCGCGATCAGCGCCCCGGCCAGTAACAGCAGGCTATCTCCGGGTAAAAAGGAAGCAGGCAGCAGACCATTTTCTAAAAACAGCGTGGCAAACATCACGAAGTACACCACGCTCACAACGTGCGGATCCGCCAGCGCGGCAAAATCGTGTTGCCAGAGCGCGGAGATAATATCTTGAATGACAACCATGGACTTTCCTGTGGAACAGCGTTTATGCGTGGATTGTACTCCTGAATTGTCCGGGATGCCTTGATCCCGGACGCAACAATTGCAGACTTTTCCACCAGAAGTGTCTGCATATATGTCCAACTGCGGCAATGTTACTCGATTCTGGCAAATCCGGCGGCTAAATCCGCAATCAGATCGTCAACATTTTCTAAACCGATATGTAAACGGATGAGCGTTCCGCTGAAGTCCACTTTGCCTTCTGGGCGGATAGCGGCAATGTGTTCGGGCTGATTGGCCAGAATCAGTGATTCAAATCCGCCCCAGGAGTAGGCCATGCTGAATAGATTGAAGTGATCCAGATACGCTGACAGCTCGTCATTGTTCAGCTTCTTATTCAACACAAATGAGAACAGGCCGCTGCTGCCGGTAAAATCACGTTTCCAGAATTCGTGCCCTTTGCTGCCGGGAAGTGCGGGATGATTGACGCGGGCTACCTGCGGGTGATCGGCCAGCCACTCTGCAACTTTCAGGCTGCTTTCGTGATGCTGGCGCAGACGAACGCCCAGGGTGCGCAGTCCGCGGCTGGTCATATAAGCGGTATCTGCGTCCAGCATTTGCCCCATTAAATAGGCGTTTTCGCGCAGTTGGTCCCAGCAGCGGGCATTCGACACCGCCGTACCGACCATTGCATCGGAATGGCCAATCAGGTATTTGGTGCCCGCCTGAATCGAGATGTCGATACCAAAATCCAGCGCGTTGAACAGCACCCCGGCAGCCCAGGTGTTATCGATTATGATGATAGCGTCCGGTGCCACGCTTCTGACGGCGGCGACAATCGCTGGAACATCATGTACTTCCATTGTGACGGATCCGGGTGATTCCAGAAATACTACTTTGGTGTTCGGCTGGAGGTGTTTCACAATGTCGGCGCCTACTAACGGATCGAACCAGCCGGTGGTTACGCCGAGTTTGCCGAGAATCTTCGTGCAAAAATCCTGGCTTGGTTCATAGGCCGTGTTGGTCATCAGCACGTGATCGCCCTGTTCAACAAAGGCCAGAATCGTGTTGGCAACGGCTGCGGCGCCGCAGGGAAAGAGGGCGCATCCTGCGCCGCCTTCCAGTTCGCACATCGCTTCCTGCAGGGAGAAATGTGTCAGCGTGCCGCGACGGCCGTAAAAAAGCGCACCGTTAGCGCGGTTGTGGGTGGCCTGTTTTTTGGCCTCAACGGATTCAAATACCAGCGAAGAGGCGCGTTGGATCACGCTATTGACGGAACCCTGCGTGTACTTTTTACTGCGTCCTGCCTGAACGAGCTTGGTTTCTAGATGCTTATCTGCCATGTCGGTTTACCTGTTTTTATACGTCTGGATGTCTAAACTAACATGGATCTTCGGCGACGCATCCTGCAGAAGGGTCATAAAGTAGAAAATAGTCCCAAAATGTGTCTGCTGACTTTTTTACTGCGTAAGCGCAAGGAAAAGAAACCAAAGGTGCGGCACTATGTAAATAGTAATGAGAACGACTATCAATTCGACGTCGTTTTGATATCATTACGCTCAGATTTTGTGATTTGCGTCCTGGAGATACAGAGTGGGTAATAATTTGATGCAGACGGACCTTTCCGTTTGGGGTATGTATCAGCACGCCGATATCGTGGTTAAGTGCGTGATGATTGGACTGATTTTGGCGTCCGTGGTCACCTGGGCTATCTTCTTTAGTAAGAGCCTTGAGTTCTTTACGCAGAAGCGTCGTCTTAAGCGCGAACAACAACAGTTGGCTGAAGCCCGCTCTTTAGATCAAGCTAGTGAGATTGCCGCTGGATTCGATGCCAAAAGCCTGGGCGCGATGTTAATTAACGAAGCGCAGAACGAGCTGGAACTGTCAGAAGGCAGCGATGATAACGAAGGGATTAAAGAACGTACCGGGTTCCGCCTGGAACGTCGCGTTGCAGCTGTAGGGCGTCATATGGGGCGGGGTAATGGATACCTGGCGACCATTGGGGCTATCTCTCCCTTTGTGGGTCTGTTCGGTACAGTATGGGGCATCATGAATAGCTTCATCGGTATTGCACAAACGCAAACAACGAACCTGGCAGTGGTTGCGCCGGGAATTGCAGAAGCGCTGCTGGCAACTGCGATTGGTCTGGTTGCCGCTATTCCTGCTGTTGTTATCTACAACATCTTCGCCCGTCAGATTGGCAGCTATAAAGCCATGCTGGGTGATGTTGCGGCACAGGTGCTGTTACTGCAAAGTCGTGATCTGGACCTGAACGCCAGTGCTGCGGCACATCCGGTACGTGCGGCGCAAAAATTACGTGTAGGATAATGTTCCATGGCAATGAGTTTTAATGAAAACCTGGACGATAACGGTGAAATGCACGACATCAACGTCACGCCGTTTATCGACGTTATGTTGGTATTGTTGATCATCTTTATGGTGGCCGCGCCGCTGGCAACGGTGGATGTGAAGGTGAATCTCCCTGCATCGACCAGTACGCCGCAGCCGCGTCCTGAAAAGCCGGTTTACCTGTCAGTGAAAGCGGATAACACGATGTTTATCGGCAACGATCAGGTGACCGATGAAACCATGATTAGTGCGCTAAACGCGCTGACGGAAGGCAAGAAAGATACCACTATCTTTTTCCGCGCCGATAAAACCGTCGACTATGAAACCATGATGAAAGTGATGGATACGCTGCACCAGGCCGGTTTCCTGAAGATTGGTTTGGTCGGTGAAGAGACCGTGAAAGCGAAGTAATCTCTGTTGCCGGGTGAGGGCCTACGCCTTACCCGGCCTCCTGTTTTTAATTCTTTCCCCATTCCCTCATTTCTTTTCGTCCAGCGCGACGGTGGTCACTCTGGTTGCAGTGTAACTCCCTTCAGACAGCTTACGCGTCAGGCGCAATGTGGCGGTTTCACGCGCGAGTATATGTTGGTAGGTGCTTTCCAGACGGGCCATGATTTTGTCCCGCAGTTGCGGCTGTTGGGCAATAATAGCCTCAATAGCAGAACCGTAGATCTCTTCTTTGGCCTGCAGGGCGTAAATTTCACGGCGATTTTGCCACTTCATACGTACCAATGCGGCGGGAATAGAGACCATCTCCTGAGCCACGCTTTCCAGCGTGGCGTTTTTATTAGCAATCAAGACATCCAAATTATGCTTTAAGACAAATTCATCACTTTTATGGCTGTCTAAAGCCAAATAAACGTTGTTATCTTCAACATCTTTCATTTTATTTCTCTTCCAGAGAATAAAAAATGGGATCGCTGGTTTCGCGTGTAATTAAATTAAGCCAAATTTTATTGCCCTGCTCATTTATTAGCATGGTGTTTTTAGCCAAAATTTTACTTAATTCTTGTGCGTTAATGTCACCTTCGGATTGTAAGGAATTTAGCAGTCGGGTGAATGATTCAATTTTCGCTGCGCGAAAAAGGCGCTCTTTTAAATGACGGTCGCACTCTTCAAATAACATGTTTCGTGCCTGACCGGTTGCAGAGGTACTAATTAAAATATCTGCTTCATAATCGCTTAAAGTTGTCTTTCCCTGAGTCAAATTTTCACTATTTTCTGCGGTGTCAGTTTTTGTCGGGGATGTGGATAAATGAAAACGAGAGGGAACAAGATGCTCGGGAAGCATGTTGAAATATCCTTTACTGCCAGTGAGGTGAGTTTTTTTAATAAGACAGGCTGCGTTGACAATAGCATGGGGTAATTTTAAAATCAAAAAAAATGGAGCCTGTATATGAACAGTATATTTTATTCTGTTATTACCCTGCTATTGCTTACCTGCGGGGTTCTTGTGCTGATGCGTGGTGCAAATAAAAATCGATCGAATGAGGGACTTACCTCTTATCCCAAACTGGAAACGCTGAGTAAAGAAGAGGGGGAAGATCATTTCTCAGCGCTGATGAATTCGATTACTCCGGTTTGGTATTGGCGCGTTAATCATGAGTATATCGATTTTATTCACTCGACAATAAAGCGGATGACCATGGTGGAGTTAAATGAAACACCGGGGTTATTTGATGCGCAGCGGCGCTGCAGCGATCTCAATTCAGCGGTCTACAAATATTACGACAACATCAAAAAACGCTGCCTGAGCGGAGAGAAAGTCCCACATGCCGATCTGGACGTGCTCAATTTGCGTCAATGCTTCAGGGAGTTCAGTCTGGAAGCCTATCCTGCACTTGTCGCGCTGGTGTGGCCGGAGTTCCAGCGTCCGCCGCTCCACGCGGAAGATGTTTGAGGCGTATGTTGTTTCGATGTTGCACAATTGCGATATACTACTGCCCGGTTTAGTTACAAGACAGGATCATATGGAACGTTTTCTGGAAAACGCAATGTACGCGTCCCGCTGGCTGCTTGCGCCCGTGTATTTTGGCCTTTCTCTTGCTTTGGTTGCCCTGGCGCTGAAATTCTTTCAGGAGATCTTTCACGTTCTGCCCAATATCTTTTCGATGGCAGAAGCCGATCTCATTCTGGTACTACTGTCGCTGGTTGATATGACCCTGGTCGGTGGGTTACTGGTCATGGTGATGTTCTCCGGCTACGAGAATTTTGTCTCACAGCTGGACATTACTGAAGGTAAAGAGAAACTGAGCTGGCTGGGTAAGATGGATGCCACGTCGCTAAAAAATAAGGTGGCGGCGTCTATCGTGGCCATTTCTTCCATCCATTTATTGCGTATTTTTATGGATGCTAAAAATGTCCCTGATAACAAGCTGATGTGGTACGTCATCATCCACCTGACCTTTGTGCTCTCAGCCTTTGTGATGGGGTATCTGGATCGACTGACGCGCCACAATCACTAAATCAATACCGCCGGGTCGGCAATTCATCCGCCCCGGCATACTGTTTAGACACTTATTTGTCTGATGAGGCCTGCCACAGATTGAGCTTGCCGTCGGCGACATGCTTATCTATCTGCGCCAGTTCTTCAGTGCTGAACGTCAGGTTATTCAGTGCTTGAACGTTTTCTTCCAGTTGCTCAGGACGGCTGGCGCCGATTAAGACTGACGTTACGCGGTTATCTTTGAGTAACCAGCTTAATGCCATTTGCGCCATCGACTGGCCGCGCCGTTGCGCCATCTCGTTCAGCAACCGCAGGCTGTTAAGATTTTCTTCCGTCAGCATATTTTCCGTCAGGCCGCGGGCTTTTTTCCCTTCACGCTGCATGCGCGATCCTTCTGGAATACCGTTCAGATATTTCCCCGTCAGCAACCCCTGAGCCAGCGGAGTAAAGGCGATGCAACCAATACCATTCGTGTCCAGCGTATCCAGCAAGCCACTGCTGTCGACCCAGCGGTTAAGCAGGTTGTAGGACGGTTGGTGGATCAGCAACGGAATTTTCCACTCCCGCAGCAGGTCGGCCATTTTTTGCGTGCGTTCCGGGGAATAGGATGAAATACCGACATACAGTGCTTTGCCACTTTGTACGGCGTGAGCCAGCGCCGCGGCGGTCTCTTCCATTGGCGTACTTTCGTCAACGCGATGAGAATAGAAAATATCGACGTAGTCGAGCCCCATTCGTTTCAGACTTTGGTCGAGGCTTGCGAGCAGATACTTGCGCGAACCGCCAGAACCGTACGGCCCCGGCCACATGTCGTAGCCTGCTTTAGTGGAGATGATTAACTCGTCACGGTACTGCGCAAAATCTTCACGCAGTAATCGACCAAAGTTCTCTTCAGCGCTTCCCGGCGGTGGCCCGTAGTTATTGGCTAAATCAAAATGCGTGATGCCTAAATCAAATGCTTTGCGCAGCAGGGCACGCTGTGAATCCAGTGCTTGAACGTGTCCAAAACTGTGCCATAAACCCAACGAAAGTGCGGGCAATCGCAAACCGCTGCGACCACAGTAGCGATAGAGCATCTGTTCATAACGTTCAGGGTTGGCAAACCAGGCCATGAGATCTCCTTAGTGCAGGTGAATTTCAAAACGACGTTTCTATTCTAGCTGCTTCATGATGATTATCCCGTTCACCAGGTCACATTGGGATGAAAAACTGGGCAAAAATAGGCTGCTGTAATTTGCTTGAAAAAACATCACTCAGACGTGATTCGATACCGTGTTTGAGTCTATTTCACGTATATCTACCCCGGTGTGAATCGGGATTTTCACCCTGATTCGATACCCTGTTATGATAAAGCTGTCGCTGATTTAGTCCGGGAACGCGCTATCTCATAGTTTGAGAAATATTTACTTTATAAAACATGGTATTGCTTAATACATTTGATTGGTTATCTGAATAATAATGCTACCTAATTTCATTAGCATTCATATTGATATAACCTGAAGGGTTATCAGAAACACTTAAAAAAGTAAAAAAATAAAGAACGCATTATATCTTCTTCGTGACCTGCCGATAACAAGGATAAGTCTCGCCTGATGGCGAAATCCTCATCTACGGCAAGGAAACTATTATGCGTTTGCTGAAAAACTTCACTATTCGTATTGTTATGCTGGCAATACTGGGACTATTTTGCTTGCTCTGGTCGGGCGTGGGGTTATTCAGTCTCCATTCTTTATCCAAAATATCAGAAGGAAACGATATTGACCGCCATCTCGTACAGCAGATGACGATCCTCAGTCAGGGTAACGATCAGTACTTTCGTTTTGTGACGCGGTTAAGTCGTGCTGTGGATGTCAAAATTGGCGGTGGAACACCTGACTTTGGCCCTGCGCAACAATCGCTGGATGGCATGCGTAGCAAACTTGAGCAGATGAAAACGCTGTCTCCGGGGCCGATGGATCCTGAAACTGCCGCTGCGGTGCTGACGACATGGCAAGCGCTGCTGGACAAAGGCGTGATCCCGCAAATGCAGTTGGCGCAGCAGGGCTCTCTCACCGCGTGGTCAGAGCATGCCAGCACCGTTACACCTGCGCTGAGCCGTGAATTTGGTGCCAGTGCTGAGCGGTTTAATACCACCGCTGGGGAGCGACTGGATGCGACACGCATTATGGTTGATGGTAAAACGTCGATTATCCGCACGTTAATTATCACCGCCGTCATCCTTGGCATCGCCATCCTTATCTTTACCGATCGCTATCTCGTGTCAATGATGGTGAAGCCGCTGGCGCGTATTCGCCAGCAGTTCCGCCAGATTGCCCAGGGCGACCTCAGCCATCCGATTGAAGAATTTGGTCGTAACTGCGTGGGACAACTGGTGCCTTTACTCAGCGCGATGCAGGACAGCCTGCGTGAAGCCGTCAGTACGATTCGCTCAGGTAGCGACAATATCTGGCGCGGCGCGACGGAGATTTCCAGCGGCAATAACGATCTCTCTTCGCGTACTGAAGAGCAGGCCGCGGCGCTGGAAGAGACCGCAGCAAGTATGGAGCAGCTCACTGCCACAGTAAAACTGAACGCCGAAAATGCGCGTGAGGCCAGTCAGCTTGCCGGTACGGCATCAGAGACGGCTGGCAAAGGCAGTACGCTGGTTTCACAGGTGGTGGATACCATGGACGGGATTGCCGCCAGCTCTAAACAGATCGCCGAAATTACCTCGGTCATTAACAGTATCGCGTTCCAGACCAACATTCTGGCGCTCAATGCTGCTGTCGAAGCTGCCAGAGCGGGTGAGCAGGGGCGCGGTTTTGCGGTGGTTGCCGGTGAAGTGCGTAATCTTGCCAGCCGTAGCGCAGGTGCGGCGAAAGAGATTGAGACATTGATTGGCGAATCGGCGCGCCGTGTCGATCAGGGGGCGCGTTTGGTCAAGGAGACCGGCTTGACGATGGACGCTATTCTGCGAGGCGCGACCGAAGTGACGGCGATAATGAAACAAATCGCTTCCGCCTCTGAAGAGCAGAATAAGGGTATCTCGCAGGTGAGCGTGGCTATCACGCAAATGGACAGTGTGACCCAGCAAAACGCCGCACTGGTGGAACAGGTATCGGCGGCGGCAGTGGCGCTGGAGCGACAAACCGAAGACCTGCAGCGTGCCGTTCAGCAGTTCCGGCTTTCCGCAAGTGACGTACAGCATGCACCAACCAACACCGTTTTACCCGCTGAACAAAGCGCCGCGCCTAAAGCATCTAAACCCGATGAATGGGTAGCCTTTTAATCTGGCACAAAAAAGTGCGTGATATCTCTGGTCTTTGCTTAAAAAATCGCTATATAATTTATTATATAGCGATTGGAGATTATGCATGGACAACCATTTCGGTAAGGGCCTGATGGCCGGATTAAATGCGTCAAGTGCGGACAGCGCTCGGACGGTGGCGAATTTTTGTGCTGATTATAAGCGCGGCTTTGTGCTGGGTTTCTCACATCGGATGTTTGAAAGAACAGGCGATCGGCAGCTGAGTGCGTGGGAGGCGGGGATCCTCACGCGCCGCTACGGGCTGGATAAAGAAATGGTGATGGATTTCTTCAAGGAGAACCAGTCCAGTACAACAATTCGCTTTTTCATGGCCGGCTATCGGCTCGAAGCTTGATCCAAAAGGGGTATTATCTTGCTTTAATTAATTACACTATTGACCTACACCTTCGTTTTGTTGCCCTGCCGAAGTATTATAATGCACATAACCATATAAAAAGTGTGGTAATGGCGCGCCGATCGCAATAAGCAACATGCGAATGGTGCAAAATAAAAGCCAGGTCTTCGCAACGGAATAACAATAAAATGACTGGAGATAACTCTCTTATCAATTCGAACGGCATTAACCGCCGTGATTTCATGAAGCTTTGTGCAGCATTGGCCGCTACCATGGGGCTCAGTAGCAAAGCCGCCGCAGAAATGGCGGAATCAGTATCCCGCCCTCAGCGCCCACCGGTCATCTGGATTGGTGCTCAGGAATGTACGGGTTGTACTGAATCGCTACTTCGTGCGACACACCCTACTGTGGAAAACCTTGTCCTGGAGACTATCTCTCTGGAATACCATGAGGTGCTTTCCGCTGCTTTCGGCCACCAGGTCGAAGAGAACAAACATAACGCTCTGGAGAAGTACAAGGGGCAGTATGTTCTGGTTGTAGATGGTTCTATCCCACTAAAAGATAACGGTATTTACTGCATGGTTGCCGGTGAGCCTATTGTGGATCATATCCGCAGGGCGGCCGAAGGCGCTGCGGCGATCATTGCTATCGGCTCGTGTGCTGCGTGGGGTGGCGTTGCCGCCGCTGGCGTTAACCCAACAGGGGCCGTCGGTTTGCAGGAAGTTCTGCCAGGCAAAACCATCATCAATATCCCAGGCTGTCCGCCGAACCCACATAACTTCCTCGCGACCGTCGCACACATCATCACCTACGGTAAGCCGCCGAAGTTGGATACCAAAAACCGTCCGACATTTGCCTATGGTCGTCTGATTCACGAACATTGCGAACGTCGTCCGCACTTTGATGCGGGTCGTTTTGCTAAAGAGTTCGGTGATGAAGGCCACCGTGAAGGTTGGTGTCTCTACCATTTGGGCTGTAAAGGACCTGAAACTTACGGTAACTGCTCGACGTTGCAGTTCTGCGATGTTGGCGGCGTTTGGCCAGTAGCTATCGGTCATCCTTGCTACGGTTGTAACGAAGAAGGCGTCGGTTTCCATAAAGGTATTCACCAACTCGCTTCTGTGGAAAACCAAACTCCGCGTTCAGAGAAGCCGGATGTCAACCTGAAAGAAGGTGGCAACATTTCTGCTGGGGCTATTGGGCTGCTGGGTGGCGTAGTAGGACTGGTGGCCGGCGTCAGCGTGATGGCGGTACGTGAACTGGGACGTCAGCAAAAGAAAGATAACGCTGACTCACGGGGAGAATAACCGTGAACAGACGTAACTTTATTAAAGCAGCTTCTGGCGGAGCATTGCTGTTGGGCGCGGTGCCGTCCGTCAGCCATGCGGCTGCAGAAAACCGTCCGCCGATCCCGGGATCTCTGGGGATGCTCTATGACTCGACGCTGTGCGTAGGCTGTCAGGCCTGTGTCACCAAGTGTCAGGATATCAACTTCCCGGCACGTAACCCTGAAGGGGAACAGACCTGGTCGAACAACGACAAACTGTCACCGTACACCAACAACATTATTCAGGTGTGGCGTAGTGGAACAGGCGTTAACAAAGACCAGGAACAGAACGGCTACGCGTACATCAAGAAACAGTGCATGCACTGTGTCGATCCGAACTGCGTTTCTGTTTGTCCGGTCTCAGCGCTGAAAAAAGATCCGAAAACCGGCATCGTCCATTATGACAAAGATGTCTGTACCGGCTGCCGTTACTGCATGGTCGCCTGCCCGTACAACGTGCCTAAATACGACTACAACAACCCGTTTGGTGCACTCCATAAGTGTGAGTTATGTAACCAGAAAGGTGTAGAGCGTCTGGATAAAGGTGGTTTACCGGGCTGTGTAGAAGTGTGTCCTGCCGGCGCGGTGATTTTTGGTACGCGTGAAGAGCTGATGGCTGAGGCGAAAAAACGTCTGGCGCTGAAGCCTGGCAGCGAATACCACTATCCGCGTCAGACGGTGAAAGCTGGTGATACCTATCTGCACACGGTGCCGAAATATTACCCGCACCTGTACGGTGAGAAAGAAGGCGGCGGTACGCAGGTATTGGTACTGACAGGCGTTCCTTATGAAAATCTGGATCTCCCACAGCTGGCTGACCTGTCAACCGGTGCGCGTTCTGAGCATATTCAACACACCCTGTATAAAGGCATGATGCTGCCATTGGCTGTGCTGGCGGGTTTAACCGTGCTGGTTCGTCGTAACACGAAAAACGACCATCACGACGGAGGAGACGATCATGAGTCATGATCCTAAACCGCTGGGCGGAAAAATAGTCAGTAAACCGGTTATTATTTTTGGGCCGCTTATCATCCTGTGCATGCTCCTCATCGTGAAGCGTCTGGTATTCGGATTGGGCTCAGTCTCCGATCTGAACGGCGGTTTCCCATGGGGCGTGTGGATTGCATTTGACCTGTTGATTGGCACCGGCTTTGCTTGTGGTGGCTGGGCGCTGGCATGGGCGGTCTATGTTTTCAATAGAGGCCAATACCATCCGCTCGTTCGTCCGGCATTGCTGGCGAGCCTGTTTGGTTATTCTCTGGGTGGTCTGTCGATTACCATCGACGTAGGCCGTTACTGGAACCTGCCGTACTTCTACATTCCGGGCCACTTTAACGTGAACTCGGTGCTGTTCGAAACGGCGGTTTGTATGACCATCTACATCGGCATCATGGCGTTGGAATTTGCGCCGGCCTTGTTTGAACGCCTGGGGTGGAAAGTGCCTCTCAAGCGTCTGAACAACGTGATGTTCTTTATTCTCGCCCTCGGCGCG
This sequence comes from Citrobacter sp. Res13-Sevr-PEB04-36, assembly GCF_015672735.1. GTDB lineage: Bacteria > Pseudomonadota > Gammaproteobacteria > Enterobacterales > Enterobacteriaceae > Citrobacter. The sequence goes on along the minus strand of NZ_JADABY010000057.1, from coordinate 10,715 downwards.
CTGCTGCCGACAATGCACCAGTCTTCAATGGGTTCATTGATGATTTCTGCGGGTATTAAGGTTCATCCGCTGTGGCAAGCCTATGAAATGCTGCCGCTGTTCTCAGTGCTTACCGCCTTTATAATGGGCTTCTCGATCGTCATCTTTGAAGGTTCGCTGGTACAAGCTGGCCTGAAGGGGAATGGGCCGGACGAGAAAAGTTTGTTCATCAAGCTGACGAATACGATTAGCGTCCTGCTGGCGATCTTCGTGGTTCTGCGCTTCGGTGAACTGATCTATCGGGACAAGCTATCGTATGCGTTTGCAGGCGATTTCTACTCAGCCATGTTCTGGCTTGAAGTTGTGCTGATGGTCTTCCCGCTGGTAGTACTGCGTATCGCGAAGCTGCGAAATGACTCGCGCATGCTGTATCTGTCTGCGCTGAGCGCATTGCTGGGTTGTGCGACATGGCGTCTGTCTTATTCGCTGGTGGCGTTCAATCCTGGTGGTGGCTACCACTACTTCCCGACCTGGGAAGAACTGTTGATTTCTATTGGTTTTGTGGCTATTGAGATTTGTGCATACATCGTACTCATTCGTCTACTGCCGATACTTCCTCCTTTAAAACAAAACGATCAAAATCGTCATGAGGCGAGCAAAGCATGAGCCAGAGAATTACTATTGATCCGGTAACCCGTATTGAAGGCCATTTACGCATCGACTGCGAAATCGAAAATGGCGTGGTATCAAAAGCATGGGCATCCGGTACCATGTGGCGCGGCATGGAAGAGATCGTGAAGAATCGCGATCCGCGCGATGCGTGGATGATTGTGCAGCGTATTTGTGGTGTTTGTACCACCACGCACGCTATTTCTTCCGTACGTGCGGCAGAAAGTGCACTGAACATTGATGTTCCTGTGAACGCACAGTACATCCGTAACATCATTCTGGCGGCGCACACCACGCATGACCATATCGTGCACTTCTATCAGCTGTCTGCGTTGGACTGGGTGGACATCACCTCCGCACTGAAAGCCGATCCGGCGAAAGCCTCGGCGATGCTGAACGGCGTGTCGACCTGGCACCTGAACAGCGCGGAAGAGTTCACCAAAGTTCAGAACAAGATCAAGGACCTGGTTGCCAGCGGTCAGTTAGGTATTTTTGCCAACGGCTGCTGGGGCCATCCGGCAATGAAATTACCGCCGGAAGTGAACCTGATTGCGGTCGCACACTACCTGCAGGCGCTGGAATGCCAGCGTGATGCCAACCGTGTCGTGGCGCTGCTGGGCGGTAAAACACCACATATTCAGAACCTGGCGGTCGGTGGGGTTGCGAACCCAATTAACCTCGATGGTCTTGGCGTACTGAACCTTGAACGCCTGATGTATATCAAGTCATTCATCGATAAGCTGAGCGACTTTGTCGAGCAGGTGTATAAGGTGGATACTGCGGTTATTGCGGCATTCTATCCAGAGTGGCTGGAACGTGGTCAGGGTGCGGTTAACTACCTGAGCGCGCCGGAATTCCCGACTGACGGCAAAAACGGCAGCTTCCTGTTCCCTGGCGGCTACATCACCGATGCCGACCTGTCGACCTATCGTCCGATCACCTCTCACTCTGATGAATATCTGATCAAAGGGATTCAGGAGAGTGCGAAACATGCGTGGTACAAAGACGAAGCACCGCAGGCACCGTGGGAAGGGACAACGGTTCCGGATTACACTGGCTGGTCAGAAGATGGCAAATACTCCTGGGTTAAAGCGCCAACCTTCTACGGCAAAACGGTAGAAGTGGGCCCGCTGGCTAACATGCTGTGTAAGCTGGCGGCAAAACGTGAGTCCACCCATGCCAAGCTGAATGAAATCATCGCGATTTACACCAAACTGACCGGTAAAACCATTGAAGTTGCTCAGCTGCATTCGACGCTGGGTCGTATCATCGGTCGTACCGTTCACTGCTGTGAACTGCAGAACGTTCTGCAAAATCAGTATAACGCGCTGATCGTAAACATCGGCAAAGGCGACCACACCACCTTCGTGAAACCGAACATCCCGGCTACCGGCGAATTCAAAGGTGTCGGCTTCCTCGAAGCACCACGCGGTATGCTTTCTCACTGGATGGTGATTAAAGACGGCATTATCAGCAACTATCAGGCGGTTGTACCTTCAACCTGGAACTCTGGCCCGCGTAACTTTAATGACGAAGTGGGACCGTATGAGCGTTCACTGGTAGGCACGCCGATCGCCGATCCGAACAAACCGCTGGAAGTGGTGCGTACTATTCACTCCTTCGACCCTTGTATGTCATGTGCGGTGCATGTGGTGGACGTTGACGGGAACGAAGTCGTCTCAGTTAAGGTTCTGTAATGCGGATATTAGTCTTAGGGGTCGGCAATATTTTGCTGACCGACGAAGCCATCGGGGTACGTATCGTTGAGGCATTAGAGCAACGGTACATCCTGCCTGATTTCGTTGACGTTCTGGATGGCGGTACAGCGGGGATGGAGCTGCTCGGCGATATGGCGGACAGAGATCATCTGATCATTGCTGACGCCATTGTGTCGAGAAAAAGCACGCCGGGAACCATGATGGTCCTGCGGGATGAAGAGATCCCGGCGCTGTTTACCAACAAAATCTCGCCGCACCAGCTTGGCCTGGCCGATGTGTTGTCGGCCCTGCGTTTTACTGGCGAGTTTCCGAAGAAACTGACCCTGGTCGGTGTTATTCCGGAATCGCTGGAGCCGCATATAGGGCTAACGCCGACGGTTGAAGCCATGATTGAACCTGCGCTTGAGCAGGTTCTCGCTGCGCTGCGCGAGTCGGGTGTGGAAGCTGTCCCTCGGGAGGCGGCCCATGTCTGAGGAGTTTTTAGGCTTTCAGACAGCCCCAAAAGCGCAGATTCAGGCAGCATTTGAAGAGGTAGCCCGTCGTTCGATGCACGATCTTTCGTTCTTGCATCCGAATATGCCGGTATATGTCTCTGATTTTACGCTGTTTGAAGGTCAGTGGACGGGGTGTGTAATCACGCCCTGGATGCTGAGCGCACTGATTTTCCCGGGGCCAGATCAGGTCTGGCCCCTGCGTAAAGTCAGTGAGAAAATTGGGCTGCGTTTACCGTATGGTGAGATGACATTTACCGTTGGCGAACTGGATGGCGTATCACAATACTTGTCCTGTTCGCTGATGTCGCCGCTTTCGCACAGCATGTCGGCGCAAGACGGCGTCCGCCTGACTGACGATTGCGCAAAAATGTTGTTATCGCTGCCGGTGAGCGATCCGAACGCTCCGCAACTCGGCCGTCGCGCGCTGCTGTTGGGCCGTCGGAGTTGTGAAAATGCATGAGTTGTCGCTTTGCCAGAGCGCCGTTGAGATTATTCAGCAGCAGGCAGAGCAACACGATGTTAAACGTGTTACCGGCGTTTGGCTGGAAATTGGTGCGCTCTCCTGTGTTGAGGAGAGCGCCGTACGTTTCAGTTTTGACATCGTCTGTCACGGCACGGTCGCGCAAGGATGTGCGCTGCATATTGATTACAAACCCGCCCAGGCCTGGTGCTGGGATTGCAGTCAGGTTGTGGAAATCACTCAGCATGATGCGCAATGTCCACGTTGTCAGGGCGATCGTTTGCGGGTTGAAAGCGGCGATTCACTGAAAGTGAAAAGTATTGAAGTCGAATAGTCCATAGGTTGCTATGGGGCGGAGTCAGATATGTGTATTGGAGTCCCGGGTCAGGTTCTGACCGTCGGTGAAGATATTCACCAGCTTGCGCAGGTTGAAGTGTGCGGTATCAAGCGCGATGTCAACATTGCCCTGATTTGTGAAGGCGATCCGGCTGAGTTGGTCGGGCAATGGGTACTGGTGCACGTAGGATTTGCTATGAGCATCATCGATGAAGATGAAGCCAAAGCCACGTTAGACGCGTTACGCCGCATGGATTACGACGTCACCAGCGCGTGACAACCGGTTTGTTACTGATGGCAGGCCTACGCCTTATATGTAGGCCGGATACGGCATTTATGCCGCCATCCGGCATCTTGCGTTAGCCCTGGCGCTTATCTTCGGTATTGGTATCGAAGTCGCTGGCGTCATGGCGTTCATGAAGCTGCTCGTTCAGCGGCCCGTTGGTACGGTTTACAATACGACCACGCTTAACCGCCGGACGCGCTGCAACCTCTTTGGCCCAACGTTGAACGTGTTTGTAGCTTCCCGCATCAAGGAACTCTGCCGCGTCATAGACGTTGCCCAGCACTACATTGCCAAACCACGGCCAGACGGCCATATCAGCAATAGTATATTCATCCCCCGCCACAAACTGATGTTGCGCCAGTTGCTTATCCAGTACATCGAGTAAACGCTTGGCTTCCATTGTGAAGCGATTGATTGCGTACTCAATTTTCACTGGTGCGTAGTTGTAGAAATGGCCGAAACCACCGCCGAGGAAGGGCGCTGCGCCCTGTAACCAGAATAGCCAGTTCAGTGTTTCAGTGCGTTTTGGCAAATCCTGCGGCAGGAAATAACCATATTTCTCCGCCAGATAAAGCAGGATGGCGCCAGACTCAAACACGCGTACCGGTGGGTTTTGCGAATGGTCACGCAGTGCCGGGATCTTTGAGTTCGGGTTTACTTCGACAAAGCCACTGGAAAACTGGTCACCCTCGCCAATGCGGATAATCCAGGCATCGTATTCCGCGCCTGTCACTCCCTGCGCCAGCAGTTCTTCCAGCATAATCGTTACTTTCTGACCGTTTGGCGTACCCAGCGAATAGAGCTGCAGTGGATGCTTGCCGACAGGCAGCGTTTTCTCGTGGGTGGCCCCGGAAACCGGACGGTTGATGTTGGCGAATGCACCGCCGTTGGATTTATCCCACGTCCAGACTTTCGCGGGCTGATAAGTATTGTCTGACATAGTGACCTGCCTTCTGAGTGGTTGTGTTGAAGCAGTGTAGCAGTTAGGGAAAACTCAATTTAACAGATTGGGACTTTATGTCGCGTTGTGCTGAAAGGGGAAGATAAATCTAACCCGTTCATTGTACGTGGGCCGTACTCCATGAAGAGGAAATCAATGTTGGACGGAAATTGCTACCGTACTCACCATCAATAATTGGCGGTGAAAAAGCAGTAACAATGAAAAATGGTGTTCCAGGAGTAAGCGGTTATCAGGGCCCGGCGGGTGGGTGGGGCGCGGTAAAAGCCGTCACTGCTTCGGTGTTTTCGCAAAAGGCCGTCGCGCGCGACATTATCGCGATGTTCAAAATGAACCAGGTGAAAGGGTTCGATTGCCCGGGGTGTGCGTGGCCCGATCCGAGCCATCGTGCGCCGATGGAACTATGCGAAAACGGCGTAAAAGCAGTGTCCTGGGAAACCACCAGTAAGAAAGCTTCACCTGCATTTTTCAGCCGCCACCCGGTATCGGCACTCTGGCAGTACAGTGATTATGCGCTGGAAAATATAGGCCGTTTGACGCACCCGATGAAATACGATCCCGTGACGGATACATGGCAGGCCGTGGCGTGGGACATTGCGTTTCAGGAAATCGGCGAGCGGCTGCGCAGCTATGACTCTGCACAGCAGGTTGAGTTTTACACCTCTGGTAGAACCTCAAATGAGGCGGCGTTCCTGTATCAACTGTTTGCCCGCGAATACGGCAGCAGCAACTTCCCTGATTGTTCAAACATGTGTCATGGCCCAACCAGTGCCGGGTTGACACGGGCCATCGGACTCGGGAAAGGGACCGTGGAGCTTGATGATTTTGACCAGTGCGATCTGGTGATTTGCATCGGACATAATCCGGGCACCAACCACCCGCGCATGCTAACTACGTTACGCGACGTCGCCAGGCGTGGGGCCAAAATTATCTCCATCAATCCGCTGACCGAGCGTGGACTTGAGCGCTTTAGCTTCCCGCAAAGCCCGAAAGAGATGTTCACCGGCCAGGCGACGGAGCTCAGTAATGACTACTACCAGGTCAAAATGGGCGGTGACGCCTCGCTGCTCAAAGGCATCATGAAGGCGCTGATCGAAATGGATGAAGCGCGGATCTTGCTGGATCAGCAGCCGACGCTCGATCATGCGTTTATCGACGAACATACAGCGGGTTACTCGGCATTATATGACGACCTACGCCAGTGCTGCTGGGCTGAACTGGAGCAGGACTCTGGCCTGACGCGCAGCCAGATGGAAGACCTGGCGCATAGCTATAATAAATCTCGCGCGACCATCATTTGTTACGGACTGGGCATTACCCAGCATAAAAACGGCACCGAAAACGTCCAGCAACTGGTGAATCTACTGTTGTTGAAAGGCAATATAGGCAAACCGGGGGCGGGGATCTGCCCACTGCGCGGGCATTCCAACGTGCAGGGCGACCGTTCCGTAGGGATTAACGAGGCGGCATCAGAAGACTTCTTGCAGCGCCTGGAAGCGCATTTTTCTATCAACGTTTCGCGTCAGCATGGTCGTTCCAGCGTGGAAAGTATTCGGGCGATAGAGCGCGGTGAGGCGAAGGCATTGATTTGCATGGGCGGTAATCTGGCGGTGGCGATGCCTCAGCCGCAGCGTACCTTCGAGGCGATGAAAAAGCTGGATATGCAGGTTCACATTGCGACCAAGCTCAATCGATCGCATTTGCTGCTCGCAAAACACAACTATCTGCTACCCGCGCTGGGCAGAACCGAGCGCGATCTGCAGGCAACAGGGATTCAGTCAGTGACCGTCGAGGATTCTATGTCGATGGTCCACGCCTCCTGTGGCGCGCTGAAACCGGCCTCTCAATGGCTAAAATCTGAACCGGCGATTGTAGCGGGGCTGGCCCGCGCCACGCTTCTCCACTCGCCGGTAAACTGGGAAGCGCTGACCGGGAACTATGCGCTGATCCGCGATGCCATCGAGGCTGTTATTCCGGCGTTTGGCGATTATAACGCGCGTATTACCGAGCCCGGTGGATTTCGTATGGATACGCCGGCTTCGCGGCGTGAATGGCACACCGCAAACGGTAAAGCCAATTTTGTCGTCAGTCGCCAGCGCGCAGTCGAGCGGGAAAACCAGCCTGCTGAGGCGCTGGTGCTGGCCACACTGCGTAGCCACGATCAGTACAACACTACTATTTATGGCATGAACGATCGCTATCGTGGCATTAGCGGGCGACGTGATGTGGTTTTTTTAAGCGCCGTGGAAGCAACGGCCCGCGGGCTGACTCAGGGCGATGTTGTTAACGTTCAGGCGTTGGATGACCACGGTAAGCCTTGCGTGGATCGTATGATGCACGGGCTAACGGTCGTCATTTACGACATGGCGGCGGGTTCGATCGGCGCGTATCTGCCGGAAGCGAATGTGCTGCTGTCGCTCGATGCGGTCGATACGGAAAGTCTGACTCCGGCGTATAAAAGCGTGCCGGTTATCCTCAGTAAAGTGTAGTTCCTGCTACGAATTTTTCGCCTCTGAGCGCCAGCCGCTGCGTTGAGGTGTATGATAAGTCGACCTCTGTCCGGTTAGTGTCGCAGAGCAGGCAATCAGAGCGAAAAATTCACGCCACCCTGCTCAGGCTGTATTGTTTTGAGGTAAGGTGCATGAGCAAAGGAACGACCAGTCAGGATGCCCCGTTCGGGACATTATTGGGCTACGCCCCCGGCGGCGTAGCAATCTACTCTTCAGATTACAGCTCCCTTGACCCACGGGACTACGACGATGATGCTGCATTTCGCAGCTATATTGACGACGAATATATGGGTCACAAATGGCAGTGCGTTGAGTTCGCACGCCGTTTTCTCTTTCTCAACTATGGCGTAGTCTTCACCGATGTGGGCATGGCCTGGGAGATCTTCTCCCTGCGTTTCCTGCGTGAAGTGGTGAACGATAATATTCTGCCGTTACAAGCATTTCCCAATGGCTCACCCCGCGCGCCGGTAGCAGGTGCTTTGCTTATCTGGCAAAAAGGCGGTGAGTTCAACGAAACGGGTCATGTGGCGGTCGTCACCCAGTTGCTGGAAAACAAAATCCGCATTGCTGAACAGAACGTGATCCACACACCGCTGCCTCCCGGACAGCAGTGGACCCGCGAGCTGGAGATGGTGGTTGAAAATGGCCACTACACCCTGCGTGATACCTTTGATGACACCACGATCCTCGGCTGGATGATCCAGACTGACGATACCCGCTACAGTCTGCCGCAGCCGGAGATCGACCACGAGACCCTGAAGATTGGTGGCGCGCGTCTGGAAGATAGCGGGCAGTTCGACGGTAAGTGGTTGAACGAGCAGGATCCGCTGCAAAAAGCCTATGTACTGGCGAACGGGCATGTGATTAATCAGGATCCGCATCAGTACTTCACCATTACTGAAAGCGCGGAGCAGGAGCTAATTAAAGCGACCAACGAACTGCATCTGATGTATCTGCACGCCACCGACAAAGTGCTGAAAGACGATAACCTGTTGGCACTGTTCGATATTCCAAAAATTCTCTGGCCACGCCTGCGCCTCTCCTGGCAGCGTCGTCGCCATCATATGATCACAGGTCGTATGGATTTCTGTATGGATGAGCGCGGACTGAAGGTGTACGAGTACAACGCCGATTCCGCATCGTGTCATACCGAAGCTGGCTTGATCCTTGAGCGCTGGGCTGAGCAAGGCTATCGTGGGCAAGGGCATAATCCGGCAGAAGGGCTGATCAATGAACTGTCCGGTGCCTGGAAGCACAGTCGCGCGCGTCCTTTCGTCCACATCATGCAGGACAAGGATATTGAGGAGAACTACCATGCGCAGTTTATGCAGCAGGCGTTGCACCAGGCCGGGTTTGACAGCAAAATCCTCCGTGGGCTGGATGAACTACGCTGGGATGATGCCGGGCAGTTGATTGACGGCAACGATCGTCTGGTGAACTGCGTCTGGAAAACCTGGGCATGGGAAACCGCGATTGAGCAAGTGCGTGAGGTGAGCGAAACTGAATACGCTGCCGTGCCAATTCGTACCGGACATACTCATCAGGAAGTTCGGCTGATCGACGTGCTGCTGCGCCCGGAAGTGCTGGTGTTTGAGCCGCTGTGGACGGTTATTCCCGGCAACAAGGCCATATTGCCGATCCTGTGGCAACTGTTTCCGCATCATCGTTATCTGCTTGATACGGATTTCACTGTTAACGACGAACTGGCGCGAACCGGTTATGCCGTGAAACCTATTGCAGGACGTTGTGGCAGCAACATCGATCTGGTGAGCCACGAGGAAGAACTGCTCGATAAGACCAGCGGTAAGTTTGCCGAGCAGAAGAACATTTATCAGCAGCTTTGGTGTTTACCAAAGATTGCCGGTAAATATATTCAGGTTTGCACGTTTACCGTTGGCGGTAACTACGGCGGCACCTGCCTGCGTGGCGACGAGTCGCTGGTGATTAAAAAAGAGAGCGATATCGAACCGCTGATTGTGGTGAAGGAGGCGTAACTTTTTAGGTTGGTCTCTGATAGCGGTAAAAAAGCTGGAGCATGTCTCCGGCTTTTTTATGTGTTATACCATTGATTGGAATTATACTTTTTTAGTTATAGTGATTATATTTAATCACGTAGAGCGGATTCGTTTATTCATCTACTAATTCAATGAATGCATTCTGCTTCTATTATTTTCATTTTTTGGTCGTGACTCTAATTTAGTGTCTGAGGTATACGCTGTATTTTGGACGTGAACTCCGAATGGCTACGATTGATATTATCTGTCCTCGTTGTAATGAAACCCGTGGTGTCCGCAGCAATAGGCATTCTGCATCCGATGCCTGACGTTATCGCTGCCAGCTCTGCCTCAAAACTTTTCAGCTTCATTTCCGCGATGTCGCCTCAAAACCCAGCACTCATCAGGCTACCAGATGTGGGTTTGGTTCCTGCTACTGTCTGATAGTTGTTGAACCAGTTTCTTCTGTACCGAGTATCGGTAGGGCAGGTTTTCGAAATTTGACACTCAGCAAGGATCAGAGTGAGACACTCACGGTCTTTCCTCTCGCCTATTCATTATTGAAGAATGATAGTATTTTTATGAGAATAAGAGCCAAAAATATAGAGGTGCCTATATAAAACCCTCGTTCTGTCCAGGTATCCAGACGAAATAATCAATAGACACATAAAAACAAGTAGCCCACCAATAATTGACGCGAGAGTGCCAATTATTTCTTTGACTATATATTTAAAAATACTCTGATTAATTTCATGGGTTTTGTTTTTTTGTCGCCATTTAAAGGCTCTGATAGTATGTTTTATCATTCTATAGAATTTAAATGTAAATAATAAAGGGAATAAAAATAAAGAAATACATGCAGCAATACCTTCCATTGGATTCTCCTCATTTTCTTGCAGAAACCAGCCCCATTGATCATGGGTATACTGATAACTTTGCATTAACCAAGAATCAATAGGAAATAAATAATAAAGTAAGGCTAGCATTAATAATGCCAGGCCAATTCCCGATAAAAAACAAAAAAACAGCCAACAAAAACGTGATATAACGTTTTCGGTGTTGCGTGACGCTTTTTTTTTGAAGTTGTGAGAATAACATTCTATAAATTAAAAATGACAGTAAAAAAATGATGATGTAATAAAACTCATCCGTGGAACTAATTATACATTCTCTGTTTTTTTCCAAAATAATTTCACATAGTAGCAAGGATAGTTTGTATATGATCGAGCTACATAATGCTGCGATAAAGGATGAAAAAGATAAAGCAAGAATATATATTGAAATATTTGTTTTTCTTTCCATGTAGTTACC
>NZ_JADABY010000056.1 GCF_015672735.1 Citrobacter sp. Res13-Sevr-PEB04-36 | reverse complement strand
CTTTTCCTGGAAGCAGGGCATTTGTTACTTCAGCACCGTAGTGCCTCGTCATCACACCTCAGCGTTTAATAAGAGTCCGGATTTACCTAAACTCTCCGCCTACATGCTTAAACCGGGACAACCGTCGCCCGGCTAACATAGCCTTCTCCGTCCCCCCTTCGCAGTAACACCAAGTACAGGAATATTAACCTGTTTCCCATCGACTACGCCTTTCGGCCTCGCCTTAGGGGTCGACTCACCCTGCCCCGATTAACGTTGGACAGGAACCCTTGGTCTTCCGGCGTGCGGGTTTTTCACCCGCATTATCGTTACTTATGTCAGCATTCGCACTTCTGATACCTCCAGCAACCCTCACAGGCCACCTTCAACGGCTTACAGAACGCTCCCCTACCCAACAACACATAGTGTCGCTGCCGCAGCTTCGGTGCACAGTTTAGCCCCGTTACATCTTCCGCGCAGGCCGACTCGACCAGTGAGCTATTACGCTTTCTTTAAATGATGGCTGCTTCTAAGCCAACATCCTGGCTGTCTGTGCCTTCCCACATCGTTTCCCACTTAACTGTGACTTTGGGACCTTAGCTGGCGGTCTGGGTTGTTTCCCTCTTCACGACGGACGTTAGCACCCGCCGTGTGTCTCCCGTGATAACATTCTTCGGTATTCGTAGTTTGCATCGGGTTGGTAAGTCGGGATGACCCCCTAGCCGAAACAGTGCTCTACCCCCGAAGATGAGTTCACGAGGCGCTACCTAAATAGCTTTCGGGGAGAACCAGCTATCTCCCGGTTTGATTGGCCTTTCACCCCCAGCCACAAGTCATCCGCTAATTTTTCAACATTAGTCGGTTCGGTCCTCCAGTTAGTGTTACCCAACCTTCAACCTGCCCATGGCTAGATCACCGGGTTTCGGGTCTATACCCTGCAACTTAACGCCCAGTTAAGACTCGGTTTCCCTTCGGCTCCCCTATACGGTTAACCTTGCTACAGAATATAAGTCGCTGACCCATTATACAAAAGGTACGCAGTCACCCTGATAAATCAAGGCTCCCACTGCTTGTACGTACACGGTTTCAGGTTCTTTTTCACTCCCCTCGCCGGGGTTCTTTTCGCCTTTCCCTCACGGTACTGGTTCACTATCGGTCAGTCAGGAGTATTTAGCCTTGGAGGATGGTCCCCCCATATTCAGACAGGATACCACGTGTCCCGCC